>JBNLEN010000001.1:0-111052 GCA_050304975.1 Polyangiaceae bacterium
CCCCCACCCCCCTCGATCGATTTCACCGCACCCGAGGTGCCAGAAGGGCTAACCACACGGGAAATGTTCGATGCTCACCGCACTGAGCCAGCGTGTGCCGGATGCCACCAGATCATCGACCCCACGGGCTACGCCTTCGAGCATTTTGACGGGCTGGGCAACTACCGAACGGAAGACGCGGGGAAGCCGGTCGACGCCAGCGGTGAGGTCCCGATGCACGAGCTGCAATTCAACGACCTACAAGACCTGGTCGGGCATTTCAACGACGCACTGCAGCCCGAAATCCGCTCCTGCCTGCTGCAAGCCGCACTCGAGTACTCCTTGGTGTACCTACCTGCGGAAACGGGCGAAGCGTGCGCCATGGAGCATGGAGAGCGCCTGTTTCAACAAGCCGATGGGCGCACCGCCGATTGGTTTAGACTGGTGCCAACCTCATCGTTGTTCACCAGAGCGTTGGAGTAGCGACGACTTGCTTGGGGGTGGCTTTGGGCAACCCCCAGGGTGCAACGACTGAGAGTACCTGCGTCAGTCGAAATCAATGCATGCCAGGCGGGCGCCGTCAGTCGGATCGTGGATCACGAGCGACTGTGCATCGGGACGAGCCAGGTGCTGGACAATCACAACGTCCGTCGCAGCGCCGTTTGCGGAAGTGGTGATTGGCACCCAGATCTCGTTCGACTCGAGCGTGTCAGTGATGCTGCGATCGATCTTGTAGTGTGCGCCTCCATCGTTCACACTACACGGAGAATCATGCACGTGCACCGCGTGCATGGTGTCCGGCACTGAGTTAAACACGTTGAGCGTCACGGTGGTTCTGCCGTCAAGCCCGCGGGTGAGACTCGCGCGGGGTAGCATCGTCGGAGTCCGGATTTGCCCATCCGCCAGCAATGAGCCGGTGGCGCTGGAAGTCGACGTCGGAAATGTCATTCGCTCCAGGTTCGCGCACGCGACTTTGGGGGCGCTGGCTACCCCGCCGTCCACAATTACCTGACGGTGAATGACGATCGACTGGGCGTCTTCCCGTGGCCGATGAGTCAACGTCGCTTGATAGCTGGAAGAGCCATCCGCCACGGGCACCACACTGGGCCAAATCTCGTTGCTCTCCTCGGTGGTCGCGATCAGTGGATCAATCTTGTAGTGCGAACCCGCGTTGTCCACCTCGCAGGGCAGCGAATGCAGGTGAGTAGCATAGCTCTCGTTTGGGTCGAGTCCGGTGACGTTGACTTGAATCGTCGCTCCGTTACGGGTCCGGGTGAGCGTTGCGCTACCAGCGATGCTTTCGTCTCCAAGCTCCGCAGCTGCGAAGGGAGCAAAGTCCCCGCTAGCAACAACGGACGGTGGATCCGTGTACTTCAGATCCGCGCAAGCCATCTTGGCGTTGGCTTGCTCCGGGTCGTGAATGACGACTGACAGGGCATCACCGCGAGCCAAGTGGTCGGCAATCACTTCGGCCGAGCCCTTGCCGTCGACGTCGGTGGTGAACAAGGGCCAAATTTCATTCGCCTCGAGCGTCGCCGCTTCGGTCGGATCGAGCTTGTAGTGGCCAAGACCGTTAGCGCTGCAGGGCCCGGCGTGGACGTGGGCTGGATACGCAGTGCTGGGCGTCAATCCAGCGACCTCCACCATCACCGTGGTCGTGCCATTGCTCATGCGAATTAGCATCGCTGCGCCCGAAACGGTCGGCAATGGACCGGGCTGAGGGGGACCCGCATCTGCCCCACCGTCAACGGTCGGCACGGGGAGCGGGGGAGCTGTGTATCCAGGCAGCAAGGCGAAATCGCCACGCGCGATCGAGCTGATCGTGACCGGTGCTGGCGGGAGCGAAGCGTCAACCTCTGGCCCCGCATCCACAATCATCCCCGCGTCTTCCATCGTCCCCGAGTCCGCGATGCCGGCGTCAACGACAGACGCGTCCATCATCGGCTGATCGTCGTCGTCACCCGCATCCATCGGCGCGGGGCGGTCACCTCCGCCGTCGGGCATGGTGAGCACGTCATCATCGTCATCGCCGATGGGGACAACATCATCATCCACGGCATCATCCGCGTCGTCGTCGGCATCATCCATGTCATCGTCCGCGCCGGCGTCCGTGTCGTCGTCAGCCATCAGGCCCGGATCTACCGAAGGAGCGTCATCACCGCACGCCAGCGGGAGCATCAACCCGCCTAGCAACACTGAAAGTCCAAACTTAAGTCGGGTCGCCCTCATGCGTTCGACGGTATCCAATCGTCGGGCGTCTGTCCCTCAAAATCTTCCCGTTATCCTGCCGCTGTCAGTCCAATCCGCCTGTAGTACAGCGGCGCGGTGGTGGAGCGATCAGCAAGTGTGGTGATGTGCGTCCGTAGCGAAACGGCAAGCCTAAAAGGCGCTTCTCAGGGCCTCGCCCTGCGCTAGCGGTGCTTTTTCAAGCCGCGGCTAGAGCCTCATCTTATCAACCAGGGCCCGCACTCCTTCTCGAGAAAACGGCTTGGTGATGCGACGGTTCGGAACGCGATCGAGGAAGTCTCGAGCAGCAGGGGTAAATGCTCCGCCGGTGACAAACACGATGCGCCCCTCCGCGCCGGGCTCGAACCCGCGCGCCGCTTTGTACACGTCGGCGCCAGTCATGTCCGGCATCATCACGTCACATAGAACCAGGTCAAACGGACCAGATGTGCCGAGCAGTTCGATCGCTTCGCGGCCAGATCGCGCGCAAGTCACCTGATGCCCATCCAATGCACGGACCAGCGCAGTAACGACGAGATCCTCGTCATCAACTACCAAGACTCGCGCGGGCCGGTCGGGCAACACCCTCAGCAGCGGTCGTGCTCGCTCTCGCGACGAGTCGGGCATGATCGGCAGCGTCACCGTGAAGTGATTTCCTCCGTGATCCCGACGATTTGCCGATATCTGGCCGCCCAACTCGGCCACGATACGCCGACACACATACAGGCCCATTCCTGCCCTCAGCGAATGTCCTGCTGGCAGAGCATCAAACGCGCGCCGCAGCAAAGTCTCCTCTAAGCCCGGACCATTATCCCAGATTTGGATCCGCACTCGTTCGAGTTCGTCCACCACAACTTCGATCACGATCCGATGACTTTGTGCGTCCCCCTCGGGGATCGACTGCGCGCTGGTAACCAGCAGATTCAGAAACACCTGACCCAGATTGGACTCATCCGCCAACACTTTGACGTCTGCGCCATACTGCTTCTCCAGTACGGCACGGTGGCGGATCTCATTGGATGCGAGTCGTGCGCTGGCATCCAACACGTCAATGATACGAACAGCTCCCTCGGCGTGCGAAGACGAACGTGCAAAGGTTCGTAGATCTCTAACTGTTCGGTCGATACGCTGAAGCCCCTCGAGCGCGTCGTCCGCCAGATTGGTCAGCTCCTTGTCCCCGAAGGCGGCAATACCTTCGCGGAGCTCGGACAGGCTAGAATACACATAGGCCAGCGGATTGTTCACCTCGTGAGCAACTGACGCCGACAGCGTACCGACCGTCGCCAAGCGATCCGCTAGCACCAACTGGGTCTGGAGCTCATTGCGCTCGCTCACGTCGAGCAGCAAACCGTCCCAACAGACTACTCCATCCGCGTCGCGCACCGGCTGGCACACGCACTGGTACCAGCGAGTCATGCCCGATGGCAGGACAAAGCGTCCCTCGAAGTGCAGTCGCTCACTATGGGCCTCGGCATACTCGAGCTCAGCTCGAAAACGGTCCTGGTCCTCTGGATGGATCAGAGAGGAGAAGCTTTCCGGTTCGCTCATCAGCTGATCGGCGGACACGCCCAACACCTGTTCGCAGTGTGGGCTAACGAAAGTCGGCGCCAGCTCACCTCCAGGCTCCGACGCCAAGCGAAACAGCATCGCCGGCACATTCGCGAACAGTTCCTTTACTTGGTGGGTGCGCTTCTTAGCCATCTCTTGCAGGCGCGCCCGGCGCTCACGATTCTCTTGCTCGAGACGGCGCTTTTCCTGCTGAAACGCGCGCAGTTGTGCGGCGTTGGCCACAGCCTTCTTGAGCGCGGCGGCGTCCAGAGGCCGGGGCACGAACTCAAAAGCGCCGGCTCGTAGGGTTCCAATTACCGAAGCCAAATCGGCTTGGTGAGTCACAACTACGACCTCTGGACGGGTCGCGCACTCCTCGGTGATGTGGCGCATGATAGCGACGCCACCAACTTGAGCGTGGGTCGGATCCATCACCACCACGTCCCAAGTCTCGGCCAATAGCAAGAAGATGCTCGTGCGCTCATCCGGGGCTGTCTCGATGAAGTGTTCTTCCCGCAGCATTTCTGCGAGGTTCTCCCGGGATTTGTCGTTTCCGTCGACTATCAGCACACGCGCCATTGAAGCTGCTCACCTGTCCAAGCGAGGGTCACGCCGGCAGCCTACAATACCCAGAGCACGACCAAGGAGCTAGCTTTGGGATCTCGGCGGAGGTGCTCGCCGGGTGCGGCGCAACACCGCGGAAACCCTTTGCTTGTTGCGTACCGCACCCATGACAGAGGGTTGTACCTTTTTAGGTCTGGCTTTCGGGTGTACCGTTGGGGACGATGAAGCTGGATATCGCGACAATCGAAGCGCTTCGGGATGCCCTTTTGGTCAGTGGACGCGAGCCGACTCCGGTGGTCTCATCGGCCTATGACGTACTGACACGCGAGGGGCTGCTCAGCCCCCAGGAGATGGACGCGCTTTACAGCGTGGACGCCACCGCGGAAACGCTGTTCCTGATGAGTGCGGCCGATGACCGGGTGCTTGAGGAGGAAGTGCTAGCGGTCCGAGGCGCGATCCGGGCGCTCACCAACGACGTGCTCCACCCGAAGACAATTGATGTCATGCTGGAGAACTACTCGTCGAACCTCGGCCAATATGGCCGCGACGCGCGTCTGCAGGCGATTGGGGAGTCATTGCAGCGGCGCCCCGAGGAGGCCGAAAACGCCTTTGCGCTGGCCGCGGCGGTCGCGGTGGCGGACCAAGAACTAGCCAGCCAGGAGCAGGATTTGATCCTGAAACTGGCCTCGTGGTTCGGTATCCGGGCGGAATTGGCCCAGAAGATCATCAGCCAACTTGAGGCAGGCCATGGTCTGGACGTCCCGGTGGATACCGGGTAGACAGCCAGGCTGTGAAAGTTACTGTCATCGGAACTGGCTACGTTGGTCTGGTCGCGGGCGCCTGCTTCGCCGAGTCGGGCCATGAGGTGGTATGCGTCGACGTCGACGAAGCCAAACTCGAGCGGCTGCGACGCGGAGACGTCCCGTTCTTCGAGCCGGGGCTCGATGAGTTGGTTAAGCGCAACTGGCCTAAGCGCCTACGCTTCACGACCAATTTGAAAGAAGGCCTCCGAGGCAGCGCAGCGGCGTTCATCGCCGTCGGAACTCCTCCTCACGAGGATGGATCAGCGGACTTGTCGGCGGTACTAGCCGTGGCCAAGTCCGTCGCGGAAAGCGCCGAGCACGACCTTCTAGTCGTACTGAAGAGCACCGTTCCTGTGGGCACCAACGACAAGGTCAAAGCGCTGGTCGACCAACATGGGGAACACAAGATGATGGTCGTCAGCAACCCGGAGTTTCTGAAAGAGGGCGACGCCGTCAACGACTTCCTCAAGCCTGACCGCATTGTCGTCGGCGCCCGAGAAGAGCGCGCATTCGAGATCTTGGACCGCCTGTATCAACCGTTCAATCGCCAGCGGAACCGCATCCATCGAATGACACCCAAGAGCGCCGAAATCGTCAAGTACGCATCCAACGCGCTACTGGCGACCAAGATCTCGTTCATGAACGAAATTGCCATGCTGTGTGACGCGGCAGGCGGCGACGTGGAGCAAGTACGCATTGCGGTCGGTGCCGACAAGCGCATTGGCTATCAATTTCTGTACCCGGGGCTCGGCTTCGGTGGCAGCTGCTTTCCGAAAGATCTGCGAGCGCTGGTGCGAACGGGCTCGGAATACGGCCTGAGCATGGACGTTGCTGGCGCCGCGGTCACCGCCAACACGAAGCCGGTTCAGCTCGTGATGAAACACCTGCTGGAGGACTTTGACAGCCTCGAAGGAAAGCACATCACGCTATGGGGACTCGCCTTCAAGCCCAAAACCGACGACGTGCGTGAAGCGCCCGCGTTTCACCTGATCGAAGAGCTGCTCAAGCACGGCGCGACGGTCTCCGCTAGCGACCCCGAAGCACTGACCACGGCTCAAGAGCGCCTGGAGGTCATGGGCATCAAGCAGGGCGTCACGCTGCACGCCGATGCCTACAAAGCCTGTGAGGGCGCAGATGCATTGATCCTTTGCACGGAGTGGCGCGAGTTCAACTCGCCCAACATTGCCCAATTGAGCAGCCTGATGCGCGGACGACGAGTCTACGATGGCCGCAACGTGTGGACTCCCGCCGAGTTCCACGAGCTTGATTTCGAGTACACCGGGATCGGACGCAGCTAGCCCGGGCGTGCGGCTATCCCAGGCGCGGCAACGATTCAGCTGCGGCGCAGCAACGAATAGGCCTTGCGCATCAGCATCGGCGATACCAGTAGCTGCACCAGCGTGAGCGCCATCGCCCACGATAAGGTCGATGCGGCGACCAACGCTGGGCCATCTTCTTGGGGCACGAACTGTGCGAACAAGTACACTGACAGCGCATCGCGGGTCCCAACTCCCTGGGGCGTAATCGGCAACGCCGAGACGAACATCACGGGCGGGATCAACGCCAGAGCTGCGGCCCACGGGATGTGCACCCCGAACGCGTACAGCGGCGCCCAGGTGCCAACAAACAGCACAAGCACGTGAGGAATACGCGCAAACAGCATGCGAAAATGACCGCCAACCCCGAGCTCAAACAGCGGTGCAAGCAGCTGCCGCTTGGCAAGCCAGACGGGTTGCCACCAGACAACCGCAAGGAACAACAGGCCTGCTACGACGCAGCCCAGAAGTAGCGGCAACATCCAGCTCAGGCGCGTGGGATTGAAGGGCAACGCGAACAACCCAAACCCCACCAAACACCCAAAGGTCGTGATGTACACGATCAGCGTCGCCCCAGCTACGCGCCAAAGTTGGGCGTCATACGCTTTCGCCAAGAAGTAGGTGAGCCAGCCTTGGCCGACATGATGATTGAGTAGGCTCGGCAGATAGCTCGCGCCGCGAATGATGAACAGTGGCCGAAAGCCGACCGCACACACGCTGGCGCGATAAACCAGTGCGGTCGCCCACGCGTCCGCTACCAGCAGTAGCAGATTCCAAAACAAAGCAAACGTTACCAGCCCAAAGAACGGCGCCCGCGACAAAGCCTCGAACAGCTGTCCCCGGTCCACCCGCAGTGCAACCCAGAGCAGCAGCAAGGCGGCAAACACGAACGGTGCCAGCCGACGCCACAGCGGCTCTGGGGCGCCGCGCGCCGAGAGCTCGCGAGCCTGGTCCAGCGCTTGGTCGCTCATGGTTCGGCCGACTCAAACGCCAAGGCAAGCTCAGTGCTGCCCTGAGCGGAAGGCAGATTTGCGAGCCATGGCAATACTATCAGCGGGCAGCTCAACGCGCGTTTCAAGCGCTTTTGCTGAAGCCGCTGAGACGACTCTTGTTCATACCTATCGCGCGCCACAGCCAAAACACGCTGCGCCGCTGGGCCGAGGCTGGGACTCGCCTCCACCTCGGGTGGTTCGAGAAATACGTCGGGCAAGCGAGCATTGACTACGGCCCCAGCTACCGGAAGGCCCAACTGAGAGATACCTTCAGCCAACTCGATGCACTCCGTCACGGGCAGCTCCTCGGGCAGCGTGACCAAGACCACTCCACTTCGATCCGCGTCGGAAAACAGCTGCCACGCCGCATCGGCGTCCCGCCGCAACGGTCCGGGAGGCGAAGCCTCGCTGATCACCCGCGGCACGCGCAACATCTCCAAGCCATGGCCTGTTGCTGGCGCATCAAACACAACGGTGTCAAAGCGGGGCCGTCCGTCAACCTCCTCGGTGGTATGAAACCAAGCTTTGCCCAAGGTCGCCCATTGGTACAATCCGGGCACGGCACGCAAAAAGCTCCGGCTGTAGCGATTGTCGAATATGGCACTGACGGCGAGGTGGCTATGCAGGATCAATTCAGCGTACTGGCGGATCGAAGCTTCCGGTTCGATCTCGACCAACCAGAGCGCGCCCTCGTCGAGCGGGACAGGGGTCGGATCATGACCTGGTTTCACCCCCAGAAGTCGGGACGCGCCGGCTCCCTCAGTCACGGCGAGCAGTACCCGCCGGCCGTTCTTCGCCAGATGCCGAGCCAGCGCAACCGAAACCGTCGTCTTGCCGACGCCGCCTTTTCCCGTAACAAACAGGAATCTCTGATCGAACTTGCTCATCTGCAGGGCAAACCATAGCCTGGCAACGACCAGGCTGCTGCCCGCCATACCACAGAAATCCTAGTGTCCACCCTGATCGCGCTACTCCAGTTGAACCCCACTGTCGGGGCTCTCGAAGCGAACACCGAAAGACTGCTCGCGGGGGTCAAGAGAGCCCAGAATATGGGCGCCCAGCTGGTGCTCACCTCTGAGCTGGTGGTCCCAGGCTACCCTCCGCGGGACTTGCTTGATCGGCCGAGCTTCGTGCGCTCCGTCCTGGACGCCAACCAGCACCTCATCAATCGCAGTGAGTCCATTCCACTGGTATTTGGCTCGTTGGGCCATCACGACGGAAAACTGACGAACGACGCCTTCATTGCCCAGAACGGAAAACTACTCGGGCGAGCCAGCAAGCAGCTGCTCCCCACCTACGACGTCTTCGATGAGCATCGCTACTTCACTGCCGGCGAATCGCTCCACATCGAAACGCTGGCGGGACTACGATGTGCGATCAGCATCTGCGAGGACGCTTGGGGCAACGCACCGGAGCTAAAGGGGCGCTACAGCCATGATCCGCTAGCGCGCGTCAGTCCGAATACGGCAGACCTGCTCGTGAATCTCTCCGCTAGCCCGTTCACGCTCACCAAGCTTCGGGGGCGGGAACGACTGTTTGCGGGACAAGCCAAGCACCACAACGTTCCTCTGGCGATGGTCAACCAAGTTGGCGCCAACGACGAGCTGATCTTCGACGGCCGCAGCGCCTTGTTCGGCCCCTCCGGCGAGCTAATAGCGAGAGCCAAGATGTTCGAAGAGGATCTGCTGCTGACCTCGCTGATCGGCCCAGCACGTGTCGAACCAGACGTCGAATGCGAACCGGAAGCTGCCTATCGCGCGCTGGTTGTCGGCGTGCGCGACTACGCCCGCAAGTGTGGCTTCAAGCGGGCGGTCCTGGGGCTCAGCGGAGGAATCGACTCGGCGTTGGTCGCGACCGTCGCTGCGGACGCACTCGGCCCAGAAAACGTGCAAGGAATCGCGATGCCCACTCGCTACTCTTCGTCAGAATCCGTGGAAGACGCGCGGCATCTGGCTGAGAATTTGGGCATCGGTTTTGAGCTGCTAGATATTGACCCTATCTTCGCAAGCTACATTCGAAGTCTCAGTGCCCCGCTGGACGCGGCCGCGGAAGCCGGCGAAAAGGATGTCACTTGGGAAAATGTGCAGGCGCGGATCCGCGGTGCCACGGTCATGGCTTTTTCCAACCGCAGCGGCGCCTTACCCTTGACGACTGGGAATAAGAGCGAGGTGGCGGTCGGTTACTGCACGCTGTACGGAGATATGGTTGGAGGCCTCTCCGTCATCAGCGACGTGCCGAAAACGATGGTCTACAAAATCGCGAATTGGGTTAACCAAACCAGCGAACGGATCCCGGAGCGGAGCATCACCAAACCGCCCTCCGCGGAGCTTCGTCCTGGCCAGCTAGACCAGGACTCACTGCCGCCATACGAAGTGTTGGATGCGGTGCTGGCGGCGTACATTGAAGATCACAAGAGCGTCCGCGAATTGCTGGCGCAAGGGTTTGACCCGGCGGTCGTCGAGCGAGTCGTGGGCTTGGTTACCCGCGCCGAGTACAAGCGACGACAGGCAGCTCCCGGTCTGATCATCACTCGGAAGGCCTTCGGCCCTGGAAGACGCATTCCGCTAGCGCAGCAGTTCCGTGAACGCTAGTTTGCACGCTTGGTGGCCCACTCAGCTCTCTCCCATTGGTCTTGATAATGTTCGTTTCTACTCGATTGTCGTTGTTCGGATTGATTGCCAGCCTGACGTTGGTCGGCTGCAAGCGTGACAAGCAACCCGACGCCACTGCCACTGCACCCTCGGCAGACAAGCAACCTGCCGCGCCCACGACGCAACCCGCCAAAGGACGCAAAGCGGAACTCTTCAGCATCCCCGTTGGACCCAAGCTTGGGGTCTTTCCAGGTCAGGGCATCGGACCCATTCGATTCGGAGCCACGCTCAGGACGATCGAACGCTTGATGGAAGCTCCTTGCTCAGAGAAGACCCAGACGCTGTGCCGGTATGCCGCCCATGCCGTCGATTTCCATCTCGAGGACGGGGTGCTGGTCAAAATTCAAATTCAAGGCGATGAGCGTCCGTTTGGCGATAGTCCTGAGCACACCTACGGCATCTTCAACGGCCGATTTCCCCAGGGGGCCGAATTGGGCATGTACCCCAAGTACATCGCCTCGACCCTTGGAGAGCCGGAGCGCAAGGAACAGGTGCGCGAACCCGAAGAGGCCGCACCCGGGTTGGTCGAACGACACTACTACAAGGACTTCACCCTCGAGTTCGACAAGCTGAAAAACGGGAACGTCGTGCTTTCGTCGATCATCTTGGAGAAGCCGCCGACATTGATCTTGCGCCCGCCACCATCAGCAAAGCTGGTGGGTAGCGCACAGCCAGAAACTGAGCAGCCGGCGCCCAAGAAGTAGCGCCCGTAGCACCCAGACCCCCAAGACGGTTGAGGTCGCTCAGGCGCGGGGCTCAGCTCAAGAGCCTGTCTTCTTCTTCTTGCCGGGGGGCTTGGCTTTTGCGGGCCCCTTCGCATCCCCCGCCGATTCCGTACCTTCGTCGGTCGTGGCCTGGGCTTCGCTGAGACTCTGCTTCAGTGCCTCGAACAGGTCGATGATTTGAGCCTTGGGCACCTCTTGGGCCACCTGGATTTCTTGGCCAGCGACCTTCTGTTCGATCGCCTCTTTGACGCGGTCGCCGTAGTCATCTCTGAACTTGGAAGCGTCGAACGCGTCTACGGAAAGCTCCGCTATCAGCTTCTTCGCCAACTCGCGCTCGACTTCCTTGAACTCAAACGTGGCACCCCGTTCAACGTCATCGAAAGCCCGCACCTCGTTGGCGTAGTACATCTGGTGCAGCATCAGGCCGTCCTTGTACGGCCGTATCAGCACCAACTGCTCCTTGCCCTTGGCCGCCCACCGCCCCACCGCCACTTTGCCGGTTTCGTCCATCGATTGGCGCAACAGCTGGTAGGCCTTGTCCCCGCCCTTGTCCGGACCGAGGTAATAGGTCTTCTCGACATGGATCATGTCGACGGAGTCGAGCGGAACGAATTCGACGATATCGAAGCTGCCGGTGCGATCCGCCTCCATCGCCTTCAATTCATCCTCCGTGAAGATGACATATTGGCCCTTGCTGTATTCGAAACCTTTGACCAACTCTTTTCGGTCGACGACTTCTCCAGTACTGGGAACGACGTACTGCTGCTTGACCCGGCTTGAGGTCTCCTTGTGCAGCATATTGAAGCGTGTTTGCTGCGCAGAAGTCGCCGTGTAGAGCTTGACGGGAATCGAAACCAAGCCGAAGGAAATGGTTCCGGAAGAGATCGCGCGGGCAGCCATGATGACATGCTAACCGAGGCACCGAACTTTGACGAAAACTTCTGCTAGAGCGCCGAAAACCTTATTGGTTTTAGACGCGGGATCAGATCTCGGGCCCAGCATCTGTCAGGCGCTCGCACTGGAGGGCCATCGGCTGCTGCTGGTTGGCCGTGAAGACGCCGACTTGGAGGCGCTGGATGCGTCGCTGGCACAGAGCGAACTGCATCGGTTTACGCCGCTGGACTTCTCCCAGCTGGCGTCCACGGGGCAGGGCGAAGGTCTGAATGCGTGGCTGCACGCCCAGGAGCTGGAGGTCGATGGCGTGCTAATGCTGTGGCCGACGGGCGACGCCCCGAAACCAGACGCGGTCGATCACCTGCTGAGCGCTATCTGGCCGCGTGCCGAGCCGCGCAGTGCCGAGCCTCCCGGTGCCCAATTGAGCAGTGCCCAATCGAGCAGCGTCGAACCAGGTGGCGAAAGACAGCGCCCGACCCACCCCCACGACGCGCCAGAGCCCGAGCCGACCCCAGGACGCCTGGCGCTGGTGGTGCTGTGCGCCGCCCCCCACACGGCGCTTCCTGACCAGCCTGAGCAGGTCAGACTCTGGCTGGCGAAGCTGGCGACGGACTGGGCCGAACACGGCGTGAGGCTGAACCTGCTGTGGACGGAGCAAGTCCTGACGCCCGGAGCTCTTGAGCAGGCCCAGCAATTGGCAACCCAGCACGACATCGACTGCCAGGCCCAGCTCGACGCGTGGGCGGCGGCAGTCCCCATGGGGCAGCTGATCCCACCGAAGGCTGTCGCGATGGCCGTGGCCACGCTGGTGGGTGAGTTCAGCTCCCATCTGAGCGGATGTGTGATCAATCTCGATGGCGGAAGCTGGGCCGCTCGCCAAAAATAGCCTCCCCGACCGGCGTTTGAGCTAACGTTCCAAGCACGTGTCCAGCCACAAGAAAGTCGGCCACAGCGAACACCCGATGTTTTGGCCCAGGCATGTGCTGTCGGCGTGCCTGATGCTGTTCACGGTGGTGTTCGCCGGCGGAATCGCCTTGTGGGTGCTCACCAATGGGGACTACAGCCTCTGGCAAAACATCTACTTTGCGTTGATCACCGTGTCCACGGTGGGCTTCGGAGAGCCGCCCGAGCTGGACCGTTACCCTGGCACTCACGCCGTGGTGGCCGTGATGATCATTTCTGGCGTGGCGGCGTTGGCGTTCTTCGAGTCCGCGCTCACAGCGATGCTGGTCGAAGGCACGTTGGGAAAGGCCTTCAGGAGACGACGAATGGAAAAGAAGCTCGAGGGTATCCGCGACCACATCGTGGTCGCAGGCTGCGGACGTACCGGCAAGTATTGTGTCGAGGAATTGGCGGCGCTGGGCAAACCATTCGTGATCGTCGACCGCAACGCTGAATTGCTAGAGAGATTGAGCGACCAAAACTACGATGGTCGTTTGATCTACGTCGCTGGCGACGCCACCGACGACCACGCCCTGCAGGCTGCGGGCATCGAACGTGCCTGGGGTTTGGTCTCGGCGCTGACAGAAGATCGGGACAATGTGTTCGTGGTGCTGTCGTCCCGCACCCTCAATCCCAATCTGAAGATCGTCTCCAAGATGCTCGAAACCGAGAACGAGCCAAAGCTACTCAAAGCTGGCGCCGACAAGCTCGTCTGTCCCCATCAGATCGGCGGCTTCAGACTCGTGAGTGAGTTGATTCGACCGAGAACCATGGAGTTCCTCGACGGGATGCAAGCGATGAGCAAGAGCTCCCTGCATATGGAAGATGTGGAGTTGGTCGACGGTTCTCCATTGATTGGAGAAACCGTGGTCACGTCCCACATCCGGGCTAGAACCAACGCTTTAGTGGTCGGGATCCGAGAACCCGACGGCGCGTTCATCTACAACCCCCATGCAGGGCATGAACTGCGCGTCGGGTGTCACCTGATAGTCGCGGGCGACCACGACGCTATTGTTGCACTTCGGGAGATTGCTGAACCACATACGGTACGTGCGGGGTAGCCTCCGTCAGCCGCCGACGCAATCGAACTTCCAACTCAGCGAGACCACCTTGGATGCGCGCCAGACTATCAAGCGCTCTAGCTGCTTCCTCCGGTTCGAGCGCGCCAGCGTCCAAGCAGCGCTCCGCGTCGCGGCCCAGCAACTCGACCCCGGCAAGACAATCGACGACGGTGGAAGTCGGCGGACCATTGCTTTGGCGATATTGACGTCGCAAATCAGCGGCAATCTGCTGCAATTTGCGCTTTGTCCAGCGTTCACCTTCCGCCATTCGAAGTAAGCGAAACACGTCCGCGTTTGGAAGTCCTAGCACGACACTGATGTGCCCTACGCCAACGTGCTCGTACTGGACCAGCTCAGGAAAGCGCAACGAAAGTTCATACACCGCCACGGCTCGCCACAGGGAAGAAACGCTCATTCCAAGACCTGGGCGAGCTGCCAAGCGTCGCAACGAGTGACACTTGCGGCCGCGTTCATAGAGCAGGCGACGATCGCCATTGAATACTCGGTGAAAGATGAACTCTCCTGCTTCCAGCGCTGCCTGGAGCGAACGCCCCGCGGTCAGCCTTCCAAAAGCCAAAGCCAGCCCAGTCGTGTCATCCGGGAGTTGCTCTTGCCCTGCCATCACCATGCGTTTCTCCTGTTGTGCTCCAACCCACATCCATCACCACCAGGCCGCAAATATGCCGGGACTTGTCCCCTCGCGAAGGACACCATTGCCATATGTCGCCCCAGTGCGAGGCGATCACTCCAGCGTTTTGACACCAAGTGCTTGTCGTATGAATGACCAATGCATCCAAACCTCAGAAGTGATCACCCTAGGCTCACCTGCTGGAGAAGTGCAGGTGGCAGAAAAGTCACTGGTAATTGATGAATAAGGCGAAACCCTCCGCAGGTCGTAGGAGAAAGCTTCCCAACCCCCCGCGTGCTGCGGGTCCTACCTAGCCCAAACGTCTCTCTGCCTCACTTGCGTGATGTCTCGCGAGCACGTCGCGCCTCTTCGGCGACGCTCTCGAAAAGTCTGGCTAATTCCGCCTGGCTGCCGCCGGTCGACGCTGATTGCTGCCCTTCGGGCGTCCCGTTTTGACGCGCTTGCGGTGGGGGCTTAGCCCCGGCAGAACGATAGAAACGGCGCCGGTGCGCCCAGCGCTGGACCAGACTCCAGGGGGTGATGCGCCGACGACGAAGTTCACCGAAAAGTTTCCAAGCACGGGCCCCATCCAGCGGCGCTACAGGAATCAAGTTCAACCCGATCAGCCACAAATTGGTGCCAATAAACGCCGACACAATTTGGGCTTCGATCACGGACGTCGGGGGGCCCGCAATCGCCGAGTAGGTGGCGGTAAGCAGCAAGAGCAACAGTTGCGCAACCACTCCGCCCCAGGCCACCACATAGTGGTCGAGCGCGCTGGCCCGCCGCGCATCCCAGTGGCACAACCCACCGAAACCGGTGACGTCTACCGCCAGGGCACGGTGACCCAGGCGTTGGGCGAACAGCGCGTGCCCGAACTCATGCACGAGCACCAAGACCACGAATGCCAGCCAAAACGCGGGCACAAAACGCAATCCACCGAAGAAGAAAGCGCCCAGCGCCGTGGACCAATGCAGGCGGATCGGCACGCCCCGAAGCCGCCCCACGGTGAGAAACCCACGTTCGAACATATAGCTGTGACAATAAGAACGGATGACCCTTTGGCAAGGCACGGCCCGCCCGCCGGCAACCAGACCAGGGAAAACGCGTGGATCCGCCGAATTCCGCTATTTTCTGGTTCCGTCCACGCGGTAACGGGCCAGATCGAAATGAAAATGGTCGTGGTGCAACCGGTCCCAGAACGGCGTGAGCACTACTGAATACACGCGCTCGTCAAACAGGCGCCGAGCCAGCGAACGTAGGAACTTCCCCTCCGGCGTGTCGGGTTCGCTGCCAGTGCTGCCAAAGTGTTGCTTCACGCTGATCCGGCGCCCGTTGGAGAGCACGAAACTCTTGATGTCGATGGCGTTGGCATAGCTGTGCTCACTCACCATCTGGAAGCGAGCCATCTTGCGGCAGCTGTAGGTTCCCATGTGAACAACTTTGACGACCTGCGCGTTCAAGAAACGCTCCGCTTCCTCTTGCGCCAGTTGCTCGAAGCGGCCGGTCGCCAGCGCCATGCGACAGGTAAATGTGGGACGCGCGTTAAACTTGATGTTCTCCGGACCCTGCAAGTACGTGACGACCTGTTCGGCGCCGCAAGTGAACACGTTACCTCGCTTCTGCTTGAGCGGAAACTCAGCTGATCGGAATTCTATCCCTGCTGCCGTTAGTTGAGCCTCGCAATCCGCGAGCGGCTCCGGGGGCGCGACCACAGCGTCGTTGTCTGGATCCAGATCGGCCTGTTCGTAAGCCGGGGGAGGCGGCGGGGCGCTCGTGGGGGTTGGCGCCGCCTGCCCCTGGGTCACCGGCGTGGCGCTGGCCACCTGCGGCGCCGTCAGCTCTGGGGCAGCGCGAGATGGCGTGGTCGCTGCACTGGTAGGGCCAGGTTCGGGTTGGTTCGCGCAGGCGACGGCAACGACCAGGACCAACCCAGCCGAACTGCTGTAGAAATTGCTGTTCAAGGTTCCTCACGCTAGCACGCCGAGAAGCTAGGCGGCACGCCGGACACTTGTGCGTCAACTGTGTCCTCGCAAGCCCATTCCTCGTGCTAGTAAGCCCAGCATGCGCCGGATGACCTTGGCACTGACACTTGCGGCTTGCTGCTCGACAAATGCGCCAGCCATGGCAACGGATATCGCGCTCGTGCCTGGGGAGTCAGCAGACGAGCAGGCAGCCAGCCCGAGCGTGTTTGGTGTCGTATCCCTTGGCGCTCAGCCGACGTTCTACTTTGGAGAGATCTGTGAACAGTCGGGGGACGTCTCGGCATGCACCGGTGGTTTTGCGGGGGTCGGGCCTAGCGTCGCGTTTCACTGGCAGACTCCCTGGAGAGTGCTGCAGCTGGGGCCGCGCTTCGGTCTGAACTTCGAAGCCGGGAGACGCTCGATCGGGACGAGCAACGGCGTCGGCCCGGCCGTGACGACCGATCTCAGCCGCAGAGTTTTCGACATGCAAATCGAACCGCGCGTCCAGTCCGCTCCCGCGGATGGCGCTTGGTTGAGCGTGCCGATCGGCGCGGTGCACCTGCAAGAAGTGGCCACCACAAATGGCGACAGCCAGATCCAGGTTGCGGCCTGGGCCCCGCTTATCGGGCTCGCTGGCGGCTACGATTTCTTGCTGGAAGACATCATCGCCCTATCGGTAGGCGGTCGCGTCGCCTGGCTCCCATTCAACCAGCAGCTCGAAGATCTCGATGGGTTCGTCCAGTACGACAACGTCTACAGCGTCGCCTTGTTGTTCGAAGCGCGGTATCGCTTGTGAGCTTGGCGCGGGACGCAACCCCCTCCCAAGTGCGAACTCGCCTGGGCTACTCGATCGGGGCGATCTGTTTGGCGGCGTTTGCGTTGATGCTGTGGACTCCCCTGCTGGACGCACTCGACTCCGAATGGCCGATACGCGACGCAGTTGCGGAGCACGGCGGTGACACGCAGTGGAATATCGAACGCGCCGACGGCGTGCAGCGCAGCGCGGCTGTCGCTGCCTCGCTAGCAGTACTCAGCCCCGCGTATCGACGATTCGTCGAGTCCGTTGGAGGCAAGCTGATTCTGACGACGAAGGCCGCGCTCGCTGCCGCACAGACTCGGGCACCCAACGCGTTGGTGCACACCGCTGGACTTTACCTCCCAGATGCCAAGACCGCGTTGATCGCACACGATACCGAGGATCCGGGCTGGACCGCGCTTCACGAGCTCGGACATTTGATCGATCACCAGAGCGACCGGCTCTCAACAAGCGACGGCTTCTTGCGCATCTATGAGCGCTTGAGCGAAGATCCTCGTCTGGACGAATACGCTCGCTCGAGCTCGGGGGAGCTGTTTGCGGAATTGTTTTCCCGCTACTACTTTTCCGATCGACGGCGGGCGCATCTGCAGCAGCGCTTTCCCGAAGCAGCGGAGTACATGCGTTCGCTCGAGGCGCGCATCTTGGCTAGCTACTGACACGCGCCTTCGCCGTTCAGCGCGGCTTCGCCGTGACGTCGTACGAGCAGTCGATTGGATCCGTAACCAGCACCCCGCCCGTGAATACTCCGTCAGCGTAGCGCAGCTCACCGTTGCCCTGTGCGATCCCAAGCTCGCAACTGATAGATAACACGCAGTTTCGGAGTTCGAGTTCGCATGGGTCGCTTCCAGCGTCGCCGAGCGCTGCGTTCAGATCGTCCGGGCTGACCTCAGGACACTGTTCGCTGGAGAACCCAGTGTTCAATTCGACACTGCGTACTTCGACGTCCACGTCGTCATCGAGCTCACAAGCTGCCGGCGCCGGCTCGTCGTCGCTGCAGGCAAACGCCGCCCACCCAAAGACCACTGCCGCCCAGCGAACGGTCCACGGCGGTGGGCGCTTCATTTGGCGCCCGCCTTCTCAGCCAACTCACGAGCTTCTTGGACGTAGGCTCTGAAGGTCTTGCGGTAGTCGATCAAAAATTGCCGCATGTCATCGTAACTGTCCGGACGACTCAGCAGGCTAGACAGCTTGAATGGCTCCTTGATCACAGCCGCGAGCGTAGTGGAGTGCACTCTTCGGTCGAAGTTCGCAACGGCTATTGGAACAATGAACGGTTCTGGGTCCATGGATGCTGCCACGCGGAAAGCACCCGGTTTGAACGGCCCCGGCGAGTCCTCCGTCCAGTGGCTTGTTCCTTCCGGGCTCAAGATGAGATTCGTCCCCGAATAGAGATATTGCGCGGCTACGTCATAAAACTTGCGTCGTCGTTCTTCGCGTTGAGCTTCACTCTCTTCCAGTTGGTCCGACTCGTGCGTGTAGACCGAGATGTGTCCCAGGCGATCGTAGTAGCGCTGGTGGCCATACTCATGACCGCGACTTTGGCGGGCCACGCGGATCCCCGGGTCGCCGTACTTCTCAAACAACAGCACCGAGCTAACGAAGTGAGAGTCGAGCGTTAGCTGGAAATTGTTCGGAAGTGTGTTGTACTCGTGGTTCTTCAGATGATTGAAAATGAAGATGTGGCCGGGCTCTGGGGGAAGATTTTCTTGCCCCTCAACCACATAGCGCACGCCTCTAAAAGCTTGTTTGAATCCAACCGCGCAAGCGCGACGCAAATCAACGGGGGTTGCCCCCTCCGGAGCTGAAACTACCAGCTCATACACCCTCCGCAACGCCTCGAAGAAATCGTGTTCGCGGCGCACTTCCACCAGCATCTCCAGGCACAGGTGGGCCAAGCTGCGCTCCAAGGCGTTGTTGCTCTCACTCAACTGATGCAGGCATTCGAATGCGTCACCCAGAGTGTAGGCGCTCTGCAACAGATGCGGCACCTTGTGCAGCTGCGAGTTGACGCTCAGCTGTGTGCAGCTTTGTTCCACCAGATTGCGGACCGTCAGCACCTCCTGCTCAAATTGCAGTGAGATGTAATGGGCCCGGGCAGAGCGCAGATGATTGGCGATCAGCCAGAGCATGCGCTTCAGAAAGCGCACACCAAACCCCGGGTTCTGTCGCACGTAGTCCGACAGCGCAGTATCACTCAGCCGAAACAGTGTGCAGTCGCGGGTGGCCACGGCGCTGACGTCATGTCGTTCAGCTCCCAGATGTGAGCCCCAACTAATGATCTGCCCGGGGTCGGACATCATGCGAACAGTGAACTGTTTGACGTCATCCGCCAGCGGCTCCTGCGCGTCAACGTCCGCGTAGTTGAGTGCAACGCGACCAGTAGCGAGGATGTGGAACGCTGAAGCCTCTGCCCCCTGAACGCATATCTGCTCCCCCCGACAGAAGTAGTGTCCGTCGATCATGCCAGCGAGCGCGACCAACTCAGACTGGGAAAACACCTCGAAGAATGGCGAGCGCTTGAGTAGCTCCTCCGTCTCTGGGGGAGCGCGGTTGTACGCTTCTTCCTCGCCCGAGCCGTCCAGCGCGTTGGCGAAGTTCCAAGGCGTAGCCCCCTCTGCCAGGTTTGAGCGCATGTCTTGCAGCAAACCGACGCACTGGCGCAGCACGAGGCGCAGGAACGCCACGCCAACGCCCGGATATTTCTCGAACAAGCCCCGGAGTTTTTCGTGTTCGAAACCAAGCACCGTGCACGAACGCTTGCACACCACGGTGGTTGCGTAGCGGAACGGTGTGCGGAAGCCGCTCCAACCGATCGGAGTCCAGCGCTTCGCGCTTCCTCCGACCTTCAGGCCTTCGTTGCCTTGCTCGAGTTGAAGCAGGAAATTTACCTCCCCCTCCAGTAGCAGGTAAAGGCGATCCGCCACTTCAAACTGGCGATTCAAAGCACCGCCGTCGCCAAACTCCTGCGTCTGAGCTACTTGCTGCAGCGCCAACAAACCATCGGGCTCAAGCTCAACAAATGGGTCTTGACGGAGCAACTCCAACAACTCCACTTGTGCGCTCCCAGGACTGGCTGTCACAGCATCTATTCTTATGGCATAACGCTCCCAGATGCACGACCTCCGCGCGACGAAGCCCGCACTAACGCGCAGGCCGGACTTCGCTCATTTTTGGCAAGAAACCTTGGCCGATCTGGCAAGCGTGCCGGCCGAGCCCCAACTATCGGAAGCGCGTATCGATGAGGCCGGTTGCCGGGTGGCAGAGGTCAGTTTTCACTCGCTGGGCGACGTCACCATACACGGTTACCTGTTGCGGCCTATCACCAGCCCCCCTGCCGGAGGCCGTCCGTTGGTGGTGACGACTCATGGCTACAATTCGCAGTGCGACGTGGAGGGTAAGTCTCGGCACACTCAAGTCGGGGCAGACGTTTTCTGCTTTGACGTGAGAGGTTTTGGCCGCTCGAAGTCAGCAGTGGAGGTCGATCAGGCTGGCTACATTCTGACGGGAATCGAGGATCCAAAGACGAGTATCCTGCGCGGCGCGTTTTGTGACTTCGTGCGGGGCGCCGAAGTTGCTCGCCAGCTGCTCTCCACGGAGGCCCCCGACAGTCGACCGGCCGTCGCTTTTCAGGGTTCGAGTTTCGCCGGAGCTTTGGCCACCATCGCTCAGGCGCTGACCAGCGCAGCTGATCTGCTGGCTGTCGGTGTTCCAACGTTTGGCTGGACCGAAGGACGGCTAAACTTGGTCAAGCGCGGCTCGGGGCTTGAGTTGAGGACCTACTTGGACGCCAATCCCGGGCGGCGAGAGGTCGTGCTAAACACGCTGAGCTACTTCGACACGATGAACTTCGCAGACCGCCTGGTTGCGCCCGCAATATTCGGTGTAGGGATCAATGATGAGGTGGTGCCGCCAGAGTCGGTTTTCGCTGTGATCAACCACGTGCACCCAGCTCCGCGAGTCATGGAGTTTCCCTTCAGTCACACCACTCGTGAAGAAGAGAAACTCTGGCGACAGTTCGATCAACGCTGGACTGATACGCTGCTCGAAC
Source organism: Polyangiaceae bacterium (assembly GCA_050304975.1). Classification (GTDB taxonomy): domain Bacteria; phylum Myxococcota_A; class Polyangia; order Polyangiales; family Polyangiaceae; genus SZUA-265. The sequence continues at coordinate 21,159 of JBNLEN010000001.1, forward strand.
TCCACTCGGCCCAGTCAGAGTTCACCTCCAAAAATCCGCCGGAGCCTGACTGACGACCGCATCCAAGATGTTGCTCCGCGTCACGATACCCAGCGGCGCCCCATGCTTGTCCACGATCGGGATCGAGCCGATGCGCGCTTGGGTCATCACTTGGGCGACCTGACGAATGGTAGCGTCCGGTCTGGCGGTGATCACGAGCGTGGTCATCACGTCACCCACACGCGTGTCTGGGGCCAGCGGCGCACCGCTTTGCAAGCGCAGCATGTCGCGATCCGTCAACAGACCGATCACCGTGCCCAGCAAAGATACGACAGGCACATGTCTCACTCGCCTGCGGTAGAACAGGTCTTCGGCGCTTTGCAACGTGTCAGTCAACTGCAGCGTGATCACGGGTTGCGACATGATCTGGCGAGCCAAAAGTAGCAACTGGCGCGAACGCCGAGCGATCGGAGGAGGTGGCACACTGCTGTTGCGTAGCGTGGGTGGCACGTCGCTGGCGCTACCCAGATTCGGCTCGGTGGCATCACGTACCGTCGCCGGCGCCTCACTCACCCGATGTGATTGAGAGTCACTGGGGCGCTTGGCGGAGGGTGCCTCGCGCGGAGTGACTGGCGCCTCATCGATCGAACTTGGCGGCTCATCCGGAGACCGAGCGGATGGCTGATCTCGTGCCCCGCCAGGCCGCATCCCATAGCGCGACTGTCCTGGTACGTACGGGCTAACCTCTCCGCGACTGTCCGTGATGTAGAACACTCGGATGCCGTTCTAGCACCAGCCGGCGCCGATGGCCCGCACGATCCTGACCGGCTAAACCGTTAAACTCGCGTCAGAGGTAGGATCGCGAGCACTTCGTGCTTTCCTGGACAAGATGTTTCAGTTCTTGTGCGCGACCTAGTCAGCCAGACGCCATTGCGGAACGAATCCAGAACGAATGCGAGCAGATCGTCCGGAAGAAACCGACAGATCGATATCAGCGCCCAACGGATCACCTATGAAACTCGGCTCACACCTGGCCCAGCGTCTTGTCGAGCTCGCGCAGTTTCTTACCCAAGCCCAGCGCGATATTGCGATACATGACCACTCCGATGTCCGGGCGCCTACGTGTCAGGGCTTGGATGCTCTCGCGGTCGAGAAATGCCGTGGTCACGCTGCCCCGGGCGGTACCACTGGCCGCGCGTTCTTGCCCGCTGATCGCACTGAATTCGCCGAGAAGTTCTCCCGCCGCCACGACGCCAACGCGGCGTTGGTCGCGCTCGATGCTGACCTCACCCTCCAAGACAACAAAGAGTCCCTCAGGACGTTCGCCCTGAGCAAACAGCTCCTGGCCGTCTGCAAAGTGGCGCAGGCGGCAAGCGCAAGCCACACGCTGGGCTTGCTCGTGACTCAGCCCCTCAAAGGGGGCCAAACGTTCGAACGCTTGCTTGAGCTTCGGCAGCACGTAGCTCTTGCTGAAGTCCGACAGAACGTGCTGAGCGATAGGCGCTGCCTCAGATTCCAGCTGCGGCTGGACCACGTCATCACTCGGCTGCAGATATACGAATCGCACGACGTCCAAGCGTTCGACATCTGCGAAGACCATCGCCGGAATGTATGCCGCCGGCACGAACCCCAGCTCAATCAATGTACGTTGCAGGCGAGCGGCATCGGCGCTGACGTCCAACTCGACATAGCGCACCCCCAGTGCCTCCGCGCGCAGCAGCGTGGTGTGCAATAGGTAGCGAACCGCCAACTCATCGGAGTACACCAACTCGTTGATGCGCAGCGTGTCCTCCAACGCGTCATGTGTCGTGCCTATCGCCCCGGCGACGTCTTCGGTGCCAAGTCGGCGGGCGATCAAATAGTCCGATTCGCTCGCTCGGATCTTGAAAAACCCCTGCTGCAGCGTGGTTGGACCGAATACCTCCCGCCCTTGGGTACGCCCCCGCTCGATCCGCAGCAATGGCGGCAGTCCTGCAGCGGTCAACGCCTCGGTCTCAAACTCTCCACCTTCCGGATAGGGCTGCGACGCTTCGTCGACAATCACGTCATCGGGCAAGCCGGCTCGTACCAGCACCCGATGAGCCAGCGGTTTCACCTCCGGGACCGCCCGCGGATTGTTGCGACGCAGCTCCAAGGCGGCGCCGAAGTAGCGAGCCAATAGCGCCACAGACTCAGCTTGCTTCAAACGGTGCTTCTGCGGCAGGTATCCAACCGGGAAGAAGCCGTGCCGCAGCGCGATCTTCTGGGAAAAGACGTGCGCCGTGCGGGCTTCAACCAGCGCCACATGCAGACGTGGCTCGGCGTGCTCCAGACGCCCCCGCATCAGCAACTGTCCGATGCCACGGCCCCGGGCTTCCGGTCGAACCACCAGGCGTCCAAATTCTCCGATCAGGTCCGAGTGCGATCCGATATCGAGCACGATCGACGCAGTGCCTAGCAGTCTGCCCGTCTTGATGTCCTCCGCCACTAGCATCAGGATTTCGTCGGAATACACCGAACGCCGGAGCCAGTTCTCATCGAAGAAACGCTTGTGTGGATAGTCTCGCTCGTAGACCTCAACGAAGATTTCACGTACCGCTTCGATGTCTGCGTCGGCCCCCGGACGAACCAGCACGGTTTCGTTGCGCGCAGACTCTTGAGAGGCTGGCACGCCAACATCGCGTCGTTCATTTTGGGTCACCGTGTCTCCCCTCTACCAAGGCCAGTCGAGGCTCAATCATGCTCGAACCGTGCCGTTCGAGGATTGCCCCGAACTCAGACCGAAGACGCGCAAATTCTTCGCCGCGACGCAGGCCACAGTGCACTTTGCGCAGCAACCTGATGCAATGCTCATTCGCGAGCCAGTCGCTCCCCCGCGAGCCGAGCTACCCGATCGAACCAGGCGGCGCCCGCGGACATCGCGCGTTCGTCGAAGTCAAACCTACTACTGTGCGCCGGTTGGTTTTCCAACCCAGGTATTTGGCTACCGAAACGCACATAGCAGCCGGGCACTTGGGCCAAGTAGTGCGCGAAGTCTTCGCCGCCCATGTTGGCGGTGTGCAGCGTGGTCACGCTACTTTCGCCCAGCGCTTGCCTTGCCGCTGCGCGTGCCAACTCCGCCATCGGAGGTAGATTCTCGAGCAGCGGAGTGCTCTCCTGGATCTCCACCTGCACGTCGGCGCCATGCAACTGCCCAATACTGGCCGAGATGCGCCGCACGGCGCGGTGCAGATGTTCCTGCACGTCACGGTGTTGAGTGCGAATCGTGCCCTCGAGCACGGCGCGACCGGCGATCACATTCGGTGCGGTCCCGGCGTCAAAGCGACCAATCGAAAGCACCGACGGCTTGGCGGGGTTCACCTCACGCGACACGATGGTCTGTAGCGCGGTCACCAGTAAACTCCCCGCGACCACGGCGTCCAGCGCTTCATGGGGGCGGCCGGCATGCCCACCCTGGCCCTTGATCTCGATCCGGAAGTAGTCTGTCGCGGCATTGACGGGTCCGTCCGAAATGGCCAGCACACCCGGCGGATAGTGGCGGTCAACATGACCCCCGAAGATCATGCTGACCCCTTCCAGAGCACCTGCCTTGACCATGGCTTCCGCCCCGGATGCGGTCTCTTCGGCAGGCTGCCAGATGAGGCGTACAGGCGTTGGCGGAGGCTCCTTGAGCAGCAGCTCCGCGGCACCAAGCAGCATCGCGGCATGCCCATCGTGGCCGCAAGCGTGCATCTTGCCCGGTATTTGGGAGGCAAAGTCGAGCCCGGTCTCTTCGAATACCGGCAGAGCGTCCATGTCGGCCCGGAGCGCAACCATCGGACCCGGCTTGGCTCCCGGCAAATCGGCGATTAAACCGTGGCCGCCCACGTTGCCGCGGCTCTCCAACCCCAAAACAGACAGTTCGTGGGCGATGCGCTTCGCGGTTTGTTCTTCCTGACCGCTGAGCTCCGGATGCCGATGCAACTCCCGGCGTAGCTTGGTCATCCGCGCGAACACAGGCTGTGGCACGACGTCTTCCAGACAATCCATAGCTGGTGTGGGTAGCAGACCTCGTGCCAAGCCGCCACGGATCCCAACGCCGCCGTCCAGTCACCGGTCGCGGCGCCTCGACGGCGTCAGCCCTCGAGCGCTTGGCGGAGCGCGGCTTCCAAGTCTGCCTGCTCAAACACGAAGCCGCTGTCGAGCAGAGCCTTCGGCAGCGCGCGCTGTCCGACTACGAGCGATTCGGCAAATTCGCCAAACCGCAATCGCAGCGCCAAGCGCGGGACGCGGAAGAGCGTGGGACGATGCAGCGCCTTGCCGAGCGCCTGCGTGAATTCGGCGTTCGTGACTGGCGCGGGAGCGGTGAAGTTGACCGCGCCAACGACAGACTCGTTCAGCAGGCAGTGTTCAATCCCCCGCAGCAAATCAGGCATACCGATCCAGCTCATGTACTGGCTGCCGTCGCCGATCGTGCCGCCCACGCCCAACTTGAACGGCGGCAGCATCTGCTCCAGCGCGCCACCATCTGGAGCCAGCACCAGTCCGATACGGGGATGTACAACGCGTGTCAGCTTCCGCACCGGATCGGCGGCCCGCTCCCAGGCAACGCACACATCACACAGAAAACCGTCGCCAGCTGGCGCTGCCTCGTCCAGCGGCGCGTTCCCACCGTCGCCGTAGTAGCCGATCGCCGACGCGCTGATCCACACTGCTGGCGGTCGACTCGCCTCGGCGATCGCCGCAGCCAGCGTGCGCGTCGCCTGCACTCGACTGTTCATGATGCGGCGCTTCTTGTCCTCCGTCCATCGGCCAGCCACCGACTCACCAGACAGGTTGATCACGGCTGTCACTCCGTCGAGCGAACTTGGATCGAGCTTTCCAGCGTTCGGATCCCAAGCGATTTCATCGGGACTCCGGATTTGTCGGCGGACCAAGCGCAACACCTGCCAGCCACGGGCACGCAGGAAGTTGCTCAGCTCACGGCCCAGCAAGCCGCTAGCTCCACCAATCACGACTTGACCACGATCCATCGATACTCGCCTTCTAACGCGAGTCTCGATCGGGTCAACTCCCTGAGCTAGTGCCAACCCGGAAAAGGATGGGCATCAATGTAGCGGGCCTAGTGTCCGTCAAGAAATGCCGCAATAGGCGGAGTTTCCTGGGCTTCACCCGAAGCCGCCGAGGAAACAAAGCGCCTTTTCCGGATGGCCGCCAGCTGGAAAGCTCTCAAACGTTTTGGTTGGGCTGCAGCAGAGACTGACACAGGAGGCTGGCGCGTGCGGCCAGCTGGGCGATCTCTGGCAGCTTGCGCGAGCGACGAGGTCCCTGAAAGGGCTCGGCCTCAAACGCTGCGGCACTCTCCTGGTACGCTTCCGCGGCCAGCTGCTGAATTGCATCCAACAAGGCCATGCAGCTGGCGGTCGTTGCCTGAGTAGAGCTTTCTATGTCGCGCAGACGCCGGCGCACCACGTCAAGCTCCGCAGCCAATCGCTCAGGCAAGGAGAGCTCGCTGCCTGTTTTCGAGTCCGTGAGGGGTTCAGTCACGATGTGCGAAGCGTTCTTCAGGCGGGCGAAGGAATCAATAGCGCAATTGCGTGGAACACGCGCTCCAACCAGCCAGCGGGCTGCGCAGAGCGCAATTCGCGAAAAAGCGGTACGCGTTGCCCCATTAGTGCGCAACCGCTGCACCGCTCTCAAGCCGATCGCGCAGCAAATCGTCGCAGCTTGTCCCCAGGTCTTGAACATGCTCATTTCGCTGCCGTGACGACGCAGCCACCCCGCGACGATAGCGCCGGGCCCAGTCCCAAGGCGGAACAGCTCGCGCCGCGCCGCAGCTGGTGGCATTCGCTGCCCAGTTGGGCGTTCAACTTGGTGGCCGTCGCGTTCGCCTTTGGAACGTACTTTTGCATGTACGCTTTCCGAAAACCCTTCGCCGCAGCCAGCTTCGAGGGTGCGTCTTGGCTCGGCTTGGATCTCAAGACGGTGTTCGTGATCAGCCAGATCATCGGCTACACGATCTCCAAGTACGTCGGCGTCAAGCTGATCAGTGAAGTGTCGCGCAGCCGGCGCTGGCCCATGTTGCTGACGCTGATCGCCCTAGCCGAAGTCGCACTGCTCGGCTTCGCACTGCTCCCAGAGTCGCTCAAGCCGCTGGCTATCCTGTGCAATGGCTTGCCCTTGGGCATGGTTTGGGGTTTGGTAGTGCGCTACCTGGAGGGCCGGCAAACCAGTGAATTCTTGTTGGCGGGGCTCAGCTGTTCATTCATCGTAGCCAGCGGAGTCGTCAAAGACATCGGTCGCTGGTTGATGGGGAGCTACCAGGTCGGCGAATACTGGATGCCCTTCTGCACCGGACTACTGTTCTTGCTGCCCTTCATCGCTCTGGCGACACTGCTCGACCAAATTCCGGAACCCACCGCGCAAGACCAAGCGCAGCGGATGCAACGGCGACCAATGGACGCTGCAGCGCGCCTCGAGTTCTTCAAACGTTTTCTTCCAGGCATCTGTTTGTTGTTGCTCGTCTACTTGGTGCTGACCGCCTTTCGGGACTTTCGTGACAACTACGGCATCGAGATGTTCGCTGAACTGGGGTTCGCGGACGAGCCTGCGATATTCACTCGTACAGAGCTGCCGGTCGCTCTCTTGGTCCTGCTGCTCATGGCGACGCTCGGTCGGTTTAAGTCGCACCGCGCGGGACTGATCGCTGTCTTCTCCGTCATGGCGGTTGGGTTGGCACTGCTGGGCCTGTCCACATTGGCTCTGCAACTGGGCGCGATCGCCGGCGACACTTGGATGGTGCTGATCGGACTCGGTGCCTACCTCGCCTACGTCCCCTTCGGCTCTTTTCTGTTCGATCGCATCATGGCCGCCACCCGTTTCGTCGGGACGGCGGTATTCGCGATCAACCTGGCTGACGCCATCGGGTACACCGGCTCGGTGGGCATGCAGCTGTACAAGGACCTCGTCGCAGGCGAGGCATCCCGGCTGCAGTTCTTCATCCGCGTCAACTACGCGCTGGCGCTCGGCGGGGGTCTGCTGCTGGTTCTGGCGGGCGCGTACTTCGTGAGTCGCACGCGTCAAACCGATTCGGAACCGTCGAGCTACAGTCGCACTGCACCTGAGTGAGATCATCGCGCCAAAGTCTGCGCAGTGATCGACTGAATTCGCAAAGTCTGCAGTTTCAAGACGCTCCGTCGAGGCTAGACTCGCCCAGTGCAGCTCGCCTTGAACACTCTAGTCCGCGACGTGCGTTGCACCCAGTCTGGTCAAGTTCAAGAGCTCGACTTCACGCGTCCGATTGGGCTCTGCGGCTGCTGCACTCCTGGCAAGCCCGTCACCTTTCGATACCTGGCACAACAGCTTCCACCCAATTGGGTCAAGCAGGACGAGCCGTCGCTTTGGCGATACCGAGCCCTGCTCCCGGTCCGCAGCGCGCCCGAGCACTACTTCCAAGCCGTCGGTGGTACGACCACCTTTCGCCATCCACGCCTCAGCGAACGCCTGGGCGTGGAAGTGTTCATCAAGTCTGAGCATTCCAACGCTTCTGGGAGTTTCAAGGACCGTGGTCTAAGCGTCGCCATTTTGCTGGGAGTTGCACTCGGGGCCAAACGCTACTGCTTGCCCACGCAGGGCAACGCTGGGGTGGCTGCCGCCTTGTTCTCGGCTCGACTGGACTTGCCACCCTGCCGGGTGTGGATGCCCGAACGGTGTCGCGGCGGCGTCTATCATCGACGCGCGGCTTGGCATGGCGCCGAAGTGCGCTTCGCGGGACGCAACATCGCGGAAGCAGGCAAAGCCATGCGAGAGGCCTACAAGATCGATCTCGAAAGAGGCACATTGGTGGATCTCTCCACCTTCTTCGAGCCAGGTCGAGTGGAAGGCAAGAAGACGATGGGCTTTGAGATCGTCGACGCTTTTGGGATCAGTGACCTGCCCGATGCGATCTTGTACCCGACCGGTGGCGGCACTGGCCTGGTGGGGATTTGGAAAGCCTTCGAGGAGCTGTACCAGATGGGTGAGCTCAGCTCCGCTTCTCAGCTCCCCAAGATGATCGCGGTGCAATCGGAAAACTGTGCGCCGATCGTGCAAGCCTTCAAACAAGGCTTGAAGCAGGTCGAACCCGTGCAATCCAAGGGCACCCGAGCCGACGGGATTGATGTGCCCAGCGCGCTGATGGGCCACGAAATTCTGCGTATCCTGCGCGAATCCGGAGGGGACGCTGTCGCCGTCAACGAAATGGCGATCGAGAGCGACTTTGCCCTGCTCGGCAAGCTGGGTCTGATCGGGGGCTATGAAAGCGCCGCGACAGTGTCAGCCCTGCGGCGCATGCTCAGAGAAGGGCGACTGCAGCCCGGGCAACGCGTGTTGCTGTTGTTCACCAGCGGCAGCGAAGTCGCGTTGGCGAACGCAAAGGAAACAGAGCGATAGCAACAGGGCTTGGCGGCGCGACTCAGAACCAACGACTAACGACAATGAGCACGCCAGGCAGACCGTAAAAAAGCCCAACCACATACAGCACGGCCAGGCGCTTCGACTTGACACCAACCTCCGCCAACCAAGTCGCGGCCTTCAGCGGAATTCTGCGCACCGGCTCAAACGGGTAGATCAGCAGGATCCCGATGCTATTGAACAGCAAGTGCACGGCTGCAATCTGCACCGCCAGGGCTGCGGTTTCACCGGGGGCGGCCATGGACGCCAAAATCGCCGTCACGGTGGTCCCGAGATTGGCTCCTAGCGTAACCGGAAATACCTGAGCCAGCGTCACCAAACCCGCGCCCGCCAGCGGCACCATCACGCTGGTGGTGATAGAGCTCGACTGCACCATCACCGTGACGATCGCGCCGACCCCGATCCCAGCGTAGGGGCTGGAATCGAGAGCTCGATTGATGATGACCTGGGTTCGACCACCTGCCATCTGTCGCAGCACCCGCACCAAAAACATCAGCGCGACGAAGATCACCAGCGTCGAAATCACCACGAGCGCGACGCCCGCGACCACTTTGCTCGAGAATACGTCGTTGACCAGATCCTTGACTGGATCCACCACGGCCTTGGCTGCCGTCTTCAACGGATTGGGCAGTTTGCCTCCACCCCCGGTGCCTAGCCAGCTTGCCGCGGCGGCGCTCAGCTTCTGCAGCGGCGCGAATGCCATCTCCAAAGGCAGCAGCAGAGCCACCGTCATGAAGTTGAAGAAATCGTGGCAGGTCGCCGCTGAGTACGCGCGCCTGAACTCGTCGGGTCGGCCGACGTAGGCCAGCGCGACCAGGGTGTTAGTCACTGTCGTGCCGATGTTCGCCCCCATGATCATGGGGATGGCGTTGGGAATCGGCAGCGGGTTATCTGGCGCGGCGACCATCGCCACGATCATGGAGGTCGTCACTGACGAGCTCTGCACCAAGGTCGTTCCCAAAATGCCCACAACCAAGGCCACGAAGGGATTGCTCGTTGCTTGAAAGAACGAGTCGAGCAGATCCCCGCCCAAGCTCTCAAAACCGGTGCCCATGCCGCGCACCCCACAAAGGAAGATAAACAGCAGGAACAGGACGATCACACCGGATAGCCAGGCAGGTCGACGATTGGCGGGCGAGCGAGCTGGAGTCTCTGCGACAGTCATATGAGCGTTGTATCGGGGCCGGGCGGGCCTACCACGAAACGGCGCTCGCACACACAGACGCTGGCCTGTTTCAAGACCGTCACAATCGGAAACTCCGTCGGGACTAATGTTGTCGCGTGGCAGCGGCGCGAGTCGAAGGAAGAGCCGATCGGAAAATCCGGATCGCGTCAGACAATCTTGCTCAGAGCACTGGTCTTTTGACCAGTATTCTGGATTTGGTCGCGCCCTATCGCGCCTCCGACGCGATCAGGCGATAGTCCCCGGGCAACCCAATGAGAGTCGGCATCCAAGGCAAGCTGTTTTTGGCCAGCGTCGTGCTGACGCTGCTGGCCATCGCGACGGGCGGCGCCTACCTGGAAAGCAAGCTGCGCGCCCTGCTACTCGAGCGTGTGCAAGAAGAGGTCGCCAGCCACGCGCGCAGCGCGAGCGTCGCGTTCGTCAGCGCTGGACTGATCGCCATCACCGATACCGAAAGGGTCGACCGATTCGCCGATGACTTCGGCGCCGCCAGCGGAACGCGCATCACGGTCATCGCCGAAGACGGTACAGTGACCGGTGACTCCGAAATCGAATTGCAGGCGCTGCAGCAGGTCGACAACCACGCCAAGCGCCCGGAGGTTCGCCAGGCGGTGGCCCGCGGCATGGGCTTCTCGTCGCGCTACAGTAACACCCTCAAGCAGGAAATGCTCTACGTCGCTACCCGGCTCGACCAAGGCCGAGGCGTAGTCCGAGCATCCATGCCACTCACCTCCGTGGCCGTGGCCATCATGGAGCTGAGGCGAGCGCTGCTTTGGTCTGGATTCGTCGCCTTCTGCGTGACGCTGCTGGCGAGCGCACTCGTGTCTCGCGCCGCCACACGCGCCCTGCGTGCGGTCGTTGATCGGACTCGCGCCATTGCCAAAGGTGACGCCGAGCGCATGGAAGTCTCTTCGGGAGACGAGTTGGGTATGCTGGCTGGATCCATCAATCAGCTGGCGGACGATCTGCAGGCCGCAGTTAGTGGTCTAGCCAGCGAGCGCGACCGCCTGCAGGCCATCCTCCAGGGCATGCGTGAAGCGGTTGTGGTAGTGGATGAACTCAACGAAATCGAACTGCTCAACCCGGCCGCACGCGACCTACTCAGCGTAGACAGCGAAGCCAGAAGATTCGTCACTGAAGCTGTCGGAGGTCCGGCGTTACCCCAACTGGCAACCGCCGGCGGCAGGGAGCCAGGTGGCACGGAATTCCAGTGGCGCGGTCGCACCCTGCGTGCCTACGCGTCAGAACTCAGGGCCAGTGGCAGTCGGGTGTTCGTACTTCACGACATCACCGAGATGCGCCGTCTGGATGAGATGCGTCGCGACTTCGTCGCCAACGTTTCCCACGAACTGCGAACCCCTGTGAGCGTCATTCGGGCCAACAGTGAAACGTTGTTGGACGGTGCGTTGCTGGGTCCCGCCGAGCAGTCCAAGAATTTCGTGGAAGCGACGTTGCGCAACGCCGAACGACTCAGCAGTCTGATCGCCGACCTGCTGGATCTCGCCAGCATCGAGGGTGGCGGCTATCCGCTGAACCCGGCGCCGCTGTCGTTGCTCAATGCTTGCCGGCGCGTGGCGGAAGCCCTCTCGGACAATGCCAAGCGTCGCAACATCGAGCTTGTGGTCGACGTTCCCGAGGACCACCGAGCTCAGGCTGATGCACGCGCAGTGGACCAAGTGCTGATCAACTTCGTGGCCAACGCCATCAAGTACACCTACGACAATACGGAAATCATCATGCGCTCCCAGGTCGTTAACGGCCAAGTGCGCATCGAAGTGGAAGATCACGGACCGGGCATCAGCGAAGAGCACCGGACTCGCGTGTTCGAACGCTTCTATCGGGTTGACGTCGGCCGCTCGCGTGCGCTTGGGGGAACTGGCCTAGGTTTATCCATCGCCAAACACTTGGTCGGCGCAATGAACGGAGAAATTGGAGTGGACGCCGCGGAACCCACCGGCTGCATATTTTGGTTCACGCTACCCGCCGCGAGCGCCGACACTAAGGCCGCATCACCCGTCGAATGATGATGGGGCCCGCGCCCTCGAATTAGTCACTGAGGACTCAGCCGCCGCGAAAGAAGCGCGGCACGCGACGCGACACCGAAGTCAGCACCTCCCAGGGAATGGTGCCCTGCAGTTGTGCGATCTCCGTGGCCGTGATTTGGTCTTCGCCGAGCGGCCCTTTTTGCGAACCCAACACGGTAACCTCATCACCGACGGCCGCGCCCAGAACGTCTGTCACGTCAATGGTGGTCATGTCCATGCTGACGCTTCCCACGATTGGCGCCCGACGCCCACGCACCAACACCGAGCCCCGATTGGAGCTGGCCCGCGCCAAGCCGTCGGCGTAGCCCATCGGGATTGTCGCCACCAGTGAACGACGCTGCGCGGTCCAAGTCGCCCCATATCCGACGCTCTGTCCCGGCTGTAGCTCACGAATCGCTATCAGCGTGCTCACCACACGCATGACTGGACGCAACTCGGGGGCAAGCCCTGCAACGGGCTGCACGCCGAACAGCCCCAGTCCGGGACGCACCAACCCCAGATGCGAGTCGTCGCAACGCAGCAGCGCCGCGGTGTTGGCGGCGTGCCGGAGTTCCGGTCGAATCCCCTGCTGCTCCAGAGCTCGCGTCATGCGATCAAAGCTCTCCAGCTGAGCCGTCACTGACTCCCGGTTGCTGTCGGCGCTATGAAAGTGCGTCATCAGGCCCTGAAGCTTCAGCTCCGGGTTGCTCTTCAGGACTTTCGCCAGCCCGTTCAGCTGGCCCTCACCAGCGCCCAGCCGTCCCATACCAGTGTCCAGCTTGATGTGGATCTTGGTAGGCTCTGAAGCTCGGTAGCGGATCTCCGCCGCCAACTCTTCAAGCTGTGAGGGCTCGTACATCACCGGCGTCAGTTGATGCGCCAGCAGCTCACTGTAGGCGCGACCGTAGTAGCCGCCCATCACCAGGATGGGCAGGGTGATGCCGGCGTTGCGCAGCTCGATACCCTCTTCCATCAGCGACACGCAGATCCCGGCGGCGCCTGCGCGCTCCAGCGTTCGAGCGCAAGCTTTTGCGCCGTGCCCGTAGGCATCCGCCTTGACGACGCACCATATTGGCGAGGGCGTACGGCGTTGCAGCGCTCTCAAATTGAAGCGCAAATTCGCGAGGCTGATTTCTGCTCGCGTCGGCCGAACGACATCGGTAGGCACGGTTCGCTGTGGTCGAAACACACGCGGCAGTGGAGTCGCAACCGCAGATTGCACGGGGATCACCGGCTGAGCCATAAAAGCGCCTCCTCGGTTAGCCCCCATTGATACAAAAGGTCAACAATTGTGCCCGATTGTTGTGGGTTCATGTCAGTTGCCCAAAAACGCACTGGGCACCCATCTGCTTCCCCGCGCGCACGAAAGCAGGCAAAAAGCACGTCTTTGAAACCACGTCTGTGTGTTTGTTCAGGTGATCGGAGAAACTCCAGACTTTTAATGACAAACCAGGTGCTTTCCCTGGCGTGCGCTGCTGCTTCCTGGAGCCTGTGTGGTAAGCAGCAGCCGCGAAAATGTCACACCAATCGGAGCGCCCACCCCCCTTGGATATCGACCCCAACCTGCTGGGGCACGTGCGCAGCGCGATCGACGACATGCGCGACGGCAAGATGGTGATCCTGGTCGATGACGAAGACCGGGAAAACGAGGGGGATTTGGTGTTCGCTGCGGAGAAGGTCACGCCCGAACTGATCAACTTCATGGCCAAGCATGGCCGCGGCCTGATTTGTCTGACCATGACCGAACAGCAGATCGCCCAACTGGAGCTGCCGATGATGGCCTCTCCGCGCGGCGGTCCGGCGCTGGGCACCGCGTTCACTTTGAGCATCGAAGCGCGCCATGGTGTGACGACCGGCATCAGTGCCGCCGACCGCGCCCGCACCATCCAGGTCGCCATTGATGACAATGCGGGGCCTCAGGACATTGTGACGCCGGGCCACGTGTTTCCCTTGAAAGCCCGGCGCGGAGGGGTGTTAGTCCGGACTGGCCAGACTGAAGGCTCGGTGGACTTGGCTCGGCTTGCGGGGCTGAAGCCGGCCGGAGTGATTTGCGAGATCATGAACGACGACGGCAGCATGGCGCGCATGCCGGATCTCGAGCGGTTCGCCCAAGAGCACGGCTTGAAGATTCTGACTATTGCTGACCTGATCCGCTATCGTTTACAGACAGAGCGTCTGGTAAAACGCTCATTCGAAACGCCGCTCAGGCTCGATCTGACCGGGACAGAGTGGAAAGCAATCTGCTACGAGGTTTCCGTGGATGGACGCGACATGCTGGCGCTGGTCAAAGGCGATCTCGACGGAGACGCCATGTGTCGCATGCACCGAGGCTCAACCATCAGTGATGTGTTCACTTCGCCGAGCAGCGAAGGCGGTCGCAACCTGCGCGAGGCGATCGAAAAAATCGAAGCCCATGGCAGCGGCGTGATCGTCTACATCCCGACCCATTCGCCCATCAAGGAGCAGCTCCAGCGGTTCTCCGCGTCTGAGGGCGAAGCGGAGAGTGTCCGAGCCGACGCCACGCCTGAAGAACGCCGCCTCCGAGAATTCGGCCTGGGCGCTCAGGTGCTGCGTGACCTGGGGGTGACTCGCATCCACCTGCTCACCAACAATCCAAAGAAGATCGTCGGCATCCGCGGCTACGGCCTGGAGGTCACCGAAACCATCCCACTCGGGGCCGCCAACTGACGCCGGTAGCAGCCGACAGCATCCAATCACGACGACGGACAACAGTCATGAAAACTATCGAAGGCATTCTTGTTCCTCCCGCTGGGGCGCGCTTCGCACTATTGGCCACCCGCTTCAACGATTTCATCGTGGACCAGCTGGTCAAAGGCGCCCAAGACGCACTGCTCCGGCACGGCGTTGGCGACGACCAGATCACGCTGGTACGAGCCCCCGGCGCCTGGGAAGCCGCCCTGGTCTGCAAGCAGCTGGCAGAATCCAAGAGCTACGACGCAGTAGTAGTGCTCGGCTGCGTGATCCGCGGCGGCACCCCGCACTTTGACTACGTCGCCGCCGAGATCGCCAAAGGAGCCTCCGAAGCGGCTCTGAGTACGGGCGTTCCGGTCACGTTCGGTGTGCTCACCACCGACAGTATCGAGCAAGCGATCGAGCGCGCAGGAACCAAAGCCGGCAACAAGGGCGTCGACGCGGCCCTGGCAGCGCTCGAAATGGTGAGCCTGCAAAGCAAGCTCAACGCGAAGTGAAGTGACCAATGGGAGCGCGTACTAGCGGACGAGAAGCCGCACTTCAGATGCTCTATGCGCTGGACGCGGCGGGTCACACTCCTCAGCAGGCCATCGTAGACTTTTGGCGGCAATTCCCGGGCGATGCGGAAGGACGTCCCTACGCCGATGAACTGCTCCCCAAGGTTTGGGAGCAACAGAAGACGCTAGATCAGCACATCACACAAGCGACCAACAACTGGCGCATCGAACGCATGACTCGAGTCGACCGGAGTATTTTGCGGCTGGCTGCCTACGAGCTGATATTCGAGCCCCAGGTACCGCGCCCAGTGATCATCGACGAAGCCGTTGAGTTGGCCAAGCAATACGGAGCTGACAACAGCTTCAGCTTCGTCAATGGGGTGCTGGACAAGTTGGCTGACATGACTCGCGGTGAAGCGTCCAAAACAGATCCCAAAGGCTGAATGGATATTCGCTTCACCACGCCGGACCTGCGCGCCCTCGATCAAATAGGCACCGAAATCCTGGTAGCCAGCCTGGCTGAAGACGAACGGCCACCACACGGCGTCGCTGGGTTGGTGGATTGGCGCCTCGCCGGCCGCGTGTCGCGCTTGATGAAGCGAGGTTTCGCCACCGGACGTCTCGGGGAGGTGGTGATGGTGCCCGCCAAACCGCGGCTCCCGTTCGAAAAGGTGCTCTTGTTCGGGGTCGGGCGTAAGCCGGAGTTCGAAGATGCGGTCTTCCGCTCGGTGGTCCAACGCATGCTGGGCACTTTGGCCGACTTGCGGGTCCGCTCTGCCGTGGTGGAACTGCCGGGCAGACATTTTGAAGCTATCGCGGCGGATCGCGCTGCAGACATCCTCTTGGAAAGCGCTGGTCCGTCGCGAGATCACGACGTTTGGACGTTGGTCGAAACCGCCGACTCGCAAAAGCACATCACCCGACACATGATTCAGGAGCGACGACGCATTCGCCGCGCGTGACGTCGCTCCCGGCCTCCCGGAACCCGCAGGGTTCTCTGGCGCTTGAAGCCGCCCCGGATTCGCGTAGGCTTGCCCTCCACGGAACTCACCAATGCGCATCTACAACACCCTCACCCAGAAGAAAGAGCCGTTTTCAACCGTCGAGGAAGGCAAGGCGCGAATCTACGTTTGCGGTCCAACGGTCTACGACTTTGCCCACATCGGGCACGCACGCTGCTACGTGGTGTACGACGTGTTGGTGCGCCACCTACGCGAAAGCGGACTCGAGGTGACTTTCGTGCGCAACGTCACCGACGTGGATGACAAGATCATCAACCGCGCCAAAGAGAAGGACGAGGAGCCCACCAAGCTAGCGGAGCGTTTCCGCCAGGCCTACGTGGAAGACATGCACCGCCTGGGCAATCTCGACCCGGATGTCGAACCCAAAGTCAGCGAGCACATGCAAGAGATCATTCAGCTGGTGCAGAAGCTGATCGACAAAGGCTACGCCTACGAAGCCAGCGGAGACGTCTACTTTCACGTGCCCAAGTTCTCCAGCTACGGCAAGTTATCCCACCGCAAGCTGGACGACATGATGGCCGGCGCCAGTGGCCGCACGGAAACGGAAGAGCAGGGCCGCAAGCAGCACCCGTTTGACTTCGCCCTGTGGAAGAGCGCCGAAGCCGGCGAAAAGTCGTGGGAAAGCCCTTGGGGCCCAGGTCGACCGGGTTGGCACATCGAATGCTCTGCAATGAGCATGAAGTACTTGGGTGAGTCCTTTGACCTGCACGGTGGTGGGCTGGATCTAGTGTTCCCGCATCACGAAAATGAGATCGCCCAGAGTGAGGCGGCCAACGGACAACCCTACGTGCGTACTTGGATGCACAACGGCTTCGTCCAGGTCAACAAAGAGAAGATGGGCAAGAGCCTGGGCAACTTCTTCGTCATCCGGGAAGTGTTCCAACACGTCGAACCGGAAGCCATGCGCTACGCCTTACTGACCATGCACTATCGTTCCCCCTTCAACCTGGAGTGGGACAATGACGAAGCTGGCCAGCTGCAGGGTTTTCCCCAATTTGAGGAAGCCGAAAACCGTCTGCAATACCTGTACAACACGCAGCTCAAGCTGCGGGCGCTGCCGGAAAAGCGCATCATTGACTTGAAGGAGCCAGTGCCTGAGCACATCGCCAAGTACCGAGAGCGCATGCATGAAGCGCTGGAAGATGACTTGAACACTCCCATCTGCCTGGCGCACACGGCGGAGATGCTATCCGCCGTGAATCAACTGTGCGACCAAGCCATGGTGAAGAAGGGCAAGGCCAATCTGGCCTCGGTCGAGGCGGCGAAACAGGCGCTCAACAGCATGAACCAGCTACTCGGACTCGGCGGCGATGATGCCGCGAGCTTTCTCACTCGGATTCGCGACCGCCGCGCCAAGAAGCAGGGCATCGACATCGCCGATGTGGAGAAACAAATCGCGGCCCGCAACAGCGCCCGCCAGAACAAGGATTACGCTCAGGCTGACGCCATCCGGGATGCGCTGGCCAAGCGCGGCGTCGAGATGTTTGACGCCGCTGACGGCACTTCCTGGCGGCTCGTGGGCGCGCCGGACAAGAGCGCGAACTGAACTCCGATGTACACTGTTACCACCGGCATTCATATCCACTTTGCCCACCACGTGCGGGGCCACCTGGGTCCCTGCATCTCGTTGCACGGACACACTTGGCTGTTTCAGGTGACGCTCGGAGCGCAGTCCTTGGACCACCAAGGGTTCGTCGCAGATTTCGACCAGCTGCATGAGCGCGTCTTGATGCCCTGCCACAGCTTGCTTGACCACTCGTTGGCGGTCGGCGTCGACACGTTCGAAGAAACTAAGACTGCCCTAGCGGCGCTTGGCAAAGACTTCGTTGCCTCGCGTCAAAAGCTGCATGGGCACGAAGGTGAGCGTCAACCATCGCTGGAGGGCGAGCTTTGCGGCGCCCGCAATCAGCATCCCGGCGGCATCAAGATCTGCGTTTTTCCTTTTACGCCGACGTCGGAGCGCATCGCGCAATGGCTGCACCAGGTCGCCAGCGAGTCGATGGCGGACGAACGCGTGCAAGTGACCAGCACCCGGGTCTACGAGACGCTGCATCCCGTCGAAGCCTACGCGGACTACTCGCCCCCCGGCACCTGAGCGCTGCGTAACCCCCGGGAAAAACAACGTTTTGGTGAACCACCGAGCGTTGTCTCACGAGCGACACGAGCCCGTCACCAACGTTTTGCAGTCGCCTTCGTGCATGCTCACGCCACCAGCGGTCAGACGCTGGCGCTGAAGCGGCGCCCAACGATAGTGCAACAAAAGCCAGTGTACCGCGCTTCCGGCAAGGCACGCCAGGCGGCCGATTTTCCTTGAGGTTGCCGCTACTTGCCGCAGAGTTTCTCGGGCAGGCAGGTTGTCAGCAACTGAAAGTGCATTCAGACTGAGAGTATTGTTGCTTGTGCGGGGCTGACGCACCGCACGCGGAGGTAACCATGAATGCCCGCACGCTCGTACTGACACCGTGGTACCTGCCCTACAGGGTCGTTTCCTGGCAGGACGCCATCACCATGATGTATCTGGAGAAAGTGGACTTGGTGGTGCCCTACAAGGAGCAGGTCAAGTCTCCCTCCGTCAGCCTGCCGATGCCCGCCGTCATCCGCATGAAGAAGAAGGTCAGCGCCAACCGCTACCGCATTCGCTTCTCGCGGCTCAACGTGTTCATGCGTGACGGGTTCCGGTGCATGTACTGCGGAAGGGGCTGCGCCATGAACGAGTTGACCTTCGACCATGTGGTTCCGCGCTGCCAAGGTGGCGTCACACGCTGGGAGAACATTCTGTCAGCTTGCGGCGCATGCAATTCCAAGAAGGGCAACCGCACCCCCCACCAGGCGGGCATGGATCCCATCCGCGCCCCCTACAAGCCCAAGTCTCTACCGATGCGTCCGCCAAGAATTGACCTAGGGAAGATCCCGGCAGAGTGGCGGGACTTTTGCGCAGCGCCATCCCAGCTGCCGCTCGGAATGCGCTCAATCCAGAGCTGACACACGTAGTGTTCCTGCCCGAAACCATCCCGAAGTGACTCACTTCGGACGTTCACGCTGACCGCAATTATCCCATCACAACGCCGCCATCGCCGAATTCTGGCGGGTCAATGACAGATCGAATGGGCGCTTGTTGCCGCCTCAACCACGAACCGGCGCCTCGTATCTTCCCGGAAGGCAACTGTTTGGCGCCGTCGCACGCCCCTGCCTCGCGCGCGGCGAGGCGGCATGGGTCCCGTGCTCAGCCCATGGCGATTTCCGACGCCATCGGCGAGCAGTCGAGTTACGCTGGCCAGCATGAAGCGCGTCGTTCGGGTCCTAGTCCTTTGCTCCTTCTCTGCATGCCCGCTGTTGGCATGCGGTAGCGACGAAGGAGTGGCCGCAGACGACGACAGCCAAAGTGACGATACAGCTGACGACGCCGATGATAGCGCCGATGACGCCGCACCCGACGACGCCGCACCCGACGACGCCGATGATAGCGCCGACGACGCCGCGCCGGACGACACGGTGGATGACACACCCAACTTGCCCACGGACGGTTCCAACGAGCCAACGGAAGACAACATATTGGTCGGCATGTGGTGCGAGTCTGACGCCGACTGCCTCAACGGCATGACGTGCTTGACCGACGGCTCCTTCTTCTTCCCCGAAGGTGGCAACATCGCTCAGGGCATGTGCACGGCGCGTTGCGAAGCTGAGGCGCCGGAGTTCTGCCCAACACTGGACATTCAGTCCGCCTGCTTCATCAATCCCGGCGAAGAAGGTGAAGCGGACGACGTCGGCTATTGCCTGGACGCGTGTGTGGCCGGCAGTGAAACCGTTTGTCACGGCTTACCGGACCGCTGGTGCGCAGCCCTCGAAGCCGATGGATCCGGCTTGTGCGCGCCCCAGTGCTTCAACGACGCCACCTGCGGTGACCAGGTGTGCGATGGTGCCAGTGGCGCCTGCATCGACGAGCCGCGCCCCGGTGAACCGTTGGGCGCGGTGTGCGGCGATAGCGCTGAATGCAACGGTCAGATTTGCTACTTGTCCGAGCCCGACGGTGAGCAGGGGCTATGCAGCGAGTACTGCGTGCTGAGCCCATACTTCGGCAATTGTGGCGGCAGCCCAGAAGACGAAGTGCCGGAGTTTCTGTGCTGGCCAAGCATCGATCAGCTGGCGTCGGAGACAGGGCCCGCGTACGGCGATCTCGGCCTGTGTAGCCGCACCTGCGACAGCGACGAAGACTGCGGCCTGGAAGGCTTCTCCTGCATCGAATTCGCCGAAGAACTGGCGGCGGACGTGGGACGTCTCGGGCTTTGCCAGCAGACCATCTTCTTTGAAGATCCCGACAATATGGGCGGAGCTGGGGGCGCGGACATGGGCGGCGCGGGCGGCACAGATGACGGCGGCGCAGGCGGCGCCATGGCTGGGTCTGGTGGTGAGCAGGCCGGTGGCGCCGGAGCTGGCGGAGCTGGCGGCAGCCCCTGAAACCTGGACCGGGACTGTTGCGCGCAATGTCCACCGGCGGTTAACGGCCGCATCGCACCTGGGTACACCCAGGTTGTGCGCCCATGGCCGACAGCGTGAGCGCTTTTGCCCGCGGGCGAGCGTGAGCTAAGCTTTGTCCACGGAGATAGCGTGGCAGTGGGGGCGACTCGGAACTGCGCGTCTCCAAATCGCTTGAGCTTGAGGAGATTGACATGAAGAGATTGACGGCAGTTCTGACGGCACTGGCCATGTTTGGTCTGGCCGGGTGCGGTGGAGATTCGGAGGGCAGCACCGGAACCAAAGCGGACATGGGCGACGATAGCGCCGACGATGCAACCGACGACGACAACCCGTCCGACGATGACGCCGCAGATGATGCGACGGATGACTCCACCGATGACGCAGCCGACGATACGACCGACGACGCAGCGGATGACATGGCGGATGACGATACGGACTTGCCATTTGCGGCCCCAGACATTCCAGACTCGATCACTCCGCCCGAGGATATCTTGCCTGACGTTCCTCCAGACACCGAAGTGCAAGACCTGGATCCGGATGAGTTCGACGAGCTATGCGAAACCTATCTGGACGGCGCCGAAAACATCTTCGGCAATCTCCAAGCTTTTTGTGGAATCACCGCCATCGGTGATGCGGTGGATGCCATGCCGGAGACCACCGAAGAGTTTCGCGAGTTGTGCGCTGACGGACGCGAGGCGTGTGAGATCAACGCCCAGGCCATCGAGACCATCTTCAGCGTCGTCGAGTGCAACCAAGACAACATGTGCTCAGCGACGGTTGAACAATTCAACTCCTGTTATCGCGACCTGACATTGCTCAATGCCGCCGTGCTCGAACCCCTCGCCAGTGTGGACGTTCCGCCATGCGAAGAGCTCACGCCAGCCGTGGCCCAAGCGATCCAGCTGCAGGTGTTCGCGACCGTCCTGGTTTCTGCCTCACAACTGCTCGAAGAAACCGGCACCAATCCGCTCGAAAACGAGATGTCCGCGTGCGACGAAATTGAAATGCAATGCCCCGACTTCGCCGTGCCCGGCGGTGGACTATTCGGCGGCATGGATATGGCGCCTGCCCAATAGGCGGGGATTACTTGAACAAGTGCGGCAGGCGCACCGCTCGGGAAACCAGCGGTGTGGGGGTCGCATCCAGTGCTCGACACACATGCTGAAGCACACGCAGTAGCTCCGAAGTCGACACATCGCGCACTCTCGGCGAGATCCAGGCAGCCGCCTCCTCAGTACCTGAAGCAACCAACGCCGGCCGGGTAGCTCCCACGGCGATGGTGTTAGCCAGTGCGGTTCGCAAGCGGGGGTGGCCAGCAGCGGCGTCAACGCAAGCTACTTGGAACAGCAGTTCGGGTCCGAACTCGGCCAGTCTCAGGGAAGCGTAGGTGGCCACGTCGACCCCCAACCGGGCCTCGGTCCCGTCAGCGACCAGCCAAAGACCAGCACCTTGCGCCCGCGCTCGCTCCGACATCATGCTGCGCTCTGTCTGGTCGAGCACGTCCTTCATTCGGGCCAAGCTGAGGGAGCCGCGCCAAAGCGCGATCACGAGGTTGTGCCAATCCGCTGAAACGAAGGTCAGGTCTAGATGTTGGATTTCCAGGGGGCGCACAGACTCTCCATTTCGCCGACCAGCAGCGACGCCGTCGCGCTCAGCCGCGGCACCAAGTGATAGCGTTCCCAGAGCGGCTGCGGGGCGAATTGGCTAAAGACCGACCTGGTCAAAACATGACGATTGACCTGAATTGGTCTAGAACCGAGGGCTTGAGCTCAGGCATCTCCCCCTCACGGCTGGACGACCCAGAACCGAAACTGCTGATCACTGCTTTGGATTCAGCCACGGAGGGTGTGTTGGTTTCTACGACAGACGGCACCATCGTCTACCTAAACCGCGCCGCCAAACGCCTGCTGGCCGCCGATGACATGGACTACGTCGGCCGCT
Source organism: Polyangiaceae bacterium (assembly GCA_050304975.1). Classification (GTDB taxonomy): domain Bacteria; phylum Myxococcota_A; class Polyangia; order Polyangiales; family Polyangiaceae; genus SZUA-265. Next base: position 43,402 of record JBNLEN010000001.1, read on the forward strand.
CTTTGAGAGAGCTGGCAGACGGTTACCTGGCTACAAATCTCTCGGGCGAGCTGGACGAGGTCTGGAGCACGGTCAAGCTGGGCGAACGCAGCGTTGAGCTGTACAGCCGCGGCATTCAAAGCGGCGGTCACGAGTATCGCTTAACCAGCCTGCAGGACGCGACCAACCGCATCGCAACCGAGCGAGCCTTGCGGGCTCGGATCGCTTTCGAAGATCTGGTGATCTCGATCGCAGCCAGCTTCATCGCCCTCGACCCGGACGAAGTGGACGCGGCGATTGACAGCACCCTAGCCCGCCTGGCGAAGGCCGCGGGCGTGGACCGCGCCTACGTGTACAGAATCGACGGCGAGGTGATGACGCTCACCAACGTCTGGGCCCACGGCGAAATCGCCCAAGAATACAAGAACGTCGAAGCTCCGACCCACGAGTTCGAGGACAAACTACAACGGCTTCGGGGCAACGAACCGGTGGTCTACGAGCAGCTGGAGGCACTCCCCGACGGCACCAGGCGCCCGCGGTCGAGCGTGTGCGTGCCGATGCTGCAAGGCAATCGGCTGAGGGGCTTCATGGGCTTTGATGCGCTTTGGGCGGCGACCACGTGGCGAGAGGAGATCGTGCAATTGTTGAAGTTGGTCGGCTTCGTCTTCTCGGCGACGTTCGCGCGACGCCGCGCTCAGCTACGCGAGCAGGAGGCATACGCCACGCTGGAACAAAAGGTGGTCGAACGCACCCAAGAGCTGCGGAGCAAACAAACCCAACTCGCGCGAGCCGAGAAGATGGCTTCCCTCGGACAGCTCGTCGCGGGCGTTGCGCATGAGGTCAACACACCGCTGGGAGCGATCAAGAGCAACAACGACGTGCTGCTTCGGCTACTGGCACGGCTGGAAACTGACGCCGCACAAACAAACCCGAGTGAGGGCAGCGCGAAACTCAGGGAAACCGCGAAAAAGACCTTGGAGGTCAATCACGAAGCCATTCGGCGGATCGAGCGCATCGTCGGCAGCCTGCGCCAGTTCGCACGCCTGGATCAGGCGGAGATCGACACCATCAACATCCACGAAAGCCTGGACAACACGCTAACGCTGCTGCAGCACGAGTTGAAGCATCGGATCGAGATCCACAGGGACTACGGCGCACTACCCGGAATCGAGTGCTACCCGAATCGTCTCAACCAGGTCTTCATGAACGTCTTGGTCAACGCGGTTCAGGCCATCCAAGGCAAAGGGGAGATCCACATCAAGACCTATCCGGAGGGCGAACTATGCGTGATCGAGATCCGGGATACGGGTGGTGGCATCCCGAAAGAGAATCTCGAGCGCATCTTTGATCCCGGATTCACCACGAAAGGCGTTGGCGTGGGCACCGGCTTGGGCTTGTCCATCGTGCATCAGATCTTGCAGGATCACGGAGCCAGCGCCGAAGTCGAAAGTGAACTCGGCCAAGGTACTAGGTTTCGGGTCAAGCTTCCGTTGCGACTACCGCGCAAGAGCAGCCCACCTGCGTCCAGCTAGACGGCACTCGTCAACGGGTGGTCAGTAGCAGCACCGCAAACAAGTCTTCTTCATCCGTCCAAGTGTGCTGCAGCTCCAGTCCGCAGTCCTGGGCGAGCTGAGAAAACTCCTCGATCGAAAACTTGTAGGAGTGCTCGGTGCAGATACTCTCACCCTCGTCGAACTCCACCTGCCGACCGCCGATCGCTACCGCTTGCGTGCGCTTGCTCACCAAGTGCATCTCGATGCGGCTGTGGCTGGGCTCATACACTGCCCTGTGGTGGAAGTGCTGTAGCTGAAAGTCCCCGTGCAACTCGCGGTTGATGCGTCGCAACAGATTGAGGTTGAAGTCCGCGGTCACCCCGGCGGCATCGTTGTAGGCTTTTTCCAAGCGCTCGCGGTCCTTCTTCAGATCGATACCGATCAACAGGCCGCCACCCTCGGGCAGACACAGCTTACGAATGCGTCGCAGCAAGTCCACACGCTCAGGTACGCCGAAGTTCCCGATGGTCGAGCCCGGAAACCAGACATACTTGCGCGCAGGGGCCGTCTGCAACGGTGGCAACCGCAGCTCTCCCATGAAGTCCGCACAGACTGGGGCGACATGCAGCCCGGCAAAGCGAGCAGCAACACGTTCGGCCGCTTGCAGCAGGTGCTCCTTCGAAATGTCGACAGGGACGTACGAGTGCAGTCGCTTCAGTGCACTCAATAGGTAGCTCGTCTTCAGGCTGCTACCGCTGCCCAACTCCACCAACATGCAGTCGTCACCCAGCTTTTCCGCGATGTCAGTTGCGTGACGTCTCAAGATCGAAATCTCGGTCCGGGTTGGGTAGTACTCCTCCAACTCGCAGATCTGGTCGAACAGTTGTGAGCCGCGCTCATCGTAAAAGTACATGCAGGGCAATCGCTTTGGGCGCTTGGTGAGCCCGTCGATCACCTCTTGCAAGAAGTTCGCTCGCTGGGGGTGAAGGTCGAAAAGTTCAAGGGATTTTGCTTGCACGTGCTTGTCCTATGAGTCTTTTGCCAAGCGCAGCCCGCTGAACTGCCAGCGGTCCTTGGCGTAGAAGAAGTTCCTATAGGTGGCTCGAATGTGACTGCGGGCGGTGGCACAAGAGCCACCGCGCAACACCAGCTGATTGACCATGAACTTGCCGTTGTACTCGCCCAGCGCTCCCTCCGGTGCGCGGTATCCGGGATAAGGAGAGTAGGCGCTCTGGGTCCACTCCCAGCAGTCACCGAAACACTGCTGCAGCCCCGAACCAGCCGCAGCCACCGACGGGTGCAGGGCGCCGGTCTCACTGATGCCGTCTTCGGCAAAAGAGCCCGCGTGACCGAGCAACTGTGCCGCCACCTCCCACTCGTGTTCGCGGGGCAAGCGCGCGCCCGCCCAGCGAGCGAAAGCATCCGCTTCATACAGGCTCAAGTGACAAACGGGCTCGTCAAGATTCAGCTCCCGTTCACCCGACATGGTAAACTCGGTATAGCTACCGGGGTCCCCGGACCAATATAGCGGTTTGTCCCAGCCCGAACTCTGGGCCGCGGCGAATCCCATATCAAGCCACAAGTCAGGACGCGCGTAGCCTCCGTCGGCGATGAACTCAGCGTACTCCCGATTCGTCACCAGGCGTGTGGCCAGCATGAATGCTTCCAAAAACACACGGTGCTTGGGGCACTCGTTGTCGAAGCTGAAGCTGTCAGCAGCGTGCCCAACCTCGTACAGCCCCGGCTCGAACTCGGAGAAGCCCATCATTGGGGCTTGGCCCGACGGGCGACGAGAGGTTGCATAACTGGGACGCAACACATTCTTCGAAAAGAGGTGTTTGATGTCCGTCACGATCAGCTCTTGGTGCTGCTGCTCATGGTGACAACCGAGTTCCACCAGCGATTCAACCTCCGCACGCTGCCGGGCGTCCAGGCGAGCCAGCAGTGAAATCACTCGCTCGTCAACAGACTCACGGTAGGCCTGAACGACCTGCAACGTCGGCCGGGTCAACAGGCCGCGCTCAGGTCTGAGTTGGCGCTCGCCCACCGCGTTGTAATAGGAGTTGAACAGGTAGCGAAACTTGGGATGAAACTCGCGGAAGCCCGGCTCATACGGCGCGAGCACGAAGGTCTCGAAAAACCAGGTGGTGTGCGCCAGGTGCCATTTGGTGGGGCTGCAATCGGCCATCGACTGAGGCTCCATATCGCCGGGCTCCAGCGGGGCGACCAGCCGCTCCGTAAATTGGCGTACGCGCGAATACAGCTCAGCAGCCGTCTCCCCAGGGACACTTGCAGATGCGTTTTCTCCGACCACCTTGACTCCGTTCCCTAGGTCAGTCGCCAAGCGTCGTCAACTCGCGCCCCAGGTGCGCGGCTGCAAGCGCCGCTTGCGAAATTGCGCTGGCTTGGGCAATTGCGTTCGGTTTTGGCTATGCTGTCGCCGAGTGCCAATGCTCGAGGATCCTGCTCCCAGACTACCAACGACGCCGAAGGAGCGGCGCGTGGTCACGGTCGTCGCGGGCATATTCGGTTCGCTGCTACTCGCCGAGGTGATGCGTGGTTTCACCCCGATCAAACTGAGCATCCTGTTCGTAGCGCTGGCTTGGGTGCCGCTACTGGTGCTGCATGAGCTAGGACATGCGCTCGCGGCGCGAGCCGTCGGATGGCGGGTGAGTGAGATCGTCATCGGCTTTGGCCGCGAGCTGGCTCGCTACCGATTCGGACAGACCCGCATTCGCATCAAAGCCGCACCACTCGAAGGCTACGTCGTGCCCAGTCCGGTCGATATCCGCGGCGCGCGGTTCAAGTCCGCCTGGATCTACGCAGCCGGGCCGGGGATCGAGTTGTTGTTCGTCGGACTGTGCTGGCTGATCGTGGGCGACGGCCTGCTGCAACGGACGGAACATTTGGGCATGTTGGCGCTGCAGAGCGCCTGCGTCGCCGCCCTGATGGGGGCGGCGTTCAATCTGTTGCCATACATTTCCGGGGCTCACATGAGCGATGGGCTGGGAGTGATAGCCAGCCTGAGCACGAGCGATGAAAACTTCCGGGCCCACCTGGCAGCGCCGTTCGCGGCCGAGGCGGTGCGAGCACTACACCGCGAGCAATTTGACAAGGCCGAGCAGTGGGTGAGCTACGGCTTGGAGCGCTACCCTGAAGATTGGCAGCTGTTGGGGTTGAAGGCCGTGTGCGTGGCCGCCAAAGGCGACGGCCCCCAGGCATTTGAGCTGCTCGAGCAGTTGGGTCACCCCGACGACAAACCCCCGGGGGTCCGCACCGAGCTGTTGTTGGATGCCGCGTGGGCGGTGCTTTTGAGCAACAGCCGCGAACTGATGTCGGACGCGCAGCAAGCCTGTGAACGAGCGGTGCGTGGCGCGCCGGACCACGTTCGCGCCAACCTCCTGTTTGGACGCGTGCTGCTCGAGCGCCAACGCTTCGACGAGGCCTACCGCCACTTGATGGACGGCTATAAGCTCTCCAACGACCAGGACGAGGAGGCCCAGCTGGTGGCCTATCTGGCCATCGCCTGCCGACGCATGCAGAACGCCGAGTACGCCGCCCGGTTCGCCCAAGAGCTGGAGCGGGTGCCGCCCGGGCCGGCTCTCAAACACCGCGTTCGCGAAGAGCTCGACGCCCCGATCTAGCACACACTGTAAAAATCCAGTGACAACGCCGCATACATATGCGACGAAGTAGGTGTGAAGCGGCCTGCACAGGTGAGCTTCTTCCCACACAGACCGACGTGCAGCCCGCTGCACAGTATCCGCTCGCTGCCGGTCCCGGAGACGAAGCAGCCCCGCGAAAACACGCAACCACAACCGCGCAAGACCGATTCGCAGCGTGGCCAGCCTGCCTGGCACAGCCGATGCACAAGGCAATGTGCATCACGCCAACCTGCCCCATGCCACCCAAGGGAATCGAACCAATGAAACTGCTCACTACCGTCGCCGCCGCTCTCATCACCCTTTGCGCCGCCCCGGCCTCCTTCAGCGCCAGCAGCGACGGTCCGCAGGTTTCCGTAGAAACGACGACGGTTGGCTCCGTGGGGCGCTGCGACCTGGACGTTCAGCGCAGTGTCAGCGTTTGCACCGCGCAGGGCGATTGCCGCCTGATGGACTTGCAGGATGACGTCGCGTTTCGAGTCCCAGAGGGCGGAAGCTTCACCATCTCGGCGAGCGCAGCGGCGCTCGTGGACGGCGTCGTCCAGGGCAGTGGGGTGAGTGACCGCTTCAGCACGTCGGTCAGCCGCAGCCTGATCCAGACTCTCGAAGCTTCCACGAGCTGCAGCTTCAGCTTCAGCTACGACATCACGGTCCGGTAACGCATCGTCTTCCGAGCCCGACCCGACCCAGCTCTCAAAAGCAACTCAGTCCATTCCCGCACGACCAAGCGCCGCTCCCGGACCCGGGGGTGGCGCTTCGCTTTTTAAGCGTGACGAAAGGTGGCCGTTCAGCTGCCCCAGAAGCGCGCGGTCAGCTCAGTCCGGCTGTGCACGCCGGCTTTGCGGATCACGTTGGACACGTGAAGCTCCGCCGTGCGCAGCGCGCAGCCAAGCTTGCTGGCAATGGCGCGGTTGGAGTCGCCTTGAACCAGCAATCCCAACACCTCTCGCTGGCGGCGCGTGAGATCCCACTCGACCCGCAAGGCCTCCATGCGCGAGCCCACGTTTAGTTGCGACTGCGTCACCAGGTAGTGAGCGCCGAAGCCCGGCGTGTTGAGCGGCTTCAAGTCGAAGCCGCTGCTTGCTTTGACCATGCCGGCTTCGCGCTGAAGCAGCACCAGCTGCCCACCTTGCTCGCGCAGCAAGGCTTTGCCCGAGTCGTTGGCGAACATGATGGCTTCGGATTCGCGAACGATGAACGCTGCGTATGGCAGCGCCTCCAATGCCGCAGTCAGGCCGGCCATCATTACTTTGGCTGAAGTCGATTGGCGCTCCCAGCTCAGACGCGGGATTAGCGCGGGGATCAACGCCGACAACAAGAATTGTTCGCGCCCAGTGAACGGCGTCCGTCGGAAGCCACCGATCCAGGCAAGTAGGTCCGGGCCATCACAGATCCAAGCACGCAACTGCCAGTGCTGATCCAGCCCCAACTGCTGCATCAGTCCGTAACCAGGACCCACCAACGCGTGGGGTGGCGTCGGTCCGACGCAAACAACTCGGTTGCGCTGAGACTCGTCAGCCAGGTGCAGTGCGAACGGTCCCCACTCAGCCGGGTTCCAACGGAACAACTCAGCCAGCGCGTGTTCCGCTTGAGGCGACAGGCCTGCGGAGTACAAGAAGTCCACGCATTGGTGACGAGGACCCGGCAACACGTTGAACGTCACGAACACTTCCATTCGGAAGAAGTCGCGAACGTGGGCCGCCAAGCGCGCGAGCACTGGCGCTTCATCAACGCTGAGGCTCTTGATGGCTCTGACCATCGCCCGCAGGTCGCTCGAGTCAGGCGCTCTCTCGCTCATGGGAGGCCGGTCGTCAGCCTCCAAGCCAGGGATGGCGCTCGCGGTGAGTTGGGTCGACGAAGGCCGGTCGTCAGAAGAGCCGGGGTCATCGGGGCCAGAAGGTGTGCTGAAGGGAAGCGCCATGGGCCGGTGTAATGGTACGTAGGTCTATGCCCGATTCAAGCGGGACGGATCATCGACGCAACAAAAGCGTCTGAGGCCAAGGTGACGGGCCCATGTTCGTGCGCAAGCGGCACATGACTGCCGCAGGAGTGTACTGTGGGGCCGGCTTGCGACTCAGTTGGATCGCAGCAGGTCGTCGATGCTGGCAATGCTTCGGGGTTGTTTCAGCTCGCCCTGGAGGTGTTCCACCAACGGCTCATCCCCGCCCAGACGCCGCAGACGCCGCAGAGTACGTCGCGCGTTGCTCCGGTCACGAAGCGCGATGGACACCGCGGCCTGCTGCAACAGGTCGTGGCGTAGACGGGTCAAGGTGGCCTCGTCGCGCCCATGCTGGGCGATTGCAGCCTGGGCCACGCTCCGAGTTGCCGCATAAACGCTGCCGATCGCGTTGCTCCGGTCCGCGCGACCCAGTTCGTGGGCGGCAAAACGAAACCACAATCCGTCCGGCTCGCAGTGAGCCAGGACCCGCTTGTCCCAGTGGTGATCCGCCTCGACCCGCAACGGGCGAACGTCCGCCAGCTGGCTCAGTGCGTATTCTCCACTGCGCCCGTCCAGGGCTGCGTCGCGGATCAGGGGACCCAGGGCCGGCTCGGCCGCCATTAGATCGGCGGCCAGACCCCCGTGGCCCAAAAGGGATTGAGGCACCAACAGCACGTCGGGACGCACTCCGCTGGAAAGCCTTTCTGCCCACAGCCTCCAGGCTGCCTCCGGCGTATTGGTCAGCAACAGGCTTCTGCTGGGCAGGCGCTCGAACGCCTGCTGTGACCATTGGCGGGTTGCGTTGACCTCGCTCGCCAAACCACGTTCCCGTGCGGACTCCGCCACCATCAGCAGGGCGCAGACATGGATCAACGCCAATAGCCGGATCGCCGAACGCCACATTGGCAACTGCGCGCGGCGCAAAAGGTCAACCAAGACCCGGGCGCCCAGGCTGGAAAACGCAGCGACCCCTGCGACCATCAGCAGGCCAGTGGCTGCTCGCTCCAGCAGCAGATGCGCCAGAGCCAAACCCAGCATCGGCGCGACCACGACGCGCCAGCGTGGACGCACTATCCCTAGGGTCACCCCGACGACGGCCAGCAAAGCCACGTACCAACCCAGCTCTGCAAACGCCTCACTGGCAGACCAAGAATTCGCGGTCGGAAGGTCAATTGCCAGCCCAAGATGGCGCCAGTTCCCTCCAGCTCGCAGCGCTTGCACCACGGAAGGCAGCATCCCTAGGACTGCGCTGCAGCACGCCGCCAACAGGGCCTGAAAACCAGTGAGCAGGCGCGGCAGCTGGGCGCGTGCCGCCGCCAGTAGCGACAGTGCCAGTAGCGTCGCCAAAGCAGCCGCGCGCGACTCGATCACCAGCAACCCGAACCACGCCCCGTGCATCCAGGCCAGCTGGGAGCCGCTGCTGCGATTCATCACGCTCCACACCAGCCCCAAGGCGAGCGCCACCGCCACCGCGCCCCCGCCAAGGGAACCCGCGTGCAACTGCCAAGCAGGACTGTTGGTGACCAACATCGCTGCGGACGCGCACAACAACGCTTCGCCCAGCGCCGCCCGGCGGCGAGCCAACAGGCGCAGGGTCAATTCGAAGATCAACCAGGCGGCCGCCATCGTCACCAGCGCGTTGGTCAAACCGACGCGCAGCACCCGGTTGCCGATCGGCAGCAGCGTCATGGCCGACGCGAGCGCGCTCGACACCACATGTTCAGCACCAATCTGGCTGCCTCCCAGTGTCCGCACCACATCGATGTCCTGGCTCCAACGGGCCGAGCCATCCAGCCGCGCCACCGCGAATAGCGTCGGCTGCAGCACGGCGATGGCGCGCAACATTCCGAGCAACCCCGGCCGCGGGTTAGCCAAATGACCTTCGTCCGCCAGGGATCCGGAGGTGACGCGCACAGTTTCAGCCACTTACGGCCTTGCTGCCACAACCCCCCAGTCTGGCCCAATTCCTAGCTGGCCGGAGCCGGCGGCTCTGCTGGCTGCCTGTTCAGACCACGAGCCAGCGCCAGCGCAATCCGAGGAAAGAAGCCAATACTCGATGGTTTTGTTGTAAATGCGGCCCCCTACCCCCCTTAGAGCAAATACCGTGGCTAGATTCATCGACGAACTCAAACGCACCCATCACAACGACCAGATCCGAGCTTCCGACATCGACCATGAAGTCGTCTTGTTTGGGTGGGTCGCCAATCGTCGCGACCACGGCCAATTGATCTTCGTGGACCTGCGGGACCGCGAAGGCGTCACCCAGCTGGTGTTTGACCCCGAAGCCGCGCCGGAAGCCCACGCTCAGGCCGAAGCACTCCGCAGCGAGTGGGTGATCGGCATTCGCGGCCGTGTGCGCAGCCGCGGCATGCAGAAGAGCCGCAAGACGGGTGAGATGGTCAGTGCGACCAACCCCAACCTGAATACCGGCGAGGTCGAGGTTGTGGTGATGGAGGCGACGGTCTTCAACAAGTCGGAGACGCCGCCGTTCGAGATCACCGACCGAATCGACACCAAAGAAGAGATTCGGTTGCAGTACCGCTACTTGGATCTGCGCCGCGCGCCATTGATGAATTCGCTGCGTCAGCGCAGCCGGCTCAACCACGTCACGCGCAACTACCTGGCGGATCAGGGCTGTTTGGAGCTCGAGACGCCATTCATGGTGAAGTACACGCCAGGTGGCGCGCGCAACTTCTTGGTGCCGTCGCGCACCAATCCGAACAAGTTCTATGCGCTCGCCGAGAGCCCCCAGCTGTTCAAGCAGCTGTTCATGGTTGCCGGCTACGACAAGTACTACCAGATCGTGCGTTGCTTCCGAGACGAGGACCTGCGCCTCGATCGCCAGCCGGAGTTCACGCAAATCGATGTCGAAATGTCCTTCGTCAACCAGGACGACATCTTCAAGTTGATCGAGGGCTTGATCTTCCGCGTTTGGAAGGAAGTTTTGGGCGTCGACCTTCTGGAACTGTACCCCGCAGGCGAGTTCCCACGGCTGGACTTCAACGAGTCCATGTCGAAGTACGGCAATGACAAGCCGGATCTGCGCTTCGACATGCACCACATCGACCTGACGGATTTGGTTACCGAGCACGACGGCGGCGGGATCCCCTTCTTCCAGCCGATCGCCGAGAAGTTCAAAAGCGGCAGCTATCGCCGAGACCTGCCCCAGGAAATCGTCAAGGCCATGGTCATCCCGGCCAGCGCCGGGCTCTCGCGCGCCGACGGCGACAAGCTGGAGAAGTACGCGCGCAGCATGGGCGCCGGCGGACTGGCGCGGGCCAAGGTCGGACCAGACGGCAATTGGACCCAGTCGCCCCTCGCCAAGAGCGTGACCGATGAGTTCCGCCTGGCGGTCAACGAGGCTGTGGGCGCCAGCGCTGGAGATATCATCGCTTTCCAGTTCGGCAAGACCAGTCTGGTCGACACCGTGATGGCCAACCTGCGCGTACACGTCGCCAAACTAATGGGATTGATCCCCGAGACGGGGCACGGGGATCAGTTCAAGTTCTGCTGGGTCGTGGACCCACCGTTGTTCGAGTACGACGAGGAACGCAAAGGGTGGGCGGCTGCGCATCACGCGTTCACCCGGCCGCACGACAGCGACCTCGATCTGATCGAGAAAGACCCGGGGTTGGTCAAGTGCTACCGCTACGACCTGGTGCTCAACGGCTTCGAGATCGGCGGCGGTTCGGTGCGGTTGCACGATCCCGAGGTTCAGGCCCGAGTGTTCGCCGCCCTGGGCATCAGTGATGAGGAAGCCCAAGAGAAGTTCGGCTTCCTGCTCAACGCCCTGAAGTTCGGGGCTCCGCCCCACGGCGGCATCGCCCTGGGAATGGACCGCTTGGCCATGCTGATGGGCGGCGGTGAGAGCATCCGAGACGTGATTGCGTTCCCCAAGACCCAGCGCGGCACCGACTTGATGAGCGACGCGCCAACGTCGGTCAGCCCAGAGCAGCTCGCCGAGTTACGTATCCGCAGCATTCAGGAATCCTGATGTAGGCATATCGGTGCCTGCTTGACTTGAATCGGTCGACCTGGAAACCTGCAAAACGTGGCAGGCACCGTATTGGTCGTGGACGACAGCCCCACGATTCGCAAGGTCGTGGCATCGGTGCTGCATGACCGCGGCTTCAAGACGATGGCGGCAGCAGACGGGCGTGAGGCCCTGTCGCTGATCGAAAAGAATCGAGTGGACATGGTGCTGCTCGATTTCGTCATGCCCGTAATGAACGGCTACCAATTCTGCCGCGAGCTGCGCTCAGAGAAGAAGTGGGAACGCCTGCCGGTCGTCTTGATGAGCGCCAAGGGCGACAAGATCCGTGGGCAGTTCGTCGAGCAGACCGGTGCGGTGGACGCGATCACCAAACCGTTCGACCCGAGAGCGTTATTGGCCGTGGTCGAAAACGCGCTGCGAAAACCCCAGAGTCGCCCGCCAAAATCCGAACCTCCACCAGCTGACAGCGCCGAGCAGCCGCTCGATCTGAGCCAGCTGGAGGCCATGGAGGATTCCGCAGAGCGCGCCAAGGAAATCAGCAACCTGTTCAGCCGCGGTCTGGCGCGGCTGCTGTCGCCGACCATAGCCAAGTTGGGTGCTAAGCCCGAAAGCGGTGAGGTCGCCGAAGCGCTGCGTGAAGCATTGCAGCCGGCAAAGCTCAAGGGACTGGGCGGTTTGCTGTCCATGCTGGAACAGCGCACGGACCAGGCGGCCGCGCTAGCGGGGGATCTGTCATTCATCTCAATCGCCGAGGTACTGCAGATGCTCGAGCTGCAACGCCAGACTGGGGCGTTGCGCATCGCCTATGGCGACCAAGAAATCATCTTGTACATGAGCGACGGCAGACTCGACTTGGCACGCTCAGCTCATCTGCCACTGAGCTTTCGCTTGGGCCGCTATTTGCTCGAGGACGGCGTGCTGACGAATCAGCAGCTACAAGAACTGACCAGTAGCGTTGCGGCCAGCAAACGTTTGCTGGGTGAAGAGATCATCAAACAGGAGCTCGCCACCCAAGATCAAGTGGGAGCGGCTCTCAAGCGTCAGTCCAGCGAATTGGTGTATGAGGCGGTACGTTGGAAGAGCGGACGCTTCACCTTCGAGGTTGGAGCCAGCTGCGCTGAAGCCACCCTTGCGCAGCTTGGATTGGCGCCCGGAGGCCTGTTGATGGAAGGTTTCCGACGCGTGGATGAGTGGCAGCTGATCGAGGGCTCGTTCAAGTTCGATGACGTGCTCCTGAAAGACCCCGTCGCGATCGAACGCTACACCAATCGCAACAAGCTCACACCACAAGAAGAGGTCGTGTTGAATGCCATCGACGGCACCCGCACGGTGCGCCAAGTCGTCGATCAAGTCGCTGCCAGCACGTTTGATACCTGCAAGATCCTTTATCAGTTTCTCAAGTCGCGCCTGGTGCGGTGCAACACCAAGTAGCCGACATCCGCGTCGAACCGGAGCGCCCCGAACACGCCCAAGCCGTCGCCGCACTGGCGCCGATCACAGGCGTCTGCCAAGATCTCGAAGCCGAGCGACGCAAACCGTATGCACAGCTGTGGGTCGCCCTGCGCGGCGGCGTGGTTGGCTACGTGCTGTTCTGGCAAGTCGCTGATGAGCTTCAGATCGTAGACCTGGTCACGGATCCAGGGCAGCGGCGCCAGGGTGTCGGCAGCGCGATCGTGCGTTCGTTGCTGAATTATGGTCGGCAGCGCGGCTGCTCAGCACTGCAACTGGAAGTCCGAGAGCAAAACCACGCGGCAGTCGCGCTGTACGAAAAGTTTGGGTTTGTCACGACTCGGAGGCGAAACGGCTACTATTCAAACGACAACGCGCTAGAGATGATGCTCTCGCTGTGACTGGACGACCCACCCCGCGCCCAAGCGCAATAGTACTGCGCCCAAGCGCAATGTTCCCAAGCGCAATGTTGCTGTGGCTGGCGATCATCGTCTCAGGCTGCAAGTCCGATGATGGATCGCCAGAGGAGGAGCCGTCAGAGCCGAGTCCCAATGTGACGATCGCGCCGGCGCCACTCTTGTCGGGAGAGAGCCTGGTCGCCAAACCGGACAAACTAAAGGATCCCAATGGCAGCGGTGGCAGCGGGCGCCCCGAGGGCATACCCGATCCAGTTCAGCCCCAACCCTGGGCTCTGAACCAACCTCCTCCTCCTGATCGCAGTAGCGCGCAGGTCGGTGCCGGGGTGACGCTGCAGGCTCACTTTGAATGGCCCGGCAAAGAGAAGCGCCTGCGCTTCCATGATCTCGCAGCTGCTGAAGCAGAGGCGTTGAACGCTAGCCTTCAGCTCCGCTTGAACGTTGAACTACGCCCCCACGGTCGAATGCGCATCGAAATCGACGGTGGTGCGTTCAGCCTGGCCCCAGGCAGCAAGCTGTTGGCCCGGCAAGATGCTTGGGGCCACCTGCTCGTGTGGCCGGATTCGAGCCAGTATCGCGTCCTGGGCTCTGGCGCGCTACGCGCGCTTTTCGCGGAAGGCCGCGCGGATATCAGTCCGCTATCTCGCGGCGAAGTGGAGCGATTGCCCGAAGGCAAACTTCTTGGGCAGTCCACGGAGCGTCAACGTTTGACGACGCCTCGCGGCAGCCTCGTCCTGGACCAGGCGCGCCTAGAGGCGACCTACCTCGGCGGCCCACTGCTCTGCCGCTTCTTGCTGGAATTGGTCAGCATGCAAAGCACCACGGACACTTGCTCATCCAACCTAGTGCCGCTGCGCGCGGAGCTCAGGGGCGAGGGTGGCGCAGAATTGTTGTTCGTGGCGGACAGCTTCGTACGCCGCAATGACGGCTACTTGCCGCTACGGGTCCCGCCCAGCAAACCCAAGTTCAAGACCTCGGGATTGCCTCAAAACCGCGGAACATTTCTGACTAAGTCGGCGCTCGCGGCGCTCGACCCCCAAACGCAAACTGCGGACCTAGAGCTCGTGAGTCGCGCCTCCTCGGGAGCGTATGTCACGCTCAACGGCACGCGCCTGGCATTTATCGAACCTCGCGCCCGACTGCGACTCGAAGGATTGCCCGAAGCCCAATTCAAGCTGGGGCTTCGGACCTTCTTCGGTAGGGAATTGGTGGAAGAAAAGCTAACGAAAGTACCCAACAAGCTACGCTGGGGCGGACCAAAAGACGCGGACGCTGGAGCGCCCTGAGCGCGCCTCAGATGTCGCCCAGCTCGTCCTGATAGTCGCCAAGTTCAAAATTGACGTCAGCCGTCCCGCCGTCGTGCATTTGCTCCTTGAGCGCCGCCACGACCACTTGAATCGCATCAAACCGAGTCGAGAACCGATAGTAGTCGCCTTCATCCACCTCCGGCAAAGAGGCCAAGCGCTGCTCGATCAGGCTCCGGTCTTCCCGCGCCAGCAGTAGCTCATGAGAAGGGCCATCATGTTTATCGGAGGCAGCCAGGATCTCGTGGGCAATACCGACCGGATTGATCGCCAAGAACACCGGTTGCAGACACACCAACCAATTATCTGGGCTGGCGTCCACCGCGCGCCAAAATCCGGAGAGCTCAGCGGTGAGCACCTGGCCGAAGTAGGCGCCCAAAGCCTGGGCTACGAGCGGCTGGGACTCGGGGCGCGCGGCGAGCTCGTCACGCGCAGAGGCCGCGTAGTGGTCCAGGATGGGCAGGGTGTCGCTGGAAACGTCCAATTCGACGCCGACGCTAGCCCGAACAAACCGCACGCAACTGGCGGCTAGCTCCAAAACGGGCTCAGGAACGAGGGGCGCCACAGAATCGCTGGTCGAGTCCACGCGGCGAGTGTAACATCCCTGTGTCACATGCGTCTGGGGATCCTGAGCGATATTCATGCGAACTACGAAGCCCTGAGCGCGGTGATGGAAGCGTTCCGCTCCGAGAATATCGACCGCTACTATTGTCTGGGCGACACGGTCGGTTACGGGGGCTCGCCCAACGAATGTTCGCGCGTGGTGATGGACGTCGCTGAAGGCACCATTCTCGGCAACCATGACGCTGCGGTCGCCGGGCGCATGGACTACTCGTACTACTACGAGGCAGCCAGACATGCGCTAGATACGCACGTGCAGATGCTGCAGCCTCACAGCCTGGAGTGGCTGCGCAACCTGCCTTACACCATCAAGCTGGATGACGTCGGCGTACATCTTTGCCACGGCTCGCCGGTGCGTTTGGAAGAATTCGAATACATCTTTGCCCCAGAGCAAGCGGAAGAGTGCTTGCCGATCTTCGATGAGCTCGGCCACCTGACGCTGATCGGCCATTCGCATCTGTGCAAGGTGTTCGCCCTCACCGCGGACGGCGTCGAGGAGTTGCCGCCGATCGATTTTGAGCTTTCGCCAGACTACAAGTACATCGTGAGTGTGGGGTCGGTCGGGCAGCCCCGAGACTTCGACAATCGCGCGAGCTACACGATCTACGACAGCGAAAAGAAGAAGTTCGAGTTCAAGCGCGTCGAATACGACATTGAGGCAGCCGCCGATAAGGTCTTGAAGGCGAGCCTCGAGCGCAATTTCGCCCATCGCCTGTTCATCGGCATCTGAGTCCACTGGACAGGCAGCAAACGCGGCGCTCAGCGCAGTGGACGCCGGCGCGACGGATCCCGCAAGGCCGTCCAAACTTGCCGGCGCTGCTCCCGCTCGAGCGCTTGCTTGCCGACGAAGGCTCGGATCAACGCGAAGCCAGCGATGAAGCCTCCCAAATGAGCAAAAAACGCCACGCCAGCACCTGACAGATTGCCCGCGTTAGCCCAGGCCAGCGTCAGGTTCTGTCCGAAAAAAAGTAACGCAATGAACCAGGCGGGAAGCGTCACGATCAGTCCCAGAAACAACCACAAAAGCGGGACCGTGTTGAACGACAGGATAGGAGCACGCGGGTAGAGCACGACATACCCCCCAACCACACCAGCAATCGCACCGGAGGCGCCCACCATCGGCACGCTACCGCTTGGATCGGCCAACACCTGTGCCAGCGCGGCGAGCAGACCACACAGGCCGTAGAACAAGAGGTAACGAGCGCGGCCCAGAACGTCTTCCAAGTTGTCACCGAAGATGTGCAAGAACCACATGTTGGATCCGAGGTGCAGCCAACCTCCGTGCATGAACATGCTACTCACCACTGTGATCGCCTCCCCACTCGGGTCCGCGAAGAAGCGTGAAGGCACCAAGCCGTACCAGGCAGCGAGCCAAAATTCTCCGAGCGACTCACGTAGGCCCATCCACAGAAACGCCAGCACGTTGGCCGCGATCAGCAGATAGGTCAGGAGCGGGGCGCGACGCACTGGATTGACGTCACGCAGGGGAAAAAACAGCATTCACGAACTCGATAGGGTCCCAGCAGCCGGGTAGCAAGCGGCTTTCCAGCGGCCGAAAAACTGGGGCGTTCTGGAGGGTTTGCGGGGGCGCCCCCGAGCCACTATCCTGCGCGGAGCTGAATGCGTGCTCGCGTCTTTCCCCCGCTACCGCTCTGCGCTGCCGCGCTGGGTGCCCTGTTGTCCGCCTGCGCCGCTCCCGGCCTGGAAGGCAACGTGTTCCGTCGGGGCGACGTGGCGTTTCGCGTCGGCCCAATCCCCGCCGACTGGCGGCAGTTGGACAACGAGGTCAGCGAAGCGGACTTGGCGTCCTTCGCTTTCCGAGGGGACGACGAACAAATCACCGTGGGCGCTGCAGGGCGCTGCGGGCGCGACGGCGATGACGTGCCACTGCGCTCGTTGACCCAGCACCTCTACCTGGGCTTCACCGACCGCCAAGTCCATAGTGAAGACGAGTTCCAGCTGGACGGACGCCGAGCCCTGCGCACCGAAATGACTGCCGCCCTGGATGGGGTACCCAAGCACTTGGTGCTGGTGGTGCTGAAGAAGGATGGTTGCGTGTACGACTTCTGGAGGGTCGCAGACCATTCACCCAACGGCGGTACCGAAGGCTTTGACGCGTTCGTGTCTGGATTTCAAACGCTGAAGTAGGCGAGCGCATGACGGATCAATCTCAAGACCTGCCGCCGCCCTCGACGCGTCGCTCCTTCTTGCCCCCACCGGAGCCACCGGTTGTGCAAGCTCAGCTGCAGATCTGGCAGAAGTTCTTGGTTCACCTTGGCGAAGCCACGGCCATGACCTTTGGCGCGCTGCGGGCCATGTTCAAACGCCCGCTGGAAGGCAAAGAGATCCTGATCCAGCTGGACAAACTGGGCGTCGCGTCGCTGGGCATCGTGACGGTCACGAGCGTATTCATCGGCATGGTGATGTCGACGCAGTTCGCGTTCGGCCTACAGAAGTTCGGAGGCATGGAGTACACGGGCCGCGTCGTGGGCCTGAGTTTCGCCCGCGAGCTGGCACCCACCTTGACTGCCGTGATCGTCGGCGGACGTATCGGCGCTGGGATGTGCGCGGAGCTTGGCTCGATGGCGGTCACCGAACAAATCGACGCGATCCAAGCGCTGGGTGCAGATCCCCTCAAGAAGCTGGTGATGCCCCGGTTGGTTGCCAGTGTGCTGGTGATGCCGGTGCTGGGCACCCTCGCGCTGGCGTTGGGATTCTCTGGAGCGATGTTCATCACAGACGTGCAGTTCAACATTCCCAAAGAGTTCTTTCTGAACTCGGCGTTGAACACGCTGCAGATGATGGACTACGTCATGGGCCTGATCAAAACGCCGTTCTTCGGCGCCATCATCGCGATCGTCGGGTGCCACTTTGGGATGCGCACACGCGGAGGCACTGCTGGTGTCGGCAACAGCACCACCAAGACCGTGGTGGTCACCTCCATCATGATCTTGATTTGCGACTTCTTCCTGACCAAAGCCGTGTTCGTGATCTGGGACCTATGGGCTTACCTCTTCTGATGACCGGGGTCCCATGGCTGAACTGGTAGTCGTGACTGGGGCCAGCCGGGGCGTGGGTCGAGCCACAGCTCTGGAACTATCGAACCGAGGCCTGGACGTGGCGCTGGTCGGACGTGCATCCGACGCGCTCTCGAAGGCCGTCGCTGACTGCCGAACCCTGTCCGTCGACGCACGGGCCTTCATCTGCGACTTAGCCAACAGCGAACAGATCGAAGACGCCTGTGCTCGAATTCTGCAATGGCAGACGCCGGTGGCCCTAGTGAACAATGCGGGCTGCGTGGAGCGCGCCCCCCTGGAGCAGCTCACCCTCGAAAGCTATCGCCGTCAGATGGATACCAACCTGCTGGGTGCAGTCTGGATGGCCAAACAGCTGCTACCGAGCATGCGCGCCGCGGGCAGAGGCTCGATTGTCAATGTCGGCAGCATCAGCTCCACGTTGGGCAGCGCGAGCCAGATCCCGTACAACACCAGCAAGTGGGGGCTGATCGGGTTCACCAAGTCCCTCGCAGAAGAGCTGAGAGGTTCCGGGCTGATGACCGTGACGGTGTTGCCCGGCTCGATCGATACAGACATGTTGAAGGGCTCAGGCTACCCGCCCAACATGCAACCGGGGGATGTCGCGAAAACCTTGGTACACTTTGCGTTGGACGCACCGCTTGCGCACAACGGCGCTAGCATCGAAATGTTCGGCTGAGATAGAGTCAGCTGGCGCCACCTTCAACGAGTAGCGCCCACGGACTCAAGCAGCCCGCCCGCAAACCAAGCTTAGCCGGGCTAGAACTTGCTGCACTGCTGATTTTCGCGATTGAACTTCAGCAGCTCCTGAATGCACGCCCCGCCCACGGTGTTCTTGGATTTGCCGGACGCTAGCTGCGCTTTGGTCCGACTCTCAATCAAGCGACCGCGAGCCTGAAAGGAAGCATTATTCGTGCGCTTGCCGCACTGAAAAACCACCATCGCCAGCCCATCACACTGCGCGACGCCACTCTTGGAGATGAAAAAGTCTCCAACGTCACCAATATCCGGTGGCGTATCCAACGCTGGCGGGGGTGCGAAGGCGCCTTTCATCAGGGGCTCCAGGGCTCCAAAGATGCCCATCGCGGACGGATTGAGTACCTCGAGCTGGTAGTCCCAGGTGGTGGCTTCGCTCGTCACGTAGCCGGCCATCGCGGAGGTGATGCGCTTGTCCCCTGACGTCTGGATGGCCTTGACCGAAACGTTGAGCGTCTTTTCCACTTCCGCCAGCTCCTCACGTGCGCGCTCTGGCAGGGCATCCAGCACCAACTGGCCCATGCGGCCCGTGTCCACCCACATCAAGAAGCGAGGCTTGCCTTTGAAAGTGGACATCGCAGTCTGGTGAGCAGCATCTGAAGTGATGGCTTCTTTGCCACCCAGGGCCAAGATTGATTTGGCAAGAATACCGCGACCGCCTACCCCGATCGACATCACGTTCTCGTGAAAGAAGACGGAGACGACCGGCAACTTCGGCTCCTTGGGCACTGCCCGAAACCCCTTGCCTTGATCTTTGACTTCATAGGCCTCTTTCATCGGACCTTCGTCAAACAGCTTGCGCCGCGCCTGCTTGATGACCTTGTCGGCTGCATCTTGGTTGCCAACCTGAACCAAGAACAGGGCCGCGCTCTTCGCAATGTATGTGTCTGGCGGCAACTTCGGATCCAACTTGGTGTCCGTCTCTGCCACGAGGCCAAGCGCCACCTGGTTTCCGACACTATCAACGACCTCTTCGAAACGGATGCCGACCTGCTTTTCAATCTCGTCGAGACCGCGTTCCATTTCGTCCGCCGCGCGCGCGTCCGAAGCGCGCACTTGCTTGATCAAGCGGTTGCGGAATTCCTTTCCATCTTCCTTCTTTTCGCTGCCGGCAGCGATGTAGGCGAAAGTTCCTAAGGGGAGTTTTTGGTGAAGGTTGAGGTCCACCTCGGGAGGAAGCTTTTCTTCTTCAGTGATGCGCTTGCCTTTCAGTTGGCCGCGACCACGCAACAGGATGCCCGCATCGACGAAGCTCATCTCGACCGCGAAGGGCTTGATCTCGTCCATGTAGTCTTTGAGGAACTTGCGCTCGTCGTCGCCGCGCATCATCTCCAGCATTTCTGGGCTGATGAACGAAATTGCCGAACTCTTGGCGTCGAAGTTGGCTCGCTTGAAGATCTCGCTGCTCGCGAGGGTCTTGTCTCCCTTGGTGATGACGCTGTCGATGTCGTCCAGGAACTCCGTGACGCCAAAACCCATCACTGCCTGATCGGGGAACCAGACCATGGCCTTGCTTTTGCTCTCCTTGCGCACGCGGAAGCCGTTCAAGCCCTGGAGTAGCGGCTCTTTTGCGTCTTCGACCTTGCCGGGCTCCACGAAGTAGCGCTCGCCGCTGCTGCCGAACTTGCCGTCTTTCGTGAAGCGCGAAGTGGAGAGCAACTTCTCGACCGCGTCCGCACTGCGAAATCCGATCAACACCGCGACGCGTTCACCGCGCGACGGGATTTGGCCCATCGCGAAGCCCACACTTTCGACGCTGAACACCAGCTTCTCGGCGTCGCTCTTGTCGAGATCGAAGGCCGCCCCGAAGTCGCGCACCAAGTTGTTCAGGTGCGTTTCGGAATTCAGCTCGCTTGGATTGAGGTAATCCACGCCAAGGATACCTTTGAGGGCGTGCGCTGTGTTCGGCACCTCAACGAACACCACGGTGCTGTCGGGGACTACAGCGCTCAGCTGGGACTTGCCACCGCCGGAAAGCAGCATCATCGCCGCTGCTCCGCCACCGATCAGCAGTACGACGCCCACCACCACGCCAATGATGAGGCCGAGATTGCCGCCCTTCTTCTTTTCTTTTGCGGCTCCGGGGGAAACCGCGGGTGCGTGCCCGTAGCCTGGCGGCCCGCCTGGCGCTCCCGGCTGGCCTGGATGCCCCGGCTGCGGATAGCCCGGCGCGGGTTGGGCCGCCGCATGGGGCTGCGGAGCGTACGCGTGCCCGGCCGGACCGGGCTGGCCCGGAGGCGCCCCCCCAGCCAGCGCTTGCGCAAACGGTGGATGTTGGTTCAACGCCCGCCAATTGGGGTTGCCCGGCTCCGTGATGTAGCCCTCACGCAACTGACCCGACCGGATCATCTCGACGATCTGATGATCTTCAAACGGGCCCTCGTGTGCCTGCGACCCAGGGCGGTTCAAATACCAAGCCATTATCCCTCCAGTGCTCTCCCTCGAATAGATCCCCAAGCGCCGCCAAGCGGGGCACTGGGTCTGTGGGTATAGCCTCTACGGCCGCTGGCGGCGACCCCGAAACCCCCACCGCCTTGCGCTATCCAATGGGCGGACAGGACGAAACAAAACAGAAAGGGTCCACCACACTCGCTACCTCTACCGTTGCTCCCTCCCGGGCCTGGCGGGGTTCAAGGCGCCAAGTCGGCGGACCCATACTTTTCCTGCAGACCCAGAGACTACGCACTCTCTGCACAGTTTCAAGCACTTCCGTCGAACCCCGAATTCTGGCGCCGGCCGCGCGTTTCTGGCGGGCTTGCCATGCGGCGGGTTTCGTGGAAAGGCTCGGCCCTCAGATGTTGGCGTCCCCGACCAAGCGCTCGCTGGCAATGGGCTGGCTCTATTTCGTGATTTCAGCGGCGGCAGTCGCCGCCTTGCTCCAGTTTGCGATCGAGGCTCCCTGGTTTGGGCTGTGCTTAGGGTTGGCGGTCGCGGCGATCGCTACACCGCGGCTGCGGGCCAGACGACGCTTCCGCGATCTCGTGTTGAGCGGCGACGTCAATACGCTGCTCAGTGCCTGGGAGCCGGATCTCGGCGACGAGGAGGAAGCGCGCACCGTGGGTCCTCTGATGCGAGCCACCGCTCTGGCTGCCCACGGCTTATCTGGCCGAGCCCGACAAGTTCTGGACTTGGCCAGACGCGGGCCAGCCTGGGATGAAGCGGTCGAACACCGACTGTTCCTTGATACCTTGCTCGCTTGCTGTGAGGGGCGCACCGAGGAGGCACTGCGCAGCGCCGAAGCGATGCAAGAGCTGCCGTTGCCGACTTCTCGCTGGGAACGCGGTCGCGCCACGACTCTGCGTTCAGCAACCAGTGCCATGGCTCGAGCGTTTGGCGGACTCAGCTCGCGGGGCGACACCAAGTGGCTGAGGCTAGCGGCGCGCCAGAACCCGCTTTTGGTTTGGCCCATGCGCTACGCTGAAGCTCTGACGCAGGTGCGGTTGGGTGAGCACGACAAGGCACGCGGCCTGCTGCGGATTGCTCCCTCCTGGCCGCGCGAATCCGCGTTTCGGTCGTTCACGCACCAACTGGAAACCAGTTTGGATTCTGCGACGGCGATCGACTGAGCCAAGCTGACGTGCGTTAGAGCGGAATGTTGCCGTGCTTTTTTGGCGGCAATTCTTGGCGTTTGTTTTCGAGCATGCGCAGCGCCTGGGCCAATCGCCAACGCAGCTCGCTGGGGTCGATCACCGCGTCCACGAAACCCAGCTCCGCGGCCTTGAATGGCGATGCGAAGCGTTCCCGATACTCCGCGATGAACTGGGCTCGGGCGGCAGCAGGGTCGGGCGCGGACGCGAGTTCTTTGCGGTAGATGATGTTTACCGCTCCCTCAGGTCCCATGACGGCGATCTCCGCGCCAGGAAAAGCAAGATTCACGTCGGCGCGGATATGCTTGCTGCTCATGACGTCATAAGCTCCGCCGTACGCCTTGCGCGTGATCACGGTCACCTTCGGCACGGTCGCCTCGGCGAACGCGTACAACAGCTTCGCTCCGTGCAAGATGATGCGACGATGCTCCTGGTCGACACCGGGCAGGAACCCCGGAACGTCGACGAAGGTGACCAACGGGATGTTGAACGCGTCGCAAAACCGCACGAAGCGCGCCGCCTTGACGCTCGCGTCGATGTCGAGCACCCCAGCCAGTACCAAAGGCTGATTGGCCACGATTCCGACCACTCGCCCGTCGACCCGGGCAAAACCAATCACGATGTTTTGAGCGTGCGCAGCTGCGACTTCGAAGAAGTTCCCATCATCCACCGCTTCGGTGATCAGAAGCTTGATGTCGTAGGGCTTGTTGCTCTGCTCGGGAATGAGCTGAGCCAACTTCGTCAGCGGGCGATCTGGAGGATCGGCGGTAGCGGCCCGAGGCGCATTTTCGGCATTGTTGGACGGCAAGAAGCCGAGCAGGCGGCGCACGTTGAGCAAACACGTCTTGTCGTCGGGCAGGGCAAAGTGCGCTACCCCAGACGTCTCCGCGTGCGTGTCGGCTCCCCCGAGGACCTCCTTGGACACCTGCTCGTGCGTGACCGTAGAGATCACGTCCGGGCCAGTGATGAACATGTGACTGCTGCCCTCGACCATGAAGATGAAGTCCGTGATCGCCGGCGAATACACGGCCCCGCCAGCGCACGGTCCCATGACGGCACTGATTTGGGGGATCACGCCACTGGCGAGGGTATTGCGCAAGAAGATGTCCGCGTAGCCCGCCAACGACTGCACACCTTCCTGAATGCGGGCACCTCCGGAATCGTTTAGACCAACGACCGGAGCGCCCACCGAAAGCGCCAAGTCCATGAGTTTGCAGATCTTCTGTGCGTGGGCGGCACCCAACGAACCCCCCAGCACGGTGAAATCTTGGGAAAACACGAACACCTGCCGCCCATCGACGAGCCCCTGTCCGGTGACGACGCCATCCCCAATGGCGCGCCGCTCTTGCATGCCGAAGTCATGACTTTGCGTCGCGACGAGGCGGTCGATCTCTGTGAACGACCCCGGATCTAGCAACACTTCAATCCGCTCGCGGGCCGTCAGCTTGCCGGCGGCGTGCTGCTTTTCCACCCGCTCCTCACCCCCCCCGGCGAGAGCTTGCGCGTTCAGCTCTTCAAGCTTGCCCACGATCAGTCGCGCTTCTTGAACGGATCGAACGGCTCCGCGGGCTTGGGGCGAGGCTTCCAACGCCTGGGCTTTTTAGGAGCTGTCTCCTTTTCTGCTTCCTCATCCCCGTCCGCATCCGCTTCTGAGTCTTCCGCGGCTTCGTCCTCGGCGCTGTCGGCCTCGTCGGCCTCTTTGTCGTCGACCGGCTCAAGGTCGTCTGCATCCACGCCCTGAGCTGGCTCCACCACGTCTTTGGGCGCGACTGGCAGCGCGGCGATCGCGGAGACGGTCGGCACCTCGGGCTGAGCCGTCTGGGCTGCCTGCGCTGCTGCAGCGCTGTCGTCCGAGTCGTCGGAGCCGGAGCCGACCGTCACGATCAAAGCCAACAGCGCCACGGCCGCAACCAAGCCAATCGCGAGACGCCGCTTCTTCGGATCGCTGAGCGAAGCGACCACCTCAGCGCTGACCGGTTCGCCCGTCGTGGCACCGTTCATCCAACTCAAGCTGTGGTGATTCATCGCGCCTGGCGGCGCCGAGTGAGAAGCGACCTTGCCCGCCGTGAGCGAATAGCGCTCATCTTCTGGCACGTCCTGCAAGTCGCGATACGCGAGCCGCACTGCTTCCTGCATGGATTCAGCAGACTGCCAGCGTTTGCTCTTGTCTCGCTGCAGCGCCTTGTTGACGATCATCGCAATATTTGGCGGAACGTTGGGCTCAACGGTTTCGATCGGAGGCGCGTGCTTCGTCACGGCCATCGCCAACGACTCGTTGACGGTTTGCCCCTCGTGCACGTAGCGCCCGGTGAGCAGCGTGAACATGCTCGCACCGATCGCCCAGAGGTCACTCTTGGAATCCACTTGGTCCCAGCGCGCGCTCGCCTGCTCCGGCGGCATGAAGGCTGGAGTGCCCATCGCGATGCCCGCCAACGTCTTGCCGGGATTCTCGTCCACATCGATCCGAGCAATGCCAAAGTCCAACAGCTTGACCTTGTTGTCGGTCGTGACGAACAAGTTCTCAGGCTTGATATCACGATGCACAACGCCTTTCTCGTGAGCGGCGCGCAAGGTATCCAGCACGTCGTCAATCAGCGAGAGAACCTCCAGCGCATCCAGCTTGCCGCCCTTGCGATCACGCCGCGCTTCGAGGTTCTCACCCTCGAGCAGGTCCATGACTAGTAGGGAGCAGCCATCCTCGGTTTCGTCGTCATCGTAAACGGTGACTGCACCTTCGTGCTCAATCCGATTGCCGACGTAGCCTTCGCGCAAGAAGCGATCGCGAAACTGCTTTTGAGCGGACAACTCGGGGTGCAAGACTTTGACCGCTACACGTTTGCCGTTGCGGTGGCTCGCGGAGTAGACCGAGGCTGTCCCACCGACTCCAAGCAAACGCTCGAGCCGCCATTTGTCGCAGAGGAGTGTGCCTACGCGCTCCTCCGAGAACTCTTTCAGCTGGGCCTCATCCAAGAGAATATCCGAGGGGAAAGTAGTCCAAAGGTCAGTGCGAAGAACGGCGTTGGGTGCCTACGGCTAAACGTCCCCACGGGTGGGGGTTACGGCAAGATCGAATATTACCTACAAAAACGCACAGCACAATTGGCAGGGAGCTTCGAGCCAACAAAAAGCCGCTTCCGCTGTGGTACAGGCTAACCAGCACTGATGTAATCAAGCGTGGTTTGGTGTAGAAGGAGCACCACACATGTATCTTGGTTTCTTAAGTGCACCGATTCGGAACTTGTTTTTCCTGACCCTGCTCGCATTTCCAGCGGTAGCAAGTGCCGAAGAGCCCAGCAACGAACGCGCCGCCGCACAGGTGTTGTTCGACGCGGGCCGGGCCGCGATGGACCGGGGCGACTACGACGAGGCTTGCGCCAAGTTCCTAGCCAGTCAGCGCGCTGATCCGGCACCCGGGACGTTGCTGAATTTGGGCAACTGTGAAGAGAAGCAAGGACGCATCGCTTCCGCATGGGAGCGCTACCGGGGCGCATTGGGTGAGCTCAAACAAGACGACCCGCGCCACGCGTTTGCCAAGAAGAAGATCACGGAGCTGAAAGCGAGCGTGCCGCACCTCACCGTGACGTTGGAGGAGGGCGCACCGAAGAACACCCAGGTATGGCGGAATGATACGCCTATCAGTGGGAGCCTCGGAATTCCGCTGCCGCTCAACCCAGGATCCTACGAAATCGTGGTCGAGGCGCCGGGTCACCAGTCGAACGTGATCGCCATCGATCTGGCGCTGGGCGACCAGAAGACTCTGACCGTTGCTCCAGGCGAAGAGCTGCCTAAGCAGGCTCCGGCCCCCCCTGTGGGCAAAGATCCCAAACCGCCCCGGCGTGGAAGTGGTGAGCTCGAGATCAGCCAATCTACGTGGGGCTACGTGGTGGGTGGTTTCGGTGTGGCTGGTCTCGGCACGGCCCTGGCGCTAGGAGCTGCGGCTTTGCCCAAGAAGACCGAGGCTGAAGAGAACTGCGCCAAGGACGACAAGGACCCGCGTGCAAGCGACCAACTCAAGATCCAGGCCTGCAGTAAGGCGCGCAGCGCCGGCAATACGCTAACGACCACCAGCACCATCGTGGGCTCGATCGGGATCGTTGCGATCGGTGTGGGCGCCTACCTGCTCTGGACGGATGACGGCACCACTGTGCAAGCCGGCAGTTTCGATGGCTACCACGGCGTGAGGGTTCGCGGAGTTTTCTGATGAGACACAGGCAAGCGACACTATCACCGGCCGCAGACTTCCAAGTTCCCGGCGGGATAGTGACGTGGCGCCAATTGATGATCTGCTGGCTCGCCTTGATCACGGCCATCGGAGCTCTCGGTTGTGAGTCCATCATCGGCAAAGAGGGGCAGTTTGATGAAGACCCCATCATTAACCTGAACCCGACAACCGACGGTGGCTTGCTCGCGGGCCCGCAAGACATGGGTGGTGATGACGGCCCATCTGGTGGGGCCGACAGCGAGACCGGTGGCGCTGGGCCAGACGACTCACCCGAGATCTGTGTGCCGGCGGGCTGCGAGCAGCTTGGCGTCATGTGCGGAGAGTTCGATGATGGCTGCGGAGGCAGCGTCAAGTGCGGCAGCTGCGCCCTACCCATGTCGTGCAACCCGGAAACCGGGCAGTGCGAGTGCATCCCAAAGACTTGCGCGGAACTGGGCCGGACATGCGGCCCCGTCAATGACGGCTGCAACCAACTCATCTATTGTGGTGAGTGTCCCTTGGGCCAAAGTTGCGGCGGTGAGGAGCCTGGGGTTTGCAGCGACACCATCTGCATCACCAAGAGCTGCCAGGAGCTTGGTCTGGAGTGCGGCCCGGAGGGCAGCTGTGGGAAGGCCATCCAGTGCGGAGCCTGCAGCAACCGCCAAGTCTGCGGCGGCGACGGAGTCAACAATCAGTGCGGCGGGTTTCGGCCGTACACTTGTGCGGAACTCGGGGCTGGCTTGCTGTGCGGCCGCTTTGATGACGGCACTGGCAACGAGATCGACTGCGGCTGCTCCAACGGCGTGTGTTTCAACGGCGTTTGCTGTGCGCCCCGAGAATGCCCCGTTGGCCAATGCGGTCAGATCACTGACGGCTGCGGCGGCACTTTGGATTGCGGGTGTGGCGCCGGTGAAACTTGTGAAAACGGCACCTGCGTAACGCCGGTCCCGATGTGCCCGGCCACGAATTTTTGCGGCCAGGTCAGCGCGGGCGGGCAAACCATCGACTGCGGCTGTGGCGACAACGCCTGCTGTGAAAACAGCAGCTGCAAGCCGCGCGCTTGCCCCACCGACGGCCGCTGCGGGGACAACCTGCCGGACGGCTGCGGGGACTTGATCTCCGGCTGCGGTTGCCCAGACGGACAGTCTTGCGTGGACGGTCAATGTCGCTGCGTGCCGCGGCAGTGCCCCGGCGATCGATGTGGCGCCGTGCCGGACGGCTGCGGCGGTGTCCTCGATTGCGGCTGTGGGCCCAACACCGTCTGCACGGACAACGGCACCTGCTGTCAGCCACAATGCCCCGGCGACCCCACGCGCTGCGGCACGCAACCGGACGGCTGCGGCGGTTTGATCGGCGGGTGCGGGTGCCCCGGTGGGCAAGTCTGCACGGGTGATACGTGTTGTTCCCCGTCGTGCCCGGATGACGGCTCCTGTGGAAATACAGTGCCAGACGGCTGCGGCGGCGAAACCTCGTGCGACTGTGGCGCCAATGAACAGTGTATTCAGGGTCAATGCGTGTGCATTCCGCAAGGCTGCCCGACCGACGGCAGCTGCGGCATGCTGGACGATGGCTGCGGCGGAACGCTGAACTGCGGGTGCGGCCTCGGCGACAATTGCGTCGACGGAAGTTGCCAGTGCGTGCCCAACGCGTGCCCGCCGAATACCGACTTTTGCGGCCAGTTCGACAATGGCTGTCAAACGGTCAACTGCGGCTGCGGTCAGGGCGACAAGTGTGAGGCCAACAGTTGCGTGTGCGACGTAGCGCAGTGCCCGAACGCGCGGGACATTTGTTTTGGCGACCAATGCTGCACGCCCAAGACATCCGCCGCGTGCGTGGCCGGGCAATGCGGAAGCTTTGATGACGGCTGCGGTGGGACCTACAGCTGCGGTTGTGCCTCGCACGAACGCTGCGAAGTCGACATGGGGGGCCAAGCGGGCGTGTGCGTCTGCGACGACGCGGTATGTGAAGCCAACGGCGCCGTTTGCTACCAAGGCAATTGCTGTAGTCCTCCCGAGGCATCTGACTGCAACACGCTCGATTGTGCCGATACGATCAGCAACTGCGGCATCGATCTGGACTGCGAGCAAGAGCTGTGCACCAACGCGGAGAGCTGCAACACGGCCGTAATGCCCGCGCAGTGCGCCTGTGATGACACCAAGTGCGTCGGCAACTGCCAGTACAATTGCCCAGTCTGCAACCCCAACACGCGCGCCTGCTGTCAGCCCCAATGTCCCGCGGTGGATGTCGCTACGTGCGGCTTCAACGTGGTCAGTCAATGTGGGGGTTCGATCCAGCTGACGTGCGAAGGCACTTGTCCGGGCGCTGAAAGCTGCATCTTCAACGAGCAATCCAAAGTCCACGAATGCGTGTTGGACTGCGGCACCCAAACCAAGTGCAACAACACCTGCGTCAACACCAACGTCAACCGCAACCACTGCGGGGCGTGCGGCAATGCATGCGCCGCTAACGAGATCTGCAGCATGGGCACGTGCACCGCATGCACGGGCGGCGAAAGCCGGTGCGCTAATCAGTGCGTTGATCTCGATAGCAGCACGGCCCACTGCGGCGGGTGTGATCAGCCCTGTGCTGGCGGCGAAATCTGCACCACGGGACAGTGTTGCGGCGCCGGAGAGATTTGGTGTGAGACCCAAGGCGTGTGCGCCGATTTGACCAGCGCCGCCCACTGCGGCGCCTGCGGCAACGCTTGCGGGCCCGGGCAGCTGTGCAGCAACGGCAACTGCTGCGGCGCCGGACAAGTCTGGTGCGATGGCGCGTGCAGAAATTTCAACACGGACGACCAGAACTGCGGCAGTTGCGGCAATGACTGCGGCACAGGCGAGTGCGACCAGGGCCACTGCTGTCCGACTGGGCAGTCCTGGTGCACGGCCGCCATGGCCTGCGTGGATCTCACGAGCAACAACGCTCACTGCGGCATGTGTGGCAACGCCTGCGGCCCTGGCCAGCAGTGCAACAACGGCGGCTGCGCCTGCGTGCCCAACGCTTGCCCGGCCGACTTTTGCGGCCCGTTCAACAACGGCTGCCAGACGACGACCTGCGGTTGCAGCGGGGGCGAAAGCTGCAGCAACGAACACTGCTGCCCCACCGGCCAGACCTACTGCAGCGGCGCCCAGGCTTGCGTCAACCTGACCTCATCTGCCAGCAACTGCGGCACTTGTGGGCAAGCCTGCGCGGCGGGCGAGATTTGCAGCTCGGGCAATTGCTGCCCCAGCGGTGAAGTGTGGTGCCCCGGACAGATGGCGTGCGTCGCGCCCGGCACCTGCTGTAGTCAAGGCCAGACTTGGTGCAACGGGGCGTGCGTCACGCTCGGGACAGACACCAACTGCAGCGCTTGCGGGGACACCTGCACCGCCCAGGAGCAATGTCAGAACGGCACTTGTGAGTGCGTCCCCCGAACCTGTGGCAGCGACTGCGGAGCGGTCGATGACGGCTGCAGCATGACGCTCGATTGCGGCCCCTGCGACTGCGACCCCGGACAGGCCTGGTGTAACGGTCAGTGCGAAGACGCATCGACGGACACACAGTGCGGCGGCTGCAATCTCGCCTGCGGAGCGGACGAGATCTGCAAAGACCTCGACGCCGATGGCACGTACGCCTGCGAAGCCTGCGCCGCCTGCACCAGCTGCACGGACGGCGTGGATGAGTGCGGCAACAACTGCTGTGGCCAGAGCGAAACCTGCAACACCAGTACCGGCACTTGCTGCGCGGCCAATCAAACCGTGTGCGCCAACGGTTGCTGCAGCGGCCCTTGCGCCGCGAACGGCGATTGCTGCAGCCCAGCCAACACTTGCGGCTCCAGCTGCTGCGAAAATGGCGCCACTTGCGTCACTGGCGGGGGCCCTCCCAGCTGCGTGGCGCCCGCTGCGCCTTGAGGCGCGTTGAGTTGAGGCTGCACCTTGAGCAAGAAGAACCAGGAATGAGAAGCATGAATCGTTGTATTACGTTCGTCTGTCTCGCCCTACTCGCCGGCTGTAGCGAGGACAAGAAGCCAGCTGAGGCCGGCGGCGGCTCCGGCGGTGTTGGCGGCGCTGCAGACGGCGCCGGCGCGGGCGGCATCGCCGACAACCCGATGGTCGACGATCCTCCCCCAGGAGATGACGCTGCCGCAGCGGGCGGCGGCGCTGGGGGCAATGGCGGCACGGGCGAAGGTGGGACCGCGGGAATGGACGTCAGCACGGCCGGTGGTGGTGGCGGCGGTACGGCTGGGCAGGCTGGCCTGGCAACAGACGACAATCTACCCGAATTCGACGCTGGGGTCGGCGGGAGCATCCCCCGCAACACCGGCGATGGTGGGGCCAATCGTCTGTGCAACGGCTTGGACGAGGTGTCTTCGGCGACCACCAACCGCTGCTACCGCATCGTCGTCGAACCCGCGAGCTGGGCAGCGGCGGTTGCCGACTGTACGCTTTGGTCGAAGGCGGTAGGCCACTTGGCGGCGATCACCAGCGCAGATGAAGACGCATTTCTCACACCGCTGACTGGTCAAAGCGCCTGGATCGGTGCAACGGACGCGCCCTCCGAAGGACAGTTCCAGTGGGTTAGCGGTGAAACTTGGTTCTACCAGAATTTTGCCGACGGGCAGCCCAGCAACCTCAACGGCCTAGAGCACTGCGTCGAGAAGCTGCCTGGCGGGCAATGGAACGACGTGGCGTGCGGCGAGTTGCGGGCCTACATCTGTGAACGTCAGCTGACGCTGATTGGCCCCAACGACGAAGACCAACTCGCCACCGAGTAAGACTCAGATCAACCTCAACTCGGGTCGATGTAGTCCACGAGCTTTCCCCGCGGGCTCTGAAAGCGCGTGTAACCGGCGCCGCGCTCCACGACGTAGCTGGGACCGGCCGGAACCTTGCCGTAGCCACCAGGTATGTCCACGATGAACTTCGGCAAGGCAATACCGCTGAGCCTTCCCTGAAGCTCGCTCATGATGCGCTCACCCACGGCGAGCGGCGTGCGCAGATGGCTGGTGCCCAACACCGGGTCCATCTGGAGCAGGTAGTAGGGGCGCACGCGGAGTCGAACCAGACCTCGGAACAGCTCGCTGAGCACCGCGCTGTCATCGTTGACGCCTGCCAACAGTACCGTCTGATTCATCACTGGAAAGCCAGCGTCGGCGAGCGCTGTGCACGCCGCCCGAGATTGTTCCGTCAGCTCTTTGGGATGGTTGAAGTGGGTCATCACCCACAGTGGATGGTATGGGCGCAGCGCCGCGAGCAGCTCATCCGTGATGCGCTGGGGCAGCGTCACCGGAACCCGCGTGGCCAAACGAATCGTCTCGATGCTGTCGATCGCACGCAGCGCCTGAAGCAGAGCCACTAGCTTCGCCGAGGACGAGACTAGCGGATCTCCGCCACTGATTATCAGATCACGGACCTCGGGGTGGTGCGCCAGGTAGTCGAGCGCCGGTCCGAGTCGCTGCAAGGAGCGGACGCCCCCGCCCTGCCCGACCATGCGGCTGCGAGTGCAGAAGCGGCAGTAGACCGAACAGCGGTCTGTCGCGAGCAGCAACGCACGGTCCGGGTAGCGTTGAATCAAGTCCGGCGCTACTTGATGCGCCTCTTCGCCTAAGGGATCACGCATGTCCGAGGCGCTGTGCGTCGCTTCGGAAGCCCGCGGCACCACTTGCCGTCGAATCGGGCAATCGGGGTCTTCCGGATCGACCAAGTCCAGGTAGTAGGGAGTGATGGACATCGGGAAGCCGGCGTGCTCGGCGCGCTGAGCGCCCGCGAGCTCATCGGGCGTCAGCCGTAGCCGAGCCTGGAGCTGTTCGACGCTGGTGTGAGCATTTTGCAGCTGCCAACGCCAATTCGCCGGCTCATTCAGCGGAACATCGGACAACAAAGGCAGCCCGCGAACGCTCATTTTTGAGGCTCCGACTGGCCCTTTTGGGTTTTGTCGCTAGCATCGCCGTCGCTCACTCCCGGTGGCAACTGGAGCTGCTTCACGGCCGCTTGATCGATCTCGATCGGGATTTCTTTTCGCAACCGCTCGTCCAACTTCTGCTCAGCTTGCTTCAAGCGCGCTTGCAGCAAGCGCACGCGGATCACGTTGTCCACTTCGGATATCTTGCGCTTTCTGGGCGGATTGACGCCCATCAGACGCACGACGTAGAAGTTGCCCTCATGCTCGATCACCTCCGGTGCGACCTCGCCCTGGGAGCTGAGCTTGAACACTGCCGCGCGCACCGGCTCGGGCACCTTTTCGTTTTGGCCGCGCTCCTGGCCGGGGGCCGACACGAGCCCCAAATCTCCCTCGAACTCCAGCGGGACCTGCCCTCGAGGACCGCGCTGGGCGATCTGTTCCCGCGCCACACGCCCCCAGGTTTTCGCGTCTTGGCCGCGCACGGCCTGTAGGTTCTTCTGCGCCTGCGCGGAGGAGGGGGAAACGATGACGGCCACCCGACGGCGTTCGGGATCGGAGAACTCGTCCGGATGGGACTCGTAGTAGGCGCGCACCTCGGACTCCGGCAGCTCATCCAAGCTCGGCTGTTGTTCACGCAGTTCGGTGATCACCTGCTCACGTTGCAGCTGACGTAGGTGAGCTTGGGTTTCGGGTAGCTTGTCGAGCCCCCGACGCTCCGCTTCGCGCGCCAATAGTTCGACGTTGATCATCTCGTCTAGCAGCTGGCGGCGCCGTTCGGGCGTCTGGTAGCGCAAGCGCTCGAAATGATCCATCCGCTCCAAAGCGGCCACATACTCGCCCAAAGTAATGCTGCGCTCGCCAACCTTGGCTAGCACCCGCTGAGCCTGTTCAGGCGTCAGCTCCAGTTTTTGGGCAGTCGCGCTCGGCGCGGCCTGCGTCTGGGTAGGGGTTGATTGGCAGCTATCACAACCGACAACTGCCAGGCCAACGCCGCAGCCCAGAAGACTGACCAGCAATGCCTTCGGCGGCTGCCGATTTGTCCGTCTGGAGCCGCGCGCAAGCTTTGCGGACGATACCCCCTGGCCGGACCCGAGTCCTTCGTCAGTAAAAAGCGGAAGCGATCGCATTCCGGGCGATAGTACGCCAAACCGTCGCCTTTCGAAGCCAAAACGGGCCTAACTGCGGTGACCGTCTCGGCGGCCATCGTCCGCGTACTGGTTCCGCCGCGTTGTCTGTCGTTGCGCTCGCCCGCGATGGACAGTACATGCACGCCCCGTGCAAAGCTCGGCTCCGAAACTCCACTACAAACGGGTTATCATCAAACTCAGTGGCGAAGCCCTGAGCGGCAAGGTGGGTGGCTACGGCATCGACACCGGAACGTTGTCCTCACTCGCCGAAGAATTGCGTGAGCTTCACTCGACCGGGGTGCAGATTGGTATCGTCGTCGGAGGTGGCAACATCTTCCGCGGGCTCGCCGGTGCCAGCAAAGGCATGGATCGGGCGCAAAGCGACTATATGGGCATGCTGGCAACGGTGATCAACTCGCTGGCGCTTCAGGACGCGCTGGAGCGCGTCGGAGTGACCACGCGCGTGATGACGGCCCTCGAAATCAAGCAGGTGGCGGAGCCCTATATCAAGCGCAAGGCGGATCACCACCTGAACAGAGGGTTCGCCGTCATCTGCGCTGCAGGGACCGGCAATCCATACTTTTCCACGGACACGGCAGCGGCTCTGCGAGCGATGGAGCTCCATTGTGACGCACTGCTCAAAGCCACCAAGGTGGATGGCATCTTCGATCGGGACCCCGCACGCCATCCGGACGCGAAAATGTACCACCGGATGAGCTACGATCGCTTCCTCGGCGAGCACATCAAGGTGATGGACTCCACCGCCGTGACGCTATGCCGTGAAAACGGGTTGCCAATCCGCGTGTTCAAGATGGAGCCCGGCAACATCCAGCGTGTGTGCCAAGGCGAAGAGGTGGGCACCACGGTGTGTGAAGGCTGAAGCCCCGTTCTATTCCCCAAAACTTCGGAAACTCGCCGCGAGCACTGACACGGGCCGCGGATGCCCGTGGTGACATCCCCCGGCTGCCTAGAAGCCGCGCCCACTGCGCGCGCTGTGTGCTAGGTTCCGTGCGCCATGTGGGAAACCCTGCCCGAATTCGGAACCGGCGTGCTCTACGCGATCTTGATCGCTGCCGCATACACCTTCTCCGTCTCTTTGCTAGCGGCCAAAGGTAGACCGCGGCTGCTGCAGTCGGCGCGCTTGGGTGCCTATGGCACGTGTGCTTTGGTGTTGTTGGGAGTGTTGCTCCTGGCCTACGCCTTCATCACCCACGACTTCCGCATCCGCTACGTGTCTCGCTACAGCGAGCGAGCGATGGACTTCTGGTATCTGCTGACCTCTCTGTGGGGTGGCCAGGACGGCTCGCTCCTGTGGTGGCTGTTTCTGACTAGCTGCTACGTCGTGGCCTGCGTGCGCTGGCTGCGCGGCAGATATCGCCAACTGCAGCCCTACGTGATCGCCACCTTGATGGTGATCATGGGCTTTTTCGCGGTGTTGATGCTGGGCTCCGCGAACCCGTTCGAGCTGAACGTGGCTGGACCGCGCCCCGACGGCGACGGACTGAACGAGCTTCTACGCAACTTCTACATGATCATCCACCCGCCAAGCCTGTACACGGGTTTCGTCGGCTGTTCGATCCCGTTTGCGTTCTCGATTGCCGCACTGGTCACGGGGCGCTTGGACAACGAATGGATTGTGGCAGTGCGCAAGTGGATGCTGTTCGCGTGGCTGTTTCTGACCATTGGCAACGCCCTCGGCATGGCCTGGGCCTATGAGGAGCTCGGCTGGGGCGGCTACTGGGCATGGGACCCGGTGGAGAACGCCGCCTGTTTGCCGTGGTTTACTGCCAGCGCCTACGTGCACTCAACGATGATTCAAGAGCGCCGCGGCATGTTCAAGGTGTGGAATGTGCTGCTCATCGGCATCACCTTCTTCTTAACGATTTTCGGCACCTTCCTGACGCGCTCGGGCATCATCGCCAGCGTTCACAGCTTCGCCCAAAGTGACATCGGTATCTACTTTGTCTACTTCATGGGCCTGATTGTGGCCACGGTGGGCGGTCTAGTGGCTTGGCGTTGGCCGATGCTGCGCGGTAAGGCCAGCATCGAATCCGTCGCCAGCCGTGAAGCGGCCTTCGTGGTCAACAACTGGGCTCTGCTCGGGGCTGCCGTATTCATCGCCATCGCGACGCTCTTTCCGGTGATCAGCAAGTTCCTCTGGGAGGAGGAGATCACCGTAGGCCCCATGTTCTTCAACAAGTGGATGGCGCCGCTCGGGCTGTTGCTGTTGCTCCTGATGGGGGTGGCGCCGCTGTTCGGCTGGCGCAAGACGAGCAATGATTCGTTGCGGAAGGCCTTCGCCGGTCCGACGATCGGGGCCGTCGTGGTGGGCGTGTTGCACCTGCTCATCGGCGACGCGATTGGCGCCCCGGCCATCGTCAAGGATGAGATCGTGAACGAAAGCACCTACGACGCCATCCTGGCTGGCTTCGGCTCGATTTCACCGTTGATCACGATCACCCTGGTCGCCTTCAACTTCGGTGTGATCATCCAAGAATTCTACCGGGGCGTGCGGGCTCGGCGAAACAACGCCGAAGAAGGCGTGCTGACGGCGCTGCTGACGTTGGTCAAACGCAGCCGGCGTCGCTACGGCGGCTATATCGTTCACGCCGGCGTCGGTTTGATGTTCCTCGGCTTCGTTGGCACCTCTTGGGATCTCGAGAAGGAGGCCACCTTGCTGCCGAATCAGACGACCAAGATCGGCGAGTACGAGCTCACCTATCTCGGCTCACGCATGGAAGTGGACACCGAAAAGCGCATGGTCTTCGCAGACGTGGACGTGAAGGTCGACGGCGAGTCCTTCGGCACCATTTCACCCGCGCAGTACATCTATACTAAACGCGGCAACCCCACGACCGAGGTCTCCATGCTGCACCGACTAAGGGGAGATCTCTACGTGGTGGTGGGCTCCGTCAATCCGACCACGAAGCTGGCGACGTTCCGCTTTCACGTCAATCCGCTGGTTTCTTGGATCTGGATCGGCGTGCTGCTGATGATGAGCGGAGCGACGATTTCTTTGTGGCCAGACGTCTCGTGGAAGCGCTTGGGCGTCTGGGGCAGCGTGCGCCTCGCGAGCGCCGGAGCGACAGGCGTCATGTTCTCGATCTTGATCGCTACCGCGCCCGCGCGGGCAGGTGGTCACAAGCTGATCACGAAATCGGTCACCACCAGCGCATCCACCCAAAAAATCCCGGTCGATTGAGCGCGCATTTTGCTCTCAGGCAACTATAGTCCGCGGCGCGAATGCCCAACTCGAGTGAGCCGCGTTTGACCCCTAGACCTTGGATGGTGCTGCCGATTGCGATTGTCGCAGCAGCGATCGTCGGGCCCCTAGTGGGTCGCGGCTCCGCGTTCTTGGTCGTTGCTGGCGGTGTGCTGCTGTTGGCGATTTGGGTCTTCTGGGAAAGCCTGCAGAACCTCACGGGTGATGCCCCACTCACGCTCGAAGAAGCGATTGGGCTGGGGGCACCGAGCGCCGAAGAGGAGCGTAAGCGCTCGGTCCTACGCACGCTCAAAGATCTGGAATACGAGCGCAGCGTGGGCAAAATCAGTGAAGAGGACTACAAGGAGCTCAGCAGCAAATACCGCGCTGAAGCCAAAGAGCTGCTGCAGTTGTTGGACAGCAGCATGGGTCCAGCCAGAGAACGCGCGGAGCAGCTGCTTCAACAGCGACTGAAGGACGGGCCGCCCGCGGACGACGCACCCGCGGACGACGCACCCGCGGACGACACACCCGCGGGCGACACACCGACCGACAGCGAACCGCCGGAAGCCAAGCCCACCGAGGCAGAGGCAGAATCCAAAGCGGAGGCTGAGGCAGAATCCGAAGCGGAGGCTGAGGCGGAATCCAAAGCAGAAGCTGAGGCGGAATCCGAGACTCGGACCGAAGACTCCACCCCCGAGCCCCAATCGGAACCAGAAGCGGACTCCAAACCCGAAGGCTCCGACGACAACGAGGGCAAGTCGTGAACCGAGTCGCTTCTTGGACGCTGACCGCGGCGCTGTTGGCCGGCGCCTCGCCATTACTTGGCCAAACGCCGTCCGCTAACAGCGCGCCCGAGGCCAAACCGTCAGCCCCCGACAAACCTGCCGCCCCCGCTGCTCCAGTTGCCCCCGACAAACCTGCTGCAAGCGCCGCTCCCGCCGCTCCCGCGACGGCTGCCGCTGCCCAGCCCGCTGCAGACGCAGAGGCTGCAGACAGCCCGCCCAATCCCCACGCAGATCCTCACGCTGGCCTGCCCAGTGGTCATCCTTCGCTCGGCCCGACCAAGCCGGTCAATTTGGTGAAAGGTTCCCCTTTCGCGTCCGAACAGCATCGCAATCAGGCTCGGGCAGCGCGCGCCGGACAGCAGTTTCAGCGAGAGTCAGCAGCTCAACCCGCGAAAATGATCCCGCGGGGAACCATCGGTGTGATCGTGCGTGACGGGCAAAACCAGCCGCTCGCGCAGAAGAAGGTGGATCTCAAGATCACCCGCCAAAGCATCGCCGAGGGCGACAAGCTGAGTGAGCAGTCGGTGCTGTCTGATGCTCAAGGCTTCGCCGCTTTCCGCAATCAGAGAACAGAGACGTCGTTCCTCTACGAAGTCGAAGTTCAAGATCAGGGCGCCAAATACACCAGTGGAGCTTTCCGCTTGGAACGCGATCTGGGGCATATCGTCAGCCTGTTCGTTTACCCCACCAGCAAGAACATCGAAGACACGATGATCATCAGCCGGGGCTTGTACGTTATCCAACCCCGCGCTGAAGTGTTCCAAATCGAAGCCATCTTGCGCATTCACAACACCGATGCCGTGGCTTGGACCCCGGACGGCTTGGCCATTCCGCTGCCCGCTGGTTGGAAAGGCTTTCAACCGGGAGAAACCTCCGGCGATCTGTCTATCCGTCAGAAGGACGACGTCATCTACATCGACGGCACCTTCAGTCCGGGACAGCACGACTTCTCCTTCGGTTTTCAGCTTCCGAACGAACAGATCTCCACTGCCCAGCTCGTGCTGCCGGTTCCTCCTCATCTAGTGGATGCCCGCGTCTTCTTGGAAGCGTCAAAGCACATGCGCCTGGAGGTTGAAGGCTTTGAACCAGCGGAACCAACCCGCGGCACCGACGGCCAAAACGCCCTGCTGAGTTCGGTGGACTACCTCGAACGTAGCGTCAATCCGCCGTCGCAGATCGCGGTCACCATCAGCGGATTGCCAACGAAGGGGTTGGGCACCAAAATCGCTTTCGCCCTGGCCGCAGTGATCGCCCTCGGAGGCCTGGGGCTGACCCTGAGCCGCAAGGGCCGCAGCTCGCCGGGAGTCGCCAAAGAGGACCGCGAGCGCGCCAAAGCGCTGCTCCTGGAAGAGTTGGTGCTCCTGGAGCAAGCCTACAAGCGTGAAGAAATCGGGCCCAAGACGTACGAGCAGACTCGGCGGCTGCTGCTCGACTCCCTGGCGCGTCTCGAAGCGCGGTAGCCAGGCCCCGGCCGCGCTCGAAGCCGGCACAGGCGCTCAGTGTTCAAGCCAGAAGCGCCCCGACCGGGCGCTCAAAATCGCGACTGTCCGGCCTAGCAAGTGTGTGGATAAACTACGGAAAAGCCCGTGCACAGAGCTGGGATCCGCCTGGGAGCAAACCTGGGGATAGGTTTTGGTCCCCAGTTGGCACCTTTGTCATCCACCCACTTACCCCCAGCTGGATCTGGATTAAACTACTATGAATCCGGAGACTTGCAGAGTTATCCCCGGATTCCACAGGCCCTACTACGAAGACCCTGATCTATTTAAATTTACTATTGATCGTTGTTTAGAGAAGGGCTCGATCAGGAACCCACCAAACCCGCTCGCCCTGGGCGGCAAACACAAGTAACAATCCAAACCCAGCTCGGTTCCCGAGTTCCCATTGCAGCCGCACACGGCCAGGAGTCCTCTCAGGTTCAGGGTCAACAGGACAGTTTTCGATGCAGGTCACAGTTAGCAAGAAAGATCTCCAGCGGCTTTTGTCGCGCTGCCAGGGTGTCGCCGACAAGAAGTCGACCATGCCGGTGCTCGGCAACGTGCTGCTTGAGGTGGACGGGCCTGACCGACTTCGCTTGGCCGCCACCGACTTGTACCTGAGCGTTAGCGGCAGCATCAGCGCCCAAGTGGACAAGGGTGGTAGCGTCGCTGTCGGCGCACGTGACCTGTTTGAGCGCGTGAAGATGATGCCCGAAGGCAACATCTCGATCTCGACGAACGACAGTGCCGCGACCACGCTTCGCGCTCAAGGCCAGCCACGTCGCTACACCCTGCATGGCATTCCCGGAGAAGAGTTCCCTCAGCTCCCAGAGCCGGACGCGGGCGCCGAGACGATGGCGTTGCGGGTGGACACGCTGGCGCAGCTGATCTCTTCGACGCACTTCTCGATCTCGACGGACGAGACACGCCTGCACCTGAACAGCGCGTTGTTCGAGTGGGATGGCAATCGCGTGCGGATGGTCACCACTGACGGTCATCGGCTGTCCAAGATGGAAGCGGAGGTCACCGGTCAACCTGCCACCGCTTCTATGCTGATCCCGCTCAAGGGCATTCATGAGTTGAAGCGGCTGTGCGACGAAGCCAAGGCTGAGGAGGCCAAGGGGGAAGCCAGCGGTGAGCTCAAACTGTGTCAGAGCGGTCCGACCGCGTTCTTCCAGATGGTTGGGGTGCAGTTCGGCGTGAAGCTGGTGGACGCGCAATTCCCGCCGTACCAGCAGGTGATCCCTTCTTCTACGTCGCACACCATTGCGGCTCCTCGGGCTGCCGTCGTGGACGCGCTGAAGGCCGTTTCAGTGGCCGCCAGCGACCGCACCGGAGGGATCAAAGTCGCGCTCGACAAGAATGTGATCCGCTTCTCCAGCGAGAGCCCGGAGAGCGGTGACGGCTTCGATGAGGTGCCGGTCGACTACGAAGGCGAAGCCCTCACGGTGGGCTTCAACGCCAAGTACTTCTTGGATGTTCTAGGCCCCCTGGAAGGCGAAGAACTGACGCTCGGTATCAGCGGTGAGCTGGACCCAGCTGTGATCCGCCCCGCCAGCAACACCGAAGGCACGGACTACCTTGCGGTGATCATGCCCATGCGCATCTAGTAGATGCTCATGTGCTTCTAGTTGTGTTCGGTCCGACTTTGTCGGTGTCTTGACCATTCAGCTAAAAGTCGACCAGCTCGACATCCGCGGCTTCCGCAACATCGATCAGTTGCAGCTGTCCCTCGCGCCCCGAGTGAACGTGATTTCCGGGGACAACGGCCAGGGCAAGACCAGCGTGCTGGAAGCCCTGTACTTTCTGGCGACCAGCCGTAGCTTCCGCACGGACAAGCTGCGTGAGGTGTGTCAGGAGGGCGCTGAACAGACGCGCGTGGCTGGCAACTTCGACGAAGGGGGAGTGCGTCGCAAGCAGCGTGCTGTGATCACGCGCGGACGTCGCAGTCTGTTCATTGATGAGAAGAAGCCGACCCGTCTCAGCGCTTACGCCGTGCGCACGCCATTGGTCGTGTTCAGCCCGGCCGATCTGCAATTGGTCAGCGGCGGAGCGGCAAGTCGTCGAACCCTGCTCGACCGCGTGGCGCTGTTCATTGATCCCGCCAGTGGTGACGCCCGGCTGCGCTACGCTCAGGCCCAGCGGGAACGCCAAGTGTTGCTCGAGCAGCGAGGGATCAACGCCGCCGAGCTCGACGTGTTCGAGGACCTGATGTCCCAGCATGGCAGTCAGCT
Organism: Polyangiaceae bacterium; assembly: GCA_050304975.1. Lineage (GTDB taxonomy): Bacteria > Myxococcota_A > Polyangia > Polyangiales > Polyangiaceae > SZUA-265. The sequence goes on from JBNLEN010000001.1 coordinate 84,547, forward strand.
CGAGCAGGCGCGGGAGCGCGCCGCGCAGGCGCTCAATGCGGCTCTAGTGCCGGCGTTTGAGCGCATGGCAGCCAAAGATCTGCAGCTAGAGCTGGCGTTCGTGCCTGGAGGCTCTGACGATCCAGAGCAATTCCGGCGTGAACTCGCGCAGCGCCGGCCTCAAGATCGCCGTCGCAAGAGCGCTAGCTTCGGTCCTCAGCGCGACGACCTGGAGCTGACCCTAAATTCCCGCTCAGCCCGACGCCACGCCTCCCAGGGCCAGCAGCGCGTTCTGACGCTCGCTCTGAAAGCCGCGGAGCTGCATTGCGTGCTGCAAGCCTGTGGCACTCAACCGATCTTGCTCCTGGATGACGTGTCGAGCGAACTTGATCCGACCCGAACTGGAGCGGTTTATGACTTCATTCGGGACAGTGACAGCCAGGTGTTGGTCACCACCACGAGGCCTGAATTGTTCGAAACTCCAGGCCTAGATCAGGCACAGAGAGCGGACTTTCGATTGTCTCGAGGAGCCCTCGTCGAGGGCTCGGATTGAGGCCTTTCCGAGCCCTCGAATGGTATAGAATTATCCTTGTTATTTCAGATACTTAGAAAACCTTATCCGCTTGCGTCGCTGGCTCTAAATGAGGTATTAAAGCGGCACCTTGACCGAGAATTCTTCGACCACTGAGCAGGCGCCCGTCGAGGACGCTGCTCAGACCCCCCAGGCCCCTTCCGAACCCGCCCTCGCATCGAATTCAGGCAGGCCCAGTGCCGCCCCCGACGAGGAGTACAACTCCAAGAACATCCAGGTCCTCGAAGGTCTGGAAGCGGTGCGTAAGCGACCCGGCATGTACATCGGTGATGTGCACGACGGCTCGGCTCTGCATCACTTGGTGTGGGAAGCGGTGGATAACGCCGTCGACGAACACTTGGCTGGCTTTTGCGACACCATCTTAATTCGTTTGTATGATGACGGCTCAGTCAGCGTTGGGGACAACGGTCGTGGCATCCCTGTTGGCATGCACGAGAAGGGGGTTTCCGCCGCTGAGGTGGTGATGACCGTGCTGCACGCGGGCGGCAAGTTCGACCACTCGAGTTACAAGGTGAGCGCGGGTCTGCACGGCGTAGGTGTGAGCGCCGTCAATGCCGTTTCCCAGTGGCTCAAGCTGGAGATCAAGCGCGAAGGCAAGGTCTGGCGGCAAGAGTACGAGAAGGGTGTTCCCAAAGGACCGCTGGAACCTGCCGCCGACACGCAAGAAACTGGCACGTCGATTCGGTTCAAGCCCGATCCGGACATCTTTACCTCCACTGAGTACCACTACGACGTTTTGGCCAACCGCCTGCGGGAACTGGCGTTCCTCAACAAGGGGCTGGTGATCAAGCTCGAAGACAAGCGCTCGGAAGGCACCAGCGAGACCTACGAGTACCAGGGTGGCATCAAGGAGTTCGTGGAGCTGCTAGCTCAGTCTAAAGAGCCCGTGCATGAGGAGGTGATCGCGTTTCAGGCGGACATGCCCATGGGTGAAGGTTCAGCGGACATCATGCTGGATATCGCCATGCAGTGGAGCTCGGCGTTCGCCGATCAAATCTTTTGCTACACCAACAACATCCACAACCGCGACGGCGGAACGCACCTGACGGGCCTGCGTTCATCGCTGACCCGCACGCTGAACACCTACGGCCAAGACAACAATCTCTTCAGGGAGCTGAAGAGCGGGCTCAGCGGCGATGATGTGCGTGAAGGATTGATCTGCGTGATCCACGTCAAGCACCCAGATCCGTCGTTCGACTCGCAAACGAAGAGCAAGTTGGTCTCCAGTGAGGTCAAGGGCGCGGTTGAGGCCAGCGTGGGTGAGCATTTAGGGCGCTATCTCGAAGAGAACCCAACCATCGCCAAGAAGATCATCGAGAAGGCCGTGCTTGCCGCCAAGGCGCGCGAAGCGGCGCGCAAAGCGCGTGAGGTCGTGCGCAAGGGCGTGCTGGATAACACTGCGCTTTCGGGCAAGCTGGCGGATTGTCAGAGCAAAGACCCGGCGATCAGCGAGCTGTATATCGTCGAGGGTGAGTCAGCCGGTGGCAGCGCCAAGCAAGGGCGCGATCGACATTTTCAGGCGATCCTGCCGCTGAAGGGTAAGATCCTCAACGTTGAGCGAGCGCGCTTGGATCGCATGCTTTCGTCACAGGAGGTCGCCACGCTGATTTCCGCGCTGGGTTGCGGCATCGGTGAGTCTGGCGGATTCGAGATCTCCAAGCTGCGCTACCACAAGATCATCCTGATGACGGACGCCGACGTAGACGGCTCTCACATTCGGACCTTGCTGCTGACGTTCTTCTACCGCCAGATGCCGGAGCTTTTGGAAAAGGGCTATCTGTACATCGCGCAGCCGCCGTTGTTCCGGGTGCGCAAGGGCAAAAAGGATTTGTACATGAAGGATCAGGGGGCGCTCGACCGTCACCTGGTTGAGCACGGCATCGATGGGCTGACGCTCAGCTCTTCGAGCGGCGTCGAGATCAGTGGGATGCCGCTGTACAACTTGGCCACGCGCTTGCGCACGATTCGCCTGCACTTGAGCCGCTTGGACCGGCGTTGTGATTCGCGCGTGATTGTGGCGATGCTGCGCGCCATGGACGAACCGTTTGACGCCTTTGAAGACCGCGAAGCTCTCGAAGCGGCGGCGCCCAAGGTACAGGCTTTCCTGGAAAGGGCTCATCCGGAGCTATGCCCGATGCAGGCCACCGCGGAGTGGAATGAGGTCGAGGGCAGCGGCGCCGTGGCGGTGAAGTTTCGACCCGGCGCATCTGCGCGTCCGGCGACGTTTACCGCAGACTTGGCGTCTTCCGGCGACTACCATGAGCTGTTGAACATCGAGCGAGACATGAAATCGCTCGGCCCGGCGCCGTACACCGCGATTGTCGAGAAGGCCGATCCGGTCAAACTCTCCGGCACGCTCGAAGTGGACCAGTTCATCGAAGAGCGCGGCCGCAAGGGCATCGTGCTGTCTCGATACAAGGGGCTGGGCGAAATGAACGCCGGTGAGCTCTGGGAAACCACAATGAATCCGGACGCTCGCACGTTGTTGCAGGTCAAAATCGAAGACCCCGTTCGCGCCGACGAACTGTTCAGCGTACTTATGGGTGATCAAGTAGAGCCACGCCGGCGATTCATTGAAGAAAACGCTCTCAACGTCCGAAATCTGGATATTTAGTCCTATGAAACGCGCCCTCGTCACCGCCCTGATCCCGTTTGCTTTCTTCTTCGCCTGCGGAGACGATGAAGACTCTCAGGTTGGTGCCGAGGATGACAGCGCTGATGACGGCGCTGATGACACTGCGGACGCTGCGGATGATAACGCTGACGACGGCGCTGATGACGCCGCGGATGATAGCGCCGATGACGCCGACGACAGCACCGATGATAGTGCGGATGATAGTGCGGATGATGCTGGTTCGGACATGACCATCGTGCTCGAAGGCATGGACGGCGGTGTGCCCGTGACGTTCACTGGTGAAGGAGTCGCGTGCGGCGACGAGCGTTGCCAAGGCGTTGAGGTGGGCGGAGACTTCAACCTCGAGGTCGAGGGTTGCTGCGCCGACAAGGGGGAGTCGCTGTGTGGGCTGAACCTGGAAGCACTGGGCTTGCTGCTGAACATCAGTGACCCCGGCTGTGAGCCGCTCGACTTGCCGGGCTCTTCTGATCCCAGCTGCCCTGAGTCCGCGGAGATCCCCAACGGGCTTTCCCCCGATGAGCCACTGGTGTTTCCTGGATGCTGTCAGCAAAACGGCAAATGCGGTTTTGATACGAGCTTCCAGGGGGTTGGTTTTGGTTGCGTGGATCCGCAGCGCTTCACTGGGCAAGAGCCTGGTGGCGACTGTGAATACACGCCCTGAAGTCCGCTGACGCGCAAAGCCTGCGCGAAGCGGCGCTGCATGGATCCAAGCCCATGGATCCAGGCGAATTTGCGCCGTTCCTTCAGGCAATTTTTGGGGTGGGTCTAGACAAGCTCGATCTCCGACACACCCTAGCTAGGTCCCGCTAGGTGGGGCGTGAAGTTAGGTTCAAGAAGGAGAATCGAGCCGTGCGAATGGACCGCATGACAAATAAGAGCCGTGAAGCAATCCAGACTGCTCTCAGTCTGGCGTCGCGTCGTGGCAACCCAGAAATCATTCCGGAGCATTTGCTCTCGGCAATTCTTGCCCAAGAGGAAGGGGTCGGAGCTCCCTTGGTGCAGCGCGCGGGTGCAGATCCGGCGGCACTGGCTCAGGAGCTGAGCGCCAAGCTCGATTCACTGCCTCAGGTGTCGGGCGGCGCCGAGCCCAACCTCGGCAGTCGGGCCCGCGAATTGTTCAACAAGGTCGAAGACGAAGCCAAGAAGCTGAAGGACGACTACGTTTCGGTTGAGCACTTCTTGCTGGCAAGTGCCAAGAGCGACTCAGTGCTGAAGAGCATGTTCGCTCAACACGGCATTGACTATGACAAGTTGCTGGCAGCGTTGCGCCAAATCCGCGGGTCACAACGCGTTACGGACGAAGATCCGGAAGCCAAGTTCCAAGCGCTCGACAAGTACACCCGGGATCTGACGGAGCTGGCGCGTCGCCAGAAGATCGATCCGGTGATCGGGCGTGACGAAGAAATCCGCCGCGTGATGCAGGTCTTGAGTCGTCGGACCAAGAATAACCCCGTGCTGATCGGCGAACCCGGCGTGGGTAAGACCGCAATCGCCGAAGGGATCGCCCAGCGAATTGCTTCGGGCGATGTCCCGGAGAGTCTCAAGAACAAACGACTGGTGGCCTTGGATCTGTCTGCGATGGTCGCCGGGTCCAAGTACCGCGGCGAATTCGAAGATCGCTTGAAGGCGGTGCTGAAAGAGGTCGAGTCGGCCGAGGGCAACATCATCATGTTCATTGATGAGCTGCACACCCTGGTGGGTGCGGGTGCTGCCGAAGGCGCGATGGACGCGGCAAACATGCTCAAGCCGGCATTGGCCCGCGGTGAGCTGCGGGCGATCGGCGCGACCACACTGGAGGAGTATCGCAAGCACATCGAAAAGGATGCCGCTCTGGAACGCCGCTTCCAGCCAGTGATGGTATCTGAGCCGACGGTTGAAGACACAATCGCCATCTTGCGTGGTTTGAAAGAGCGCTACGAGGTCCACCACGGGATCCGGATCCAAGATTCTGCCTTGGTGGCGGCCGGCGTGCTCAGCAACCGCTACATCACCGAGCGCTTCTTGCCGGACAAGGCGATCGATCTGGTGGATGAGGCAGCCAGCAAGATCAAGATGGAGATCGACAGCATGCCGTTCGAGATCGATCAGCTGGAGCGCAAGCTGTTGCAGCTGAAGATCGAAGAACAAGCACTCAAGCGCGAACGCGATACCCATTCCAAGAGTCGCCTGGCTGAGCTCAAGCGCGAAGTGGCGGAGTTAAACAGCAAGCGCGACGCGGCGCGGGCTCAGTGGATGCGCGAAAAGGAGATCATCACTGAGATCCGCGAGCAACAGGTACAGCTCGAAGAGCTGCGCCAGAATGAGCAAACTGCCCGCCGCCAAGGTGATCTAGGCAAAGCCGCCGAGATCCAGTACGGCACCATTCCCGCCGCCGAGAAGAAGGTCGAAGAGATGCGCAAGCGCTTGGCTGACACTCAGAAAGACGGCGCCTACCTCAAAGAAGAGGTGACGGACGAAGACATTGCCGCGGTGGTGTCGAAGTGGACTGGCGTGCCGGTCTCCAAGATGCTCGAGAGTGAAATGCAAAAGCTCTTGCGCATGGAAGAAGATCTCAAGACTCGCGTCATTGGGCAGGAGGATGCGATCATTGCCGTCTCGAATGCGGTACGTCGCTCGAGAGCCGGGCTCGGTGATGAAGCGCGCCCGATTGGGTCGTTCTTGTTCCTCGGCCCCACAGGTGTGGGTAAGACGGAGACCGCCCGCGCGCTGGCGGAGTTCTTGTTCGACGATGAAAGCGCGATGATCCGCGTCGACATGAGCGAGTATCAAGAGCGCCATTCGGTGGCTCGCTTGATCGGCGCCCCGCCAGGCTATATCGGTCACGATGAGGGCGGTCAGTTAACGGAGCCTGTGCGCCGACGGCCCTACAGTGTGGTGCTGTTCGACGAGGTCGAAAAGGCTCATCCGGATGTGTTCAACACACTGCTCCAGTTGTTGGATGATGGTCGCTTGACGGATAGTCAGGGTCGCACGGTCGACTTCAAGAACACCGTCATCATCATGACCAGCAATGTCGGGTCGATGGAGATGGCGGCGATCGAAGAGGGTGAGCTCTCTGGAGATCAAAAGGCCGAAGCCATGCGGCAGGTCGCGATGGTGGCGCTGCGTGGGGTGTTCCGCCCAGAATTCCTGAATCGCTTGGACGAAACCGTGGTCTTCCACCGTTTGGATCAAGGCCAGCTGCGGCGGATTGTCGATATCCAACTCAAGCGTCTGCAGCGCCGTATTCAGCGGCGGGACCTGTCGCTCGAAGTCACCGATGCCGCGAAGGATTACTTGGCGGAGCTGGGTTACGACCCGCAATTCGGTGCTCGGCCGCTCAAGCGGGCGATCCAACGTCACCTGGAAGACGCGCTGGCTCGCAGGTTGTTGGGGGGTGAGTTCACGGCTGGTAGCACAATCACCGCGGACTACGTCGACGGTGAACTGCGCTTCAGCGTGGCTCAACCTCCGGCGGAACAAAGCCCGCCAGATCAGCCCACGATTCACGCCTAGATTTGAGCCAGCGTTGAGCGGTGCCCCCAAAGTGAGGCGCCGCTCGCGCGTGGCCGCTGCTGGCCTTCAGGCAGGGCGTCTGCGCAAAGACTCTCATAAACTGCGAAAATGTTACGGATCGGCGACATCGTCTCTCACCGAAAATTGCGCGGTGGGAAACCGTGTCGTCGATCGATAACATTTTTGTAGTTTTGGAGACGCGGCAAACGCCGGCTGGCGGTGGTGCCGGCGCGCTTGTCAGCCGCCACCGATGGGCTCATGCCGGAGCGCGCGCTCGAACGTCGCCCCCTGACCTGCCGAGCTGCTTGGTTGGATTGCCGAGTGTTTGGCTTGGGCTATTTCTGGCAGAGCTCTCGGATCAGATCGAGGCCGGCGTAGGCCGCGCGCAACTGAATCCGCTCGCGTTCGCCGGCGAACACCCGATGTCGGGCTTCTACTTTTTCGGGCGTGGCCACTGCGTAATGCACCAAGCCCACCGGCTTCTCTTCGGTACCTCCACTAGGGCCAGCGATACCTGAAAGAGCCAACGCCACGTCGCAGCCGAGGGTCCGTCGGGCCCCTTGCGCCATCTGTCGCACCACCTCTTCACTGACGGCGCCCTCGTTGTCCAATGCCGCTGGCTCCACGCCGAGCAGCTTGGTTTTGATGCCGTTATCGTAACAGACGATGGCGCCACGAAAATAGTCGCTGGCGGGGTACTGCGTGATCAGTTTTGCCACCAATCCCCCAGTGCACGACTCTGCCAGACCCAACGTCCAACCACGAGTGCGCAGCGAGTCTGCGACCACCTCAGGGAACTCCCGATTGCCTTCGGCGAACACCAGACTTCCCAGGCGCCGCTTGACTTCTGCCGCCGCGGCCTGAGCGGCCGCTCGGGCCTGCCCAGGATCGTCGCGTGTCGCGAGCGGTTTGACCTCGATCGTGGGGAACTTGGCGCGGTAGGCCAAGACCACGTCAAACTCCCGCTCAATCCCCTCGAGCATATCGTTGACTTGGGCCTCGGGTGCTCCGAACGTGCGGATCCGCACTTGGTGGATGTGAAGACCCACCCTACCGGTCAGCTCAGGGCTGATGTGTTGCTCGAACATGCTCTTCATTTCGTAGGGCACGCCTGGCAAGAAGTTGCATTCACAGCCCTCAATCGTGACGCGAAACCCGGGCGCGGTGCCGAAGTGATTATCCAACACCGTGGCGCTTTGGGGCATGTCCGCCTGCTTGCAATTGCTCTCGGAAAGTTCTCGCCCGGAGCGGGCCAAGCGTTCGCGGATCCGCTCGATACTGGGGGCGTGGCGTTGCAAGGGCTCAGCCAGCAGGGCCGCGACACATTGCGCGGTGATGTCGTCCGTGGTGGGGCCAAGCCCCCCCGTGCTCACGACGACGTCGGCCTTCGAGGACAAACGTTTTAATGCGTCCTGGATCTCGGAAGCCGTGTCGGCGACGGATTCACACAGCACCACCTCGAGCCCGAGCTCAGTCAAGCGCTGACACAACCAGGTGACGTTCGTGTTCTCGATCTCACCCCGAGTTAGTTCAGTCCCAATCGACAGTATCCCTGCGCGCATCTCAAGGGATCTACTGCCACAGGCTGGACCCCGACAGTCTGTTTTTCAGACAAATTCCACGTTGGGGCTCCGTGGCAGACATCCCACCGCGAATTGAACCTCGTCAGTCGGTCTTGGGCACCGCCACGTAGGTTGGGTGTGCCAGGCACTTGGCCGGCGCTCCGTCGAGGCGTGATTCGCGGAAGTTCCGATTGTCGGCGACGGCGTCCGCTTGGTCCCAGATCAGCGTGAAAGCGCGGTCTGGGTGATCGTCGCATTCTTGGGGCGGCAGCAACCCGGCCAGATCAGCTCGAGTTTCGGCGTCGTAGCAGCGCTCGGGTAACAGATCGATCACCGGCATTTCAGCCACAAGATCTGCGTCGAGATGCCCACTTTCGACCAAGTCTTCCAGCACTGCCAAAGCGATCGGGCGCATGCGCACCGTCAGGGTCACGCGCTGGATGGTGTCGAGCCCCGACTGCTCGCTATCGAACAGCCATTGTCGCCGTTCAGCGTGGAAGTCGGGATCCAGCGGGTCGCGAGTGATCACTCCGGGGATGGTCGTTGAGTCCGCGATTTGCGCGACGTCCCAAAACATGTGCGCTGGTTCACCATTGCTCTTGACTGCATGGTCTTTGATCAGCGCCTTGCGCTCTTCCGGCCCATCCGCTTCCGGGGCCAGAGTCTCGAACACGGGATCACTTCCGTCAGCGTAGGCCTTGAGCTCCAACCACGCTTCGCGGTCGTGGCTGGCGCCACTCGGCCAGTGGTGACCCGAGCCGACATTCTCGAGAGTGACTTCGATTTGGCCGCGCGCTGAGACGCAGATTTCAGCCAGTAGACTGGAGCTCAACATCTGTTCGACCAGCACTCGCTGGCGCCGTCGTGCGGGGAAGTCAGTCAATGCCAGATCGACCCCTTCGAAGTCGTGACGGCGCGAGCGTCGCGGCGGGGCGCCTTCTATGCGTGCCGACTGTTCACGATAGGCCGCGACTGGCATGTGGCAGCCACCGCAGCTCAACCCGCCTTCTTCGGCTGGCTTCGCGAAGATGGTGGTCTTCCACTCAGCAAACGTGCGCTCCAGCGCAAGTTCCTCACCTACCAGTGACGCTGGCAGTGTCACGTCGTGGCAGGCGCCGCAGAGTTTCGAGCTGTCCTGGTGAGCGGAGTCCAGCTGAGTGGCATACTTCATCTCGTGGGCGGCCGTGCGGGCGCCGTCTCGAAAGGGTCCGCGTAGGATAGCATCTTCAGCCAAACCAATCGGATTGTTGTGGTTGCCGTCGATGCTTTCGACGCTGTGGCAGAAGTAGCAGGTGACACCTTGGTACTTGGGCTCAAGCTCTTCCAAATTGAGCCCGTCCTGTGTGAGCCCCTCGCTGACCGCAACAGGAGCGTGACAGTTGACGCAAAAGGTGCCGAGCTCACCGTCGGTTTCCTCCTGCCCTCGGCGATTCATCGCCAAAAATACAGGATCTGTGGCGGCGTAGGCGTGCATGCTGCCGGCCCATTCGGCAAACTGCCCCGGGTGGCAGCTGGCGCAGCGGGTTGGATCCATCAGTTCGTCCAGGCTGAGCGCTTCCGTGCCCGCATCCGCGGAGGAGGGCTCGGCGCTCGAGTCAGTACATGCCGATAGCAGCCACGCGACTGCCGCCAGGCGAGCCACTGTTGCCGCTCGAGTTCGCGAGCGCAAACTCATCGTCCAATCATTCCACACAGATCCCGAACTGGAATGAGCTTTCTAGCTCACCTGACACCTCTACGGTGATCTGCCAAAAACCGGGCATGAAGGTGTTCACCGGAGACAGCCGGTATTGGCCATCATCCAATTCTTCGATGCCGACAGCAACTGGAGTTCCGTGACCATGGTCCGGCATGTGCGGAGTCACGTGGATGTCGTCTGCGATGCCGCTTAGAAGCTCGCCATCGGCGAGGATCTCGACGGTGAGGCTGTTGTTGCCAACGCTCGGCGGTGCCGGATCGGCCTCGATCAGGCGCAGCAGCGTGTCATGCTCGCCGTCGATTTCCAGCCCATCCAAGTCATCACCGCGGCCGGCGCAGTCAGCGGCGGATGCCGTGCCTTCGAGTTCGTCGAGCTCTTCATCGGAGAGCTGGTCGTGATCTTGGTGACCGGAGTCCGACTCATCCTTCTTCTGATCGGCGTCGCTCTCGCCGCCACAAGCCGCTGCAACGCAAGCCGCCGCCAACCATGGCCAGCGCTTCTTTTCGACTGCCGCCGCGCGGCGCCGCCACGCTACGACGAGGCATGCCAGCAGTGCGGCCCACTGGGCGCTGGCTGAGCGCCTCGATGGAAGCAGAGTGCAACCGCTGCTCGACGGCTGCTTCCGCTCGCTACCGGCGTCCGCCACTGAGCGATCCGGGCCATCATCCTTTCCGGCATCGTTCGCTGGCCGGCCATCGTCGGTATCCCGCTCAACGTCCACTCCAGCATCGCCTGGCGCGCTGACACCCGCGTCGGCCCCAGCGTCCACTGCCGAGTCCGTCGCCTCGTCATTCTTCAACGCCCCAAACGTGTCGTGCATCCATTCAAGCGTTACCCCGCAGGCATCCGCATTGCAGGTGTCTGCGTCAGCCAGGGTTTCCAGTTGCAAGAGCGGCGTCCAGCTGTCCCCTTGGTCATCAGAGCTGGCAACCAAAAAGCTCGACTCCCGAGTGAAGTTGTTTGTGCAAGTATACAGCAGCTCACCGTCGGAGTGCAGACAACTGAAGCCAGGACCAGCTTCCACCCGCTGCTCGAACGCTAGCTCATCCCACGCGGCTGAATACAAGGAGCCCATGGATTCTGGCCCCTCGGAAGTTTCTGCCCCGGCAACGAACACGTCGTTCCCGAGCGTGGCACTCCCCACTACGGCGGCGGTGCCGGAAAGTGTGAACAAATGACTCATTTGCTCAGACTCGGCGTCGAACAACCAGAGCTCGTCAGGTTCATCCGTCGCGGTGCGCATGTGCAACAGCAGCTGGCCAGGGGCACCGGGATTGACCGCCAGAGGCAAGAACGTGACCCCAGTCGTGTCCACCTCTGGCAGCGTCGCTTTCCAGAGATCCCCGCCGTCCAGACTGTAGGCGACACGGAAGACCCGCGGATTGAAGCTGTAACCGGTCAAAAATACGCTGGTTGGATCGCCCCCCGCGATGACGTGGTCATAGCCGTCATTCAAGTCGTAGCTGACGACGACCTCAAACGGCATGCTGGCGTTGCCGCGTACCACTTGCACCAGCGACTCACCCTGGTTGTAGCGCACGCCAAACAACGGCAGATCCGTGCCCGGGCTTGCTTGAGGCAACGCAATGTCCAGCAGCCAAGCGCTATCCGTCTCCGCGGTGGCGAGGGTCTCGAACTCGCAACTGGGCGCCGCCTGGTGCGCCAGCCCCATGCTGGTAGAAACGTAGCGTGCCGACTCACTCAGCTGAGCTTGGAGAAACAGGCCTGGCGTGGTCTCTTCACACACCAGCTGCCAGGCACCATCGCTTTCAACCAATAACCCGAAATTCGTGGTGACGGTCAGGCCCGTCGAAGCTGCATCGACAGCCCACACCTCAGGTGTGGCGCAGGGTCCTGAACAGGCCAGCGTTTTCGGGGCGCTGGTGAGCGTCGTGCACAGCGCCAGAGCGACAGTCGTGAGTGCGCGCGGGTTCACGCCCCGCAAGTTAGCACGCTCAGCGAAGGACGTTGACGCAGTTCTTTCGCTCCCCGGTTACTCGCTGGCGTCGAACGCGCAGCGGATGCCGGTGGAGTCACTGGCTTCGGCGTTGCTCAACGCGGCCCAGGTCTTGAGTTCCCCAGCGAGCTCCGAGCGAAACGATCCTCCACGCGCCTGAAACCCGTCCGCCGGAGGCAGCGCCAGCGTCCACTCCGCGACGTTGCCCGCCATATCCAGCAGGCCTTCAGGAGTTGCCCCGCTCGGGCGCGAACCAACCAGCTCAGGCCCGGCGTTGGTCTGATCCGACGTCTGGGGTGCGTCCCCGCTGCGTGCGCAGGGGCCGGCAACCAGCCCATACACGGCACGCCTGCACACGAGCCCCGTCTGGCCCCAGGGATAGCGACGCCCGCTTTCACCTGCCGCCGCAAAGATCCATTCCTCAGCGGTCGGCAAGCGACCTCCGACGCTCTCGCAGTAGGCTGCCGCCTCTTGGGCACTGATGCCGGTGACGGGCAGACCCGGTTCTTGCTTCGGCAGCCGGCGGCATAGACCATCGCGAGCGCACTCTTGCCACTGTGCGTAGGTGGTTTCCGTGGGCGATAAACGAAAGCTTTTGACCCGCAGTTGCAGCTCTTGCAGCTCCCCCTCCGCCTCCCAATCGCTGGGTGTGATGCGCAGCTCACCCCCGGTAATGAGCTTGGGAGTGGTGTCTGCAGGTAAACAGGCGCCCGCTACCAACATCTGGGTGGATGCACAGGCTGTGGCGGTGCCCACACAAGCGCCGCCTTGTTGGTTCTGGCCGTATGGACAGCAGCGCCACCCAGATTCGGGCAAACCCTCCGGGCAGCGGGCGACGGCGCGCCTTTGTGACAACGCCAAGAAGGTCGTCAGGCACACCGCCACGAACACGATCAGCGCAAAGCGCACGCCGACGACGCGGCGGCGGGTTCTGCGATCGCGCATGGCGCTATGCCTCGGCTGCGACACCGAACGTCAACCCGCCCACGTCCTGAATGGTGATCTGCACCTGGTCATCGGGCGCCAATGGTCCAACGCCCTCTGGAGTGCCAGTCGCGATCAGGTCCCCGGGCTCGAGCGTCATGGCGGAACTGATGTGCGCGATGAGCTGGGCCACGTTGAAGACCATGTCGCGCGTATTGCCGGATTGCTTGAGCTGACCATTGACGCTCAGCTGGATGTCGAGCGCGCCCGGCTCCACCCCTTGCACCATGAAGGGACCAACGGGACAGAAGGTGTCGAAGCCTTTGGCGCGGGACCACTGACCGTCGCTCCGCTGCAGATCTCTCGCGGTCACGTCGCACACGGGCAGGTAACCTGCGACATAGTCGAGCGCATCTTGCTCAGAAACCCGGCGACAACGCTTGCCGATGACGACCCCGAGCTCCGCTTCATAGTCGACGCGCTGGCTGATGGCGGGCAGTTCCACCACACCACCATCGGCGATCAGCGACGATGGTGGCTTCAAGAAGATGAGCGGAGTGTCCGGAACGCCGCCGCCCATTTCCGCGGCGTGGGCCCGGTAGTTCTTGCCGATGCCGATGATCTTGCTCGGCGCGGTCGGGATCAGCCACTGGGCGTTGTCGAGCGGCACACTCTCGCCGGTTGGTTGCCAGCCGTCGTCCAACACCAGGCCTTGTTCACCGCGCAGCTCAATCAAGCGGGGGCCATGCGCGGTTGAGATTCTACCAAGCCGGCGCACTTGTTGAGTCATAGGATCGATGAGCATAGCCAACGGGGCGGCCAGTGCGAAGTCCCAAAGAAGGCCGTTCAGCGGGATTTGGGGACAAGAAATAGCAGCAAAAACCGCACGCGTTTGGCGCTGCATCGGCTAAGTTTTGGCGGGCATCAAGATGAGCGAGCACGACTCGAGCAAGCAGCCTGACCTCAAGCCTTCCGCTAGCGCGGCGGAGCTGGTGCCGGCGTCCGCCCCTCCCTCGTCCGGGAAGCCGCCGCAGGTGATTTCTGCCCGCAGCAATCTTCGGCCGCCGAGCGACCCCCCCGATTCGGTGCCGATGAGTGCCCCCATGGCGCCAGCGTATTGGACGGTCAGCGGTGTGGCGCTGGGTTTGCTGAAAACTCTGCGGCCCCATCAGTGGGTCAAGAACGTGTTCGTGCTGGCGCCGGTGGTGTTCGCCAAGGAGGTGTTCGTCCCGAGCCTCTTGCTGAAAGCGTTTGGTGCCTTCGGCGTGTTTTGTCTACTGGCCGGCGCGGTCTACACGATGAATGATTTGGTCGACTATCGCGAGGATAGGCAGCACCCGGCCAAACGCTTTCGACCGATCCCTTCGGGACAAGTGCCGCGGCGGGCCGCGGTCATTGCCACGGTGCTGTTGGTATTGCTGGCCCTTGGCGGAGCCGCACTCGGCCCAGTCAGCTTCTTGATCGCTGCGGCCAGCTACTTCGTGGTCAACGTTGGTTACTCCTTCGGCCTCAAGCACGTGCCCTATTTGGATGTCTCGCTGATCTCCTTGGGGTTCGTGTTGCGTGTGCTGGCGGGTGGCTATGCGACGCACACGCCGGTTTCGATGTACATCATCGCGTGCACGGCCGTGTTGGCGTTGTTCCTGGGTTTCGGCAAGCGCCGGCATGAACTGGCGACCGCCGAAGAGCGTAAACGGCGCGGCAAGAAGCAACGCCCGGTGCTGGAGAACTACTCCAAATGGGGGTTGGATCTGGCGTTGGCGCTCACCGCGCTTTCCACCATCGCGACCTACGTCGTCTACAGTTTGGATCGACAGACTCAGGAGTACTTCCAAAGCGACCACTTGTGGATGACGACGGCCTTCGTCGTATTGGGGGTCGGACGCTTCCTCTTCCTAGTCCGCAATCGTCCGAACGCCGAAAGTCCGACCCAAGAGATGCTCAAAGATGGGCCATTTGTCGGGGTTGTGTTGGTGTGGGTGATGGTGGTGATGTGGATCGTCTACAATCTGCAACCAGCGTCATGAATGCTGCAGCGGAAGAAACTCATGCACAGGCGGAGGGCTTGAATGGCTGACGCCAAGGCTGCCAATCAAGAAGAAGGCGCCCTCAAACGCACCGCCAGCGGCCCCTGGACAGACTTGGGGCTGACTCTGCCCATCTTTCTCGTCTACCACCTCGGCGTGGTGACGCTGGAAGTGCGTAACGCCGCTGACATGGTCACGCGCGAGCTACTGCTCTTGGTGGAGTTCAACCAAGTCATGTACTGGGCGCTGACCCTGGGGGTCACGGCCGGGTTCGTGGGCCTGTTGGTTGCAGCAGGCCGGGGCAAGGCGCTGCGCTGGCAGGCGTTCGCCGGGCTGATCGTCGAGTCCATCGTGTACGCCATTGCCATGCGTTTTGCGGCGGGTTACGTCGTCGGCAAGATTTCGCTGGGTGCGGGCGAAGGGGCCAGCCCGTTCCAAGGGTTGATCATGTCCTTTGGGGCCGGCTTTTATGAAGAAGTTGCCTTTCGCGTGGTCTTGTTTGGGCTTGGCTTCAAGGTGATCAAGATCCTGTTCCCGCTGACGGATTGGCAACGTTGGTTGGTGATGATCGGCTGGGGGCTGTTCACCTCGATGTTCTTCAGCTTGTGGCACTACATCGGGCCGATGGGTGATCCGCTGGAGATGCGCTCATTCGTGTTTCGCTGGGTGTGCGGCTTGGTGTTCGTCCTCATCTACAAGTTTCGGGGGTTTGCGCCCGCGGTGTGGACCCACGCGTTGTATGACGTCTGGGTTTTGGTGTTTTGATGCAAGCGACCAACATTGAGCAGGTGATCGAGTGGTTGGACGAGATCGCCGAGAGCGCCCAGCGGGATGGTTTGCGTGAAGGCTACTTCGCCCTGCTCTACGCACGCATGACACGAGCCATCCGTGATGCTATCCAGGCGGGGCAGTTTGATGACGGCCCGCGCATGGAGGCGCTGGATGTGGCGTTCGCCAACCGCTACTTCGATGCCCGCGCCAAGTACCACGCCGGTCAAGCGCTGACTCAGGCCTGGGCTCACACGTTTGCGCTGACGGAGCAGCACAAGCCCCTGATCTTTCAGCACCTGGTGCTGGGCATCAACGCGCACATCAATTTGGACTTAGGGGTATCGACGGCCAGCATCACGCGGCCGGAGCACCTGGCGGCGCTGGAGGCTGACTTCATGCGCGTCAACCAGATCCTGCGCTCTTTGATCGAAGGCATACAAGCAGCCATCAATCGAGTCTCGCCGCTCATGGGCGCGCTCGATTTCGTGGGCGGCAAAGCCGATGAACTGTGGTTCGCCTTCGAATTGGAGAAAGCCCGCGACTCCGCTTGGGCCGTGGCCAATCAACTGTCGCTGCTGCCACGCGATCAGTGGCCTGCCAGGATAGACCGGCTCGATCTGGAAGTAGCCGAGCGCGGTCGGCTGATTGAAAATCCTGGGCTGCTGATATCCCTGGCGCTGCGTGTTGTGGGCTTGTTCGAGTCGTCGGACGTGCGTCACAATCTGGCTGAGCTGCGAGCCGTGATCGCAGACGTTGCCGTCTGAGGCACGCTCCTACTGGGCGGCGTCAGTGACATGGCTCACCGGCGAGAGCAGGGAGCTGGGTCGGGTTGGGAGCACCACCTTGACGCGGGTGCCGCTGCCGAGCTCACTATCGATCTGGATCGAACCCTGGTGGTCTTCCACGATTTGGTAACAGATCGCGAGTCCTAACCCAGAGCCAATCCGCTCACCCTTGGTGGTAAAATCGGGATCGAAGATACGCTCCAACAATTTGGGGTGGATGCCTTTGCCGTCGTCCGCGATTTCCACCCACTGCTCGCTCGCGTCACCTCCACTGCGCACGCGAATGGTGCCGCCTTTGGAGATCGCGGCCGCGGCGTTCATCAATAGGTTGAGCCACAGCTGGTTGAGTTGGTTCGGCCGACACAGCACCGGCGGCAACTCCGCCAGCTCCAGCTCGATTTGGGCGTCATGCAGTTGGACCTTCAAGAATCCAAGTACTTCTTCCAACCCCAACTGCAAGGAATGTTCTTGAACTTCGGCTTCATCCAGGTGCGAAAAGCTGCGCAATCGGCTGACTAGCTCGGCCACACGCGAGGCGCCGTCGCCGATCACGCGGTGCGCGTTTTCCAGCACCTCCAGCGCTCGATTGGGATCTTCAGTCTGACCCCGCAAGCGCTTGGTGGCTTTGCCGGCGTTGTCCACCATGCTGCGGATGGCGCCGACGGGGTTATTCAGCTCATGCGCGAGCCCGGCAACCACCTGCGCCGTGGACGCCATCTTCTCGCTCTGTACGAGCCGCAGCTGCGCTTGCTCTAGCTGGCGCGTGCGCTCCCGCACTTTGCTCTCCAGATTCTCGTTCAGCTCCTCGATGTGCGCGAACTGATAGCGCACAATACCCGCCAAGAACACGAACGCCGCCAGCGGCACCGTCATCAAACCCAGGGGCACTCGCGTCAGTCCCAACGCCGGCAAAATCAGGTTCAGCGTCACAGCCGGTATGAACAACACACCAAACGCAGCCATGTTGTACTTGAGAAACGAGCGCAGGTGACGTGAGCTGGCTTGTTGGTGCGCCCGCTTCAGAAAGAACACGATCTTGATGGTCGCCATCACCATCAACACCATCGCTACGTACGCGGCTGGCCCGAATTCGATCAGCGGCGCCCCTTCGGGGCTGAACGTGAGTGAGCGGATAGCCCAATCCGTACTGACCAGCAGCAAGCCCACGAGCGCCCAAAACCCGAACACGATTGTCAGATACTGACGGAAGGGTTTGCTTCGACCGAACGGCGCAATAACCGGCGGGTCTTGGGAGAAGTCCGCCAGATAGCGGCGGCCGAAGATCTGGCCTTCGACCTTCAAACGACCAATCACGCCGACGTACATCATCGCCGCGGCGAACGTGGCGAGCGCGAATGCTGGGATCAGGCGAGCGACGTACACATGGTACGGCGCGGGCGTGAAGCGGCTGATCAACATCAACAGCGGCGGCGCCGAAAGCAACATGCCGAACGTGGCGAACAACTTCCACGCCAGCTCCCGCCGCCCCGACATCAGCGCCACCAGCGCGAGCGAAACGCTCGACAGCACGGCAAACAGGGGCAGCAGCAAGTCCGTCACCTGGCTAGTCTAGGGCCCGCTGCCGGCGGCACCAATGGGCAAGACCAACAGCGCGGCCAGGGGGAGTGAATTCCCCAGTAATTGTTGGGGTTTTGGTGGATGAAGCCCTCCGACTAGTCACGGGATCCGGGCGGCTACCTGCTGGGTCTGCGACGGGTGGCCCGTCCCTGGGATCTGCGGGCACGTGGGTACGCGCCGCGTGCCGCGGACAGCTGGCTCGGTCACGGGCCCAAGGTCCGTGACAGCGATGTGTTGAGTTGTTGCGGGGGGCGGCGAGGAGTCCCTCCGACCCGGAGCTAACATGATGTGAAGGCCCAGCTTGAAGGCGCGGGTCAGACAAAAGGACCTATGCCTTGGATTGCACCAGCGTTGTCGCGCCAGGGGTCACGACGAAGTCGAAAAGCGCAAGTCGTTCTAAGCTGTGCTCGACGCGTGGTGTCACCAGCCACCGGGTATGATCTAGCCATTGGGCCAACAAGCAGGGGGATGACCTCACCCAACTTTTCTAGTCTCGTTTTCGACTAGGGCGCGCTTGTCTCTAGAGAACGTCGCAGCGATGAGATCGCAACCGGCTTTTGTGCCTTGTTCAAGTGGAAGCAAGTACATGTACTGCAACACAAACTTGATTCGAGGTATCGTCGTGAAACATTACACCCAGGGATTCGGACTGATTGCCGCTTGCGCTGTCTCTGCGCTGGCTTGCGGAAACTCTGGATCGGAAGAGCCTGCCGGGGAGCCGCTCAACTCAGGCGGGGGAGCCATGCAGGGTGGTGCTGGCGGCGCCCCCATGAACACTGCAGGCGCGGCGTCAGACACCGGCGGTACTGCAGGCGATCCGAATCTGGCAGGTGGCGGCGCCGGCGGAGCGCCGCTAGCCGGTCAAGGCGGGATGAGCGGAGGACAGGGCGGTGACGCTCAAGGTGGCGAAGCCCAGGGGGGTGACGCTCAAGGCGGCGACGCTCAAGGCGGCGCAGGCGGAGCCCCACCCGAGTTGGAGCTGTTCAGTTTCTTTCTGACTAGCCTCGAAGCCATGCAGCGCCTATCCGGAAGCGAGGACGGGTTCGGTGGCGATCTGCGTTATGGTGAGGCCACTGGCCTGCAGGGGGCGGACAAGATCTGCAGTGAGGTCGCGGAAGAGTCCATGCCGGGATCTAGCGCCAAGCAATGGCGAGCGTTTTTGAGCGTCTCCAATGATCCAACCACGGGGGGTCCCGTGCATGCGATTGACCGCATCGGGGATGGTCCTTGGTATGACAGGTTAGGCAACGTGATCGCCAACAATCGCGACGAGCTGCTGCAAACTCGACCTGCTGGGGCGACGACGCAAATCGCAGAAGATTTGCCGAACGAGTTCGGCAACCCCAATCACGGTGATGTGGACAACCACGACGTGCTGACTGGCTCCGACGAAAGTGGCCAGCTCACGGGAGAAACCTGTGACGATTGGACGAGCACCTCGGGCAGTGGCGCGCGCGCCGGGCATGCCTGGCCTGCCAACAGCGGTCAGCACTGGATCAGCGCTCACGACGTTCCAGGGTGCGAGCCGAGCGTGGTGATGGGCCAGGGGACCTTCGGCAACGGCGTCGGAGACCTAGGTGGCTACGGCGCCATCTACTGCTTTGCCTTGACGCCCTGACGGGGGCGCCTGCCTCGCTCTCAGACGCGGGCTTTTCCGCATAGCGAGCTGAATGGTCTAGCGAACTGGAGCAACTCAGGCGGTTGCTCCAGATCTGTGAAAGAATAAACGCTTCGATTTCGAAGTAGTTTCTACAACGGCGAACACATGCCGCCAAGCCTACGGTTGAGCGCTAGGAGGGCGTGATGTGTTCGCTTCAGCGGTAGGCAGTGAAGGCGACGGTCGTCCGTCGCTCGGGGTCAAAAAGCGCACTCGAACGGTCGTGCCCTCGCCGAGCTGGGAGTCAATCTCAACGGTTCCGCCATTTTGCCGGACGGCGTTGAACACGGTGGACAGCCCAAGTCCCGACCCTGCGCCTTCCTCCTTCGTTGTGAAGAATGGCTCAAAGACGCGCGACATCTGACTTTCACTCATCCCGATGCCGCTGTCGGACAGGAGCAACTCAATCCTCGAGTCGACACGACGGGTCTCAATCGAGAACTTTCCGCCCTCGGGCATCGCATCTCGAGCATTCACCGCAACGTTCATCACGATCTGCTGAAATTGACTGCGGTCGAGGATCACGTTGGGCAAGCCTTCTCCCAGCTTCAATTCGCATTCTGCCGAGGGCCCCAAGGCCTGCTGGATCAACTTCTTCATGCTCATGAGTTCAGCGTTGACGTCGAGCTCAGCAAGTTCTGGAACCGAAGGTCGGCCAAACGCAAGCAGCTGCCCCAAGAGGTCGCTCCCTGCGCGAGTTGCGTCCATGATGGTTTCCACTTCATCGCTGCTCAGCTCCTCAGCGAGGAGCTCGGTGCTGCCCGCGACCACCTGGAGCAGGTTGTTGAAATCGTGGACAATCCCCGCGGCAAGTCGGCCCAGGGCCTCCATCTTGTGAGTCTGTCTGAGGCGCTCTTCCAGTCGGTCCCGATCCGTGCGGTCCAACACCGCGCCAACTGCGCGCCTGAGGGTGCCCGAATCGTCGAAGATCAGCGCGCTGTTGATTGTCACGTGCCTGACTTGGCCGTCCCGCCATACCACGCGAAAGTCGTGCTGCTCGGAAACTCCCGTCTCGATCCCCCGTCGGGAGGCCTCTTTCATTCTCTCGACGTCGTCGGGATGCATACATGCGAAGTGAGACTCGAGAGTCGGAACAATCTCACCTGGTTCATAACCAAAGATACGAAACAGCTGGTCCGACCAATGCAGCTTGTTGTCAATCGGATCGAACACCCAGCTGCCCATTCCGGCGATGCGTTCGACCTCAGCGATGAGAGCGACTCTCTCGGCCAAGGACTCGCCCATTTGTAGATCAGGCGAGGCGTCAAAACCCCCGAGCCGTCGCTCGAGTTCGGACACCTTTTGTCGGAGCGCCTCGTTTTCTCGCTCGAGCGCCTCCCTACTCCATTCCCTTCTGCTCACGTGGCCCCCACAGTGTAAGTTGAATGTCGCTGCGCCCCGACGACGCGTTCCAGATCAGCGCGGAGCAGCACGCTGCCCGCTGGTCTATCATGGAACGGCAGACGGGCCCGAACAAGTCGCTCGCGCCGCGTCTGGCAACTAGGTGCAAAGCGCGACGACCAATATTCGTTGAAGAATCGACGCGCTCGCGGTGGCCGGCTTCGTCGGCCTTCGACAGATCGCGAGCTAGCGCCGAGCAGCTTGGCGTTGAGCTTGCCGCCTTCGAACAATAGCTCATTCAACGCGTGGTCGAGATCGGAGCGCGTCGCCTCCGTGGTCGTTGGGGCCCGTGCAAAAGCGAACTGAGCGGCCCGGCGCATGAGCTCCTTGATGAAGGCCGCGCTGACGCCCTGCGTGCGCCGCACGATGTCCTGGTTGAGCCCCTCAGAGACGTGCAGCCCGCGGCGATAGAGTTCGACCAGTCGCTGACGCCCACTCTCGTCCGGCAGCGGGAACTCAATCGCTTGATCGATTCGCCCAGGCCGCCCCGCGACAGCCGCCTCCAGCGACTCCGGATGGTTGGTGGTCAAGATGAACAAGATCTCGGCGTCTTCTTTCAGGCCATCCATTTCATTCAACAACCGGTTGAGCAGACTCTCTTGCGTGGCGGTCTGCAGCTCTTCCCGCTCGCGCGCGATGAGGTCAACATCCTCAATCACGAGGATGGCTGGGCTGAGCAGCCGCGCCAGCGCTGTGTACTCACTGATGAGCTTGCATTGCTCCGCCGTGACCAGTAGCATGCTGTGATCTGGCAGGGCAGCCGCCAAGTACCGAATGGTGTGAGTTTTGCCCGTTCCCGGTGGTCCGTAGAACAGCAGGCCCTTCTTCACGGGAAGCTGCAGCTGTCTGAGACGCTCACGCTGGGCGACGAAGTTGAACACGTTTCTCTCCAACAGCTCGAGCGTCTGCGTCGGTAGGATGATGTCCTCACGCTGTACCGCACCGATCTTGTGCACGACAATGTTGCCTGCGGCCGCCCCTGAGTAGTGTGACTCACACTCCAGCGACAATACCTTGCCCCGGTATGAGGCCGAGGTTTGGATCGCGCCTTCCAGATGCTTGAAGTACTTTCGAGCCAATTGTTCGCCTTCGGGGCCAGCCGGCACGCAGATCTCAACGTGCCAACCACGAGTTCGCCCGTGTTCATGTGCTTGGGCTAGCAGCATCGCGTGAGGCCGTTCGCCGTCCGGCGATAGCCACAGGCCAGTGCGCAAACAACGAACGGGCTCCGCCTCACCGATGTCGACGTCTTCATACTGTAGAGGTGCCACCAGAACCGGGCTATGACCACGGTCCAGCAGGCTAGCGTAGGTCAACGTCCGCCAGCTGTGCTCGGCCAGAAGTCCCACCCGATGCGGGTCACGCCCTTGCCACAGTTGGTCCAACGCGTGCTGCAAGTCTGCTCTGAGGTATGCCGGAAACGTGCGCGTCGTCGTCACTATCTCGGTGTCATCGAAGTCGCGAAAATGATGCTGGAGCAAGGTAGCGGCGTGGCGTTCAGCGCCTGCCTTGAAGTGTGCACGCCGCCGCCTGCGGACTTCCAACTCTTGCGTCAGCAGGCTGTAGCACTCCCCCAAGCAAGAGATGCAGGCGCAAGCCGCCCCCGCCTCATACAATGCTGGCGGAGGGGTTGGGTCAGAGCACATCGAACACTTCTTGTACGCCCGCGGGACCGTTTCGCCATCGCGGCGGGTTGCGTTGCTGCGCAACGTCGTGCTGAGTCCAGCTTCGACGCAGCTGCGGCAGATGACGAACTTGCGTCCTCTGGCCAGGTCTTCATTGGCGCAAGTTTGACTGCAAAGATCACACGCTTGGTTGGTTGCTTCGACCATGACGGGAGTCATAGTGCCCGACTGACCCCGCGCCATCTGTCTAGCTCACGTTGTTGGCGGTGGAACGACTCAGGACAGCGAATTCATTGCTGTTAGGGTTACTTCTCACCGCCGTGATACAGTCATTTCGAGTTTTAGTTATAGGTCAAGCCCACGGTGACGTTGAAGCTGTGCGCCGTCCACTGAATGTTGACGTCTTTCTCGCTCAGGCGTGCACCCTGGTACTGCGCGCCGATGTTGATGCCGGTGTTTTCGCCAATCACGATCTCTTTGCCGACGCGCAAGATGGCACCGAGGCCAGTATCCGTCTCGCCGAGTGTTTCGCCATCAGCGTTGATCGAGGCGGTTGATGCCAGGACCGATGCGCCAATGTAGACGTTGCTCGGCATGAAGTAGTAGGTGATTCCAGGTCCGAAGCCGACGACGACAGCCGACACATCTTCGGTCGCGACGGTCGTGCCGTTGTAGGTGATCTCCGGGTTGGTGGCGGTGGTTCCGGTCACTTCACCGTGCAACACCAAGTTTGGGGCAATTACACCGCCGAAGACCAAACCGAAGGCGGCGCCGGTGCCCTCGACGGTCATGCTGTCGCTCATGAAGTTGCTCTTCAGGTGCGTGTAGCCGCCGCCGAGATGCACGTTGAAGAAGAAGCCCGTGTGGTCTCTCTCCGAGCTGCTTTCTGCCGGGGTGTCCACCTCGGGTTCTGATTGCTCCGCTGCCGGCGGGGCCAGAGGCTGAACAGGCTGCTGCGCGACCGCGGGGGTCGGCTGGGAGGGGGCTGCTGTCGGCTGTGCGGCGGGCTGTGCTGCCGGCTGAGCGGGGGCTTCTTGCGCCGCGGCGACCGAGGCGAAGGCGGTGGTGATGGCAATTACAGAAACAGTATTGATGAGCTTGGTCATTGGCTTCTCTCCGGTTGAATCGGGAATGACCACGACTCGGCCGCCACCCAGGCCCGGTTGCGGAAAAAAATGAGAAAAGCGCCGCTCACGGAATTAGCTAAGCTCTGCTCCTGTTGGGGACCAGGTTTTGAGCGACCTCGTCTACGGGCTGTTGTTCGCGATGGCTGTTGGGCTTGGTCCCGCCCTGGTCCAGCAGTGGCTCAACCAGCGTCGCGTCTGGTTCACAGAAGACGGAGAAGCCCGGCTCGGGCTGCGCTACCCGCTCGCGTTTGGTGTGATGGCTTTGCCTCTTCCAGTTCTCGGATTGTTGATGAGCGGCCAACAACGCGCCGAAGTACTGATCGTCTCCGCCGGTATCTACACGTTTCTGGGGGTGCTCTTTTCCGGACTGATGGCGTTCCGCCGCCAGGTACTCGATGACGGGCTGCTGGTACGTGGGCTCATGGGTAGCCGCCTTCGGAGTTGGGCAGAGATCCGGGCCGCCAGCGAAAAGTCGGGCGATGTCGTGCTGGAGTTCGCCGACGGCTCTTCCGCTCGATTGTGGAAAGAGCTAGACGGTCTGGGCAGCGTGGCCCAGGCTCTTTTGCGGCGCTGTGACGACCGCTTGAGTGACGACGCGCGGGGCGTGCTCAAAGCTTGGCAGCAGGAGTCCGGTCGTTGATGAAGCGAATGCTCCAGAGCGTGTGGCGCGGGCTGGGTCTGCTTGCCGATGTGCTGAGTGCGATTGAGCTGCTTGCGATGCTGTTGCTAATTGCCGCGGGCCTACTCTGGTGCGTATTTCGGCTCGTCGCGTCGTGGTTCTAGGTATCGGTCTAGCGACGCAGGCCGCTCAGGTTCTGCAGTTCACTGGGGCACTCGACTTCTTGGTAGGCGATGCGGGGATTGTTGGCGGCGTGCAGCCAGTCCACGAACCAGTTGCAGCCGGCCTCGAGATCACTGAGTCCGCGGGAGCCGAACACGCTGTCGCATTGGCGCCGCACGCATTCCTTCAACGCCTGATTTTCCGCATCGTGGCCAATCTCATTGAAGCATTTGCTCAGAAAGCCACCGTATTGTTCGCCCAGCTCTTCGTTGGAGACGCCCCACTGGGATGAGCAAGCATTGAAGGCTCCGACGCCACCGCCGGGGATCAGCAAGTCAAACTGGCCACCTTGCACGTCGTGGCCGACGTTGATGGCTTGCACGATCATCTTCTTGCCCGCGATTGCATTCGAACCTTCGTCGCCCCCACCTTGGAAATCGAGCTGATAACACTTGCCGCATATATCGCCCTCAACAGGCGTGGCCGCGTAGCCGTAAGACACGTTTTCGTTCACGGCCCAGGGCGCCAAGTTGTGGCAAGTGTGGGCGCCGCCGCCGTCGCAGGCGCTGCCTTCGTCGGGATTGTTGATGACTTGGTCATCTCGGCTGCAGATTTTCATGGGTGAGTTGGCGTGCTCTGGCCAGCCGCAATGGGGCTTGCAGCAGTCCCAGAAGCGCGTGGTGTAGCCCATGCTGCCGCCGTTGACCGGTGAGAGCATGAGATTGGGATCCACCGGATGTTCTCCATCACGCGGCTCGACGCTCATATTTGGCGGGGGTGGGTCTTGCTGCATTTGGCCGCCCGTGCCCTGGTCGTCGCGACTTCCACCCTGGGCAGGAGGAGGATCCTGCACGTCCGCGGGGTTGCCGGCCGATCCACCTTGGCTGACTGGCGCCATGATCGGAGGCGCGCCGCCCGAGTTGGCTTGGTTTAGGTCTTGTCCGATGAGATCGTCATCACGATCAATACTGCCGCTGCCGCAGCCAAGCATTGTCAGCGCCACGCAAGAGATGGCGACAGATGTGGGTAGACGGCGTTGTGCAGAAGCAGGCATTGGTTTTAGCTAACAATGCGCCAGCAGCACGCACCAGGCTTTTCACCCCGAGATCGCGGCGGTTTTCTCGCTGGGTGTGTTTTCTGCACTTGCTCTGAATGTGAGACAAAAGTGATTCGTTTCAGGGCTGGATCGGTGTCACTTTTCACACCAACTGCGAACTTGAGGATCGCTTGGTGATCCCCAAAGACGCGTGTAACTCCGCGGGTTTAGCGCAATTTGTCCGACACTCTGAGCTCGCCACGGACAGTCACCGACAGCCGCGCGATGGTTATTCGTTACTTTGACAACGCGT
This sequence comes from Polyangiaceae bacterium, assembly GCA_050304975.1. GTDB lineage: Bacteria > Myxococcota_A > Polyangia > Polyangiales > Polyangiaceae > SZUA-265. Next base: position 110,491 of record JBNLEN010000001.1, read on the forward strand.
CGAGATCCCTTTGCACCCGATCTGCCCAACGTTGCTGTGCGACAGGGTCTCGTTGTCTGGAGGTGTCTTCATCAAACTCCAAGTTGACGTCCAGCAGTTCTGCGTGAGCCTCATCGAGCAGCGCTTGGAGTTGTTTCTCAAGATCCCCTCGCGCTTCCTCGAGCGAGTCGCCTTCTGCTTTGAGCTGCTTCTTCATGTCAGGCACCTGGGCGTTCAGTTGGCGGGCCGCCAGCTCTGTCAGCGCGAAGTGGGTTTGTTCGTGCTGCAGCAGGTACGCTTCAGATGCTTTGCCTTCGGCGGGATTCCACCAAGAGCAGTTACGGTCCATGTACGCGACGAAGGTCAGCTCTTGCAGGGTGGCGGTGAACGCGGACGCTCCGCCTGGCTCCCGCTGCTCAACGATGCGAAACTTGGTTTCTGGCGTGGTCAGCAAATAGGCGCAAGTCATGGCGCCCAGTTCCTTCGCGTGCGGTTCGGCTTCTGGGGGCGGCTTGTTCGCCTTGAAGTCCGCGCGCGTTAGCGGACGATAGCTGATCAAGTTGCTGCGGTCGACCGCGTCCGG
>JBNLEN010000002.1:0-97070 GCA_050304975.1 Polyangiaceae bacterium
AGCGCGGAAAGAAGTAAGCAGCCGAGCGCGGCAAGAAGTAAGCAGCCGAGCGCGGCAAGCTAGGCGGTGCTAGCCAGCACTGTTCCCGCGCGAAGCAACATCGTCTGCAGGAAGAAGCAGCGAGCCTCGTCACGCCTCCGGCGATGTGGTGCGCTGCTCCTGCGGCATTTGAGGGACTAGTGAGGCCTGCTGGACCGGGAGTCTACCGGACTTGTCCCACGGGGTCCGAGCTGCTCAGCGTTTTTGACGGAAAGTGAACGTCTGGGCGTGGCTGCGGGTGCGGTTGGCTGGCGGCTTCACCAAACAATCCTTGAGCGCCCTCCACTCGCTGCTCGCGGGTGAGCTTCCAGCCCTCGTGTTTGCGGTCTTCCCAAGACTGCTTCAGCGTGGTGTTGTTCAAAGTGCCTTGCGCCATGTGAGTCCAGGCGATCTGCACCATGACCTCCGCGCTGAACTGATCGGCGAACTCGACGGACGCCACGTTGACGTCGACCACGCGCACGTCATTGCCCCAAGTGCGGCGTCGCTCCAAGAAGCTCGTTTCTGCTCCACGCGCGGCCAGATCTGCAGCCACATCCATGCGCCCGAAACGCGAGGCTTCGTTGAGTTCGCGCGCAGCGTCGACCAAGCGCTGACTCGACGTGCGGTGCGCGGCGGCGCAGGCGCTCACCCCCGCCGACAACAAAACACAACTGACTAGCAAAACCGAAGCGCGCATCGCAGTGCGCGTTAGCAGCCGCGGCTTAGTGCGGCCAACTTCCCGCTTGCCGGGGTTCGCTTCCAAACGTCGGGGCTTTGGCATCCCTCTGATGGTGAAGCCATCTGCGCGAGCGCACCCCGCGGCGGACGCCCACCGTGCACCGCAGAACCCCAACGCAGCGCACGCAGATAGCGTCGCTGATTCACAGTGACGGAGACGTACCCGGGTCGGGCGGATTGAGTGCCGATCGCTCGCGCAGCGGGGGCCCAGCTCATGGCTGCGTTCAGCTCTCGTCGAGCGCGTGGCGCGGCGCGGCTCGAGCGGTTGATCCCCATCGTGCACCGCTCGGGCCGGTGTCGTTCAAATCGGTCCCAAAGCGAGCGATTTTCCCCCAACCACCGCAGTGGTGTCGAGCAAAGCGCTCGCGAATGGACCGAATAGCCCGGGGGCAGTGTCGCTGCTCCCTCCTGCTAGCGCGGTCCACCCAACAGCAATCGTTCGTCGGACAAGCACAACAAGACGGCAGCGAGCGCCGGGTGAAGTGGCACGCAAAGGCGCTTGACCGCAAAGCGGGATAACCCAAGTTCCGCCCCAACAGTCACCTTCGAATGCACGCCAAGCGCGCACCAGGTCTGCACAGCCAGGCGTCTAGACAACGGCCGCTGCGTCACCTCGTTTGGACGTTGTCGGCAAGTGCTGGCGACCGCCCGCAGGATCGCCTCCGGCGTCGCGATGCGGATGGGCGCGTGCGCCGGGGGCTTTGGCGAGGCCTCCGCTGTGCGTGTGACCGCTTCCAACAACGCTCGCGCCGAAGCGTACCCGAAGCGGGCGGCCAGATCGCCCGAAGCGGTCCATATCGGCCAGGCTGCCCCCGCAAGATCGCGGAGCGTGGACCACGGCCACATCCACGGGTCCGCGACCAATCCAGCGCGCACCGGGTTGAGGAAGCAATAGCGTGCATTGCGCAGAGCGATCGCGGCAGTATTGGCGGGCTGCGCTATCACCTCAAAGCGCGTGCCGAACTGTACGGAGAACGCGCCCAAGACTCCTCGAAACTGGCGCACCCGCCCGGGTGGTGCCAGCAAGTGAACATGATCAGGCATCAAGACGCAGGCTAGGGCATCAGGGAAACGCTGCCGTAGTCGAGCCCACAACCATGCCGCGCGGTCCATCTCGAGCAACGACGGTCCCCCGACGTCGCGGCTTCGGGCTACTAAGTGCTCAGCAAAGGGCATGCTGCAGCTGTCGGCCGGGCACAGCCGCGGTTGTGTCCAAAAAAGAAAATCGTCGTCTGGGGGGCTTTGGAGAGCGGCGCGGTCGTATCCGCAGGGCCAGCGCGTGCTCCAGCAGGGTGCGTTCGCAACCCCAGCTGCATTTGGAAAGCCGCCTGCGGGAGCGCACCCCGCGGCGGACGCAAACCGTCCCCCCAGAACCCCGCGTGGCATGCAACGGAGAGCTCGCTTCGCTCGCCAAGCGCTCTGCGCGGATTCGTGTGGAGCAAATCGGTCCAAAAACGAGCGATTTGGGCCTGACCACTGCAGTGGTGTCGAGCAAACCGCTCGCGAATGGACCGATTTGTCCGCGACCAGCGGGCGTGAATCGCGCGCGCACGGAGCGCGCTGCTGGGCCTCATGCGTCCGCGGGACCCCATTGCCGCGTCGACCGACCCGTGTCCGCGGGACCCCATTGCCGCGTCGACCGACCCGTGTCCGCGGGGCCGCAATTGCCGCGTCGATCGCCCCGGGCCGCCTCATGTCCGCGTCGACCGCCTCCGTGTGTCCGCGCGTCGCCCCATCGCAATGGATAGCGCCGTCGCTAGGCGTAGTTGCTCGGTCGAATGTTTCGCGGGGCGAAGGATGCTCGCGTCGTCTACATGTCGTCGTAGAACATGGGTTCGCGGTTACGAACGTAGCGGTAAACGAGCTGCCGGCCCTCTTGCGAAATTTCTGTAAACTGTGCCCCAAAACCAGGAGGGACGTCGGGGGCGAGGGAGGCGGTACCTGGGGCCTCGCGGCACCAGCGAACAACACCCTGCGCGTCAAACTCGTACCCGCCGGGCATGCTCACCGTGAGTCTCACGGGCTGCCCGATCTCCGGGATGTTGTAGGTGGCGACGAAGATCCCGCCCGAGTCGATCACGTCATTGCCGCTCAGCCCTTTGTAGAAATTCGTGCTGCTGTGCGCGCCCAGTGCCGCCTCTAGGTGAACCATCTCACCATTGCTGTTCGAGTTGGCGCCGGCGGAACGCTGCGTTTGTGCAACTTGGGGCTGAGCCGACGCATCAGGTGCCGGCGCTGGCTGAGGAGCGGGCTGAGCAACCTGCCCCTGCGGAGGAACGGATTGCGGCGCAGCTGCTGGAGCGGCTTGATACGGCGCAGGCTGTTGCGGCTGCGGCGAGCCCGCGGCGTGATGCGCTGCGGGTTGCTGGGCAGGGTTGGGCTCCAGGCGCTGAGTTTGTCCCGGTCCCAGCTGGGTTGCCGGCTGCTGTTGTGCCGGCGGCGGCTGATAGGCGGCTGGCTGCTGCCCAGGCGCGGCCTGTTGTGCCGCCTGCTGTACAGGAGTCGCCTGCTGTACAGGAGTCGCCTGCTGCGCAGGCTGATAGGCTGCGGGCTGTTGAGGCTGTGCCGCTGCGGGCTGATAGGGTGCGGGCTGCTGCGGGGGAGCCGCCTGGTAGGCTGGCTGCGGGGGCGCCTGGGGTGCCGGTTGGTATGGCGCCGGCGCTGGTTGAGCGTGAGGTGTCGCCTGAGGAGGGGCGCCCTGCTGCAGGCCATATGGTTGCTGGATGGCCTGGTACGCGGCGGCTGCTGCGGGAGAAACTGCGTCCGGGCCGCGGTGGCCGACCTGAGTCTGGCCCAAGCTGCTGAGACCCGGGGCGCCCGGAGCGCCGGGAGACGCGGCCTGGGGCGGAAACTGCGGGGCTCCAGGTTGCTGGAATTGGGCAGCGGGTTGTTGCTGCGGGAACTGTGGCGCCGGCTGGGGCTGCATCGCGCTCGGCGGCAGCGGTTGTTGCGAAATAGATGGCTGACGCGGCGCAGGTTGCGGCTGCATCGCGCTCGGCGGCAGCGGCTGTTGCGATAGGGACGGCTGTCTTTGCTGAGGTCCCGGCATTTGCGACAAGGAATGAACGGCCTTCAACGACCCGGCGATCCCCTCGATGGCTTGACCCACCGCTGGGTGATTGGCACCAGCACTCTGCAGCGCTCCGAGAGCAGTCCGTACCGTGTCCAATGCGTGCGGCGCTACGTTGGCCACGTTGGACGGGTCTTGTTCCAGGTTGTGCATCATGCCCATCGCCTGAGCTACTGGTTGCGCCACGCCCGCCAAAGCGTCCGGAACACCCGGGGCTTGCAGAGCGCCGAGCGCCCCCGCCAGGTGTTCGCGGGCAGTACGCGCGAGTGTGATAACGTCGCTCATCGTTTCTCCTGTGCAGCAAAGCCTAGCACCGTATGGCTCCTGAGCGACATTACAGTGGCTGCACGCAATGATCCCAGGCACTCGCCAAACAATCGTGGAGCCGACCGAAAAGTTGCTCGGATCGAGCTAGCACTGCTAGCGACGGACGCGCATGGGTCTAGGCTCCAGAATCTCCGCGTTTCGGCCATTCTTGCGTCCGGGTAAGCGGTTCGACCAAAGCGCTGCGGACCGCCCGCTGTTGGTTTTCGAGCACGTGCACAAATCCTACGGGCCAGGCTGCAGCGTGCTGCGCGATCTGAGTCTGACGATTGAACGGGGCGAGTTCGTGTTCTTCACTGGCCCATCGGGCGCCGGCAAGAGCACGCTGCTGCGACTTATTTACGCGGCCGAGTTGGCGGACACCGGACGGATCCTGTTTATGGGTCGCGATGTCAGTCGGCTGCAAGCGGAGTCGATTCCGTATTTGCGGCGCAACATCGGGATCGTATTCCAAGATTTTCGTTTGATTGACGCGTGGACCGTCGACCAAAACGTGTCTTTGCCCCTGCAAATTTTGGGTTTGCCCAGTGGCACCATCCGTAGTCGCGTCGGCGAAGTCCTGGAGCAGGTTGGTCTTGGCGGGCGCGGCTCGGAGCCGGCGCACCATCTTTCAGGTGGTGAGCAACAGCGCGTGGCGATCGCTCGCGCGATTGTCGCGGAACCGGCTCTGGTTCTGGCGGACGAGCCCACCGGCAACTTGGATCCTCAGCTGGCGCTCGATGTCTTGGAGCTGTTCGAGGACATCAACCGCACTGGAGTCACGGTGGTATTCGCCACCCACGATCGTAGCTTGCTCGATACGCGACCCCATCGCGTCGTGGTGTTGGATGAGGGCAAGACAACGGACGCCCCCAACGGTTTACGAACGGTCGCATGAAGCTCCAAGGGACCTGCTGAAGGCACTGCCGAAACGGACGAAGGAAGACAAATGAGGGCAATTGAGCGAGCGTGGCGCGGAGGCAAAGGTGAATGGCGCATGCACGTGCTCAGCGCGCTGAGCATCTCAGTCGCGTTCATGTGTTTGGCGTTTGCCTTGCTCGCCGTCGTCAACTTGCGCAGCCTCGAGCAACGCTGGGAATCAGCGGGCCGCATTTCCGCATTTCTCACGACTGACGTGACCGAGGCGGAAGCGATGAGTGTCGCGCGGGTGCTCAAGTCCACCCCTGACGTGGTGGACGCCTCGTATGTTTCTTCCGAAAAGGCGCGGGTCGATTTGTTGGATGCTTCCGACAACACCTTGCTCGAGGCGCTGCCGGGTGCGGCCTTTCCTGCGAGCATCGAAGTGCGTCTGGCGGAGACCGCGGATGCTGGCCGCGTCGCAGAGGTCGCCAAGTTGATGGGCCAGTTGCGCAGCGTCGAAAGCGTCGAGACCTACCAAGCGTGGACTACCCGTCTCAGCAAGTTCGCCAATGCCGCCACCTTGGTGGCGACGTTCCTCTGCGCAATCGTCTTCATTGCCGTGACTACGGTGGTGTCTTCCAGCATCAAGTTGATGCTGGAGCGCCGGCGCGATGAAGTGGAAGTGTTGCGCATCGTGGGAGCGACGACCAGCTACGTGCGTCAACCGTTCATGTTGGAAGGCGCGGCTCAAGGCGCATTGGGGGCCTTCATGGCGTTGCTGCTGACGGGCGTCATGTTTGGGTTCGTCACCCATCGCTTCGACGAACAGCTCGCTCTGTTGCTGGGTATGGCTCCTAGGTTTCTGCCGTGGGTTATTAGCGCCGTGCTGATCGCCTCTGGCGCAGTGATTGGTGGTGCGGCCTCGCTTTGGAGTCTCAGAAGGTCGTTCGAAGTATGAGGCGTTGGTGGCCTGCGTTTGGTCTGCTGGCTATTTCAGTGGTGGCGTTGCCCCGCGATGCCGGTGGGGAACAGTCGCTGACGGGCGCGCTGCCCCAAGGGGAGTTGGGGCTGCGCTCTCAGCTCAAACGCATCAACCAACGGGTGCTCGAACTGGATCGACTGGTCGAGATGCGAGGCAGGGCCTACGTGCGATTGGTGCGTTTGGGTGTGCTCCCAATGAGCCAAGGCTTCGATGGGTTTGTATCTCACGCTCAGCGCGCTGAGCTGATGCGACGCTCCCTGATCAAGGATCTGAAGGAGCGCCTGCAGCTCATTCGTCGGCAAGCGCAGCTGAATGAGCTGCTCGCTGAGTCAGGGGGGCGGGCGCTCTCGACAATCAGCGTCGACCGGCGATCTCAGGATGCGATTTTGGCGGCGGAGGAGCGAGAGGCGGCATTTCGGCAAGCTTTCGGTGAACCCAGCGAGTCCGCTCAGCACACGACGGTTTTCGGTTCGTTTGAGGGCATGGCGGAGGCTAAGCGCTTCGACGACCTGAAAGGCAAGTTGACGTTTCCTGTGGAAGGGCGGGCGCGGGTGGCTGATTGGGAACCGGAAGGACGCGGGCCGGGTCTACGTTTCGAGGTTGGGCCCAACACTCTGCCGCGCGCGGTGTACCGAGGAAAGGTCGTCATGGTCGGGGACTACGGCGAGCTGGGGCAGGCGGTCGTGATCGACCACGGTCACGGCTATTCGACGGTGACGGCCAACCTGGAAGAAACCTTCGTGGAGGCCGGGGTGAGAGTCAAAGCAGGGGCGGCCCTGGGCAAGCTCAAGAGTGAGCACGCCGACTCGGCCCTCTACTTCGAGCTGCGCCACCAGGGATTTGCCGTGGCGCCCGCCGAATGGTTTGGGCTCTGAGCGGCGAGCGCAGCCGGCTTTCGATTTTCTCATAAGAAATCCGGAAACCACGCCTTCTCCGGGTCGAAGGGGAAACACAACCGGAGGTTTCTTCAAGATGACGACTCGAATCCAGGGCCAGGGGCCCAGCACCAATGTGGCGTTGACCCAGACTGCTAGGCGCGTAACGCCGACGCCAGCCCAACCCTTCAAGAATGTGCTCAGCAGCGGCGCTGACGCGGTGGTCCGGGGAGCGGAGGCGGCAGTGCAGCGCTTGCCCGGGGGCCAGCTGGTGGCTGCGGCGGTGCGCACCCCGCCCCAATCGAGCGGTGACGCTCTATCACCCACCGGGCAAGCGTCCGGAATTGACCCCATGATGTCAGGGGGAGGCCCGGAAGCAGGAGCTGGAGATATGGCGGGCGTATTGGCTCAGCAAGCCGAAAACAGCCTCTACTACTTGCAGCTGCAACAACAGATCCAGGAGGAAACGCGGGCGTTTTCGACGATCTCCAACGTGCTCAAGGCGCGCCATGACACGGTCAAGAACGCGATCAACAACGTTCGATGAGGGACGTTTCTGGTCGTGGGGGCGAACGCAATTGGTCGATGGGTTTTCCTACGACTGCGCTGCTTCAAGTACTAGAATCCCGGAGCACTCATGGGAATTGACGGAATAGGCGGCGGCCCCGGTGGCATCGGTGGCCCGGGCGGAGTCGGGGGACCAAAAGGGCCGCCGAAAGCGCAGAGCTTCCAGGTAGAAAAGCCAGAAGCCGCAGGCGCTAGCCAAGACGTCGCTGGAGCCGACCTCGATCGCCTCGAGCGTGGTGAGTTGAGCTTGGACGAGTATCTGGACGTGCGCGCCGAACAAGCGGTAGCGCACCTGCAGCAACTGAGTCCTGAGCAATTGCAGATCATCAAGTCCCAAGTCGTCGAACAGCTCAAGAACGACCCGGCGTTGATGCGCCTGGTTCAGCGTGCCACTGGGGTTTCGGTTCCCGAAGGCGAATGACGCTTCTGTCCGCAATCGCTCGTCGAGCCGTTCGATGGATGAGCTTCGCGCTCTTCATCGGTATGAGTTGTGGCTGCGCCGGCGACCAAGTCGAAGCAAAGAGCCAACCCTACGCGGCGCTCGAGGCGAAGCACCATCTGGCGGAGGGTGACACGGGAAAGCCCGCTCTCGAAGAGGAACCAGCAAAGCCGAACAGCGACCCTCCGTCAGCCGAGAATTCGGAGCCATTGCCGGCAGATCTTCCGGATCCACCCCCGCTGGTCACCAAGGAGCACTACCGGGTGGAGGTCCGCTATCTGCACGGGGTTGTTTCTGTCGGCGCCATCCGGCAAGAGCAGACCGAAAAGCCCATGGCGACGGCGCGCAGGATGGGGCGCTACGCGTTTGAGCTTTGGATCGGGCGGGAATTGATCGACCGGGTACGCTTCGATTTCCCGCTGCTTGGTGCGGCGCCAACACCGGACGAGGCGAAGTCCGGCGCGCCCAACTTGGCTGCAGGTGCAGATGTGAGTACCAGTTTCCTCGTGCCCTCATCCGAACGCGCAACACGTGCTCGGATCTTGGATCGCGCTTCAGGTAGAGCCATTGTCGTACCTTGGCCACCCACATCCACGCGCGCCGACACAGAAAACGCTGGGCAGCCGGCCCCCGGTGCCGACGCCAGTTGATACCCCTCGTGGAACCACGGCCGGCCACTGATCAGATCAATCGAAGGACCGACACGTAGATCCTGCATTGGCGACAAAAGGGCATTTAAGTAAGCCTTCAGAGGTGGTCTTTCAGGGCCTCTTCGTGCAACGCTAAGCGAACGATGGACTGTGAGGCTTGTGGTCATCCAAATGTAGAGGGCGCGCGATTTTGCGCTAACTGCGGCGTCACCATGCCCGTCCATTCGGATGACGAAAATCCGCTGGTAGGCAAGATGGTGGGTGGTCGCTTTCGGATAACGGGAGTGATCGGCGAAGGCGGTATGGGCATCGTCTATGCCGGTGAACAGCAGATGGGGACTGCTGTGCGGAAGGTCGCTGTTAAGACCCTGCACAAGGAGCTCTCGTCCGATCCTTCGGTGACGGCGCGCTTTCACCGCGAGTGCGGTACCGTGGCTCAGCTGGAGCATCCCAACACCATCAAGGTCTACGACTTCGGCGCGATGGACGATGGCACCCTGTACATCGCCATGGAGTACCTTGCCGGAACTCCACTGGACAAGGTGATTGAACAAGCCGGCGCGATGTCGCCGCAGCGCGTACTCAAGCTCCTCAAGCAGGTGGCTGGTTCGTTGGAAGAAGCGCACAACCAGGGCATCATTCACCGCGATCTAAAGCCAGAGAACGTCGTGCTGATCGACCGTGCTGGTGAGAAAGATGTGGTGAAACTGCTGGACTTCGGTATCGCCGCGCGCACCGAATCGGCCGACGCCGAAAAGGAAGCGAAGCTCACTCAGCAGGGCATGGTACTTGGGACTCCGCCCTACATGAGTCCAGAACAATTCACTGGCAAAGCTCTGGACCGTCGTAGTGACATCTATTCGTTGGCCGTGATGGCGTACGAAATGCTGACCGGCAAACTGCCGTTTGATGCGACGACGCCTTGGGAGTGGGCGACCGAGCACATGACCGCTCAGCCGCGTCCCTTCGAAACGATGGAGGTCAGCACCCAGATCCCGCCGGGGATGCGGCAAGCCATTCTGACCGCTCTGTCCAAGGACCGGGATGAACGTTTTGGCACCGTCAAAGAGTTCGTTGCCGCGATGGAGAAGGGGCCAGACGCAGTGGTGAACACCGGCGCCATGGCAGCCGCCGGTGGCGGAGCCGCGACCGCCGCGATGGGCGCGGTGCCCGACTTCGGGGCGCCAGTCGGCGCGGGGCCAGCACCAACCGCAGCTCTACCGGCGCAGAGCGGGCCCGTTGGCCCCAGCGCGCCGATTGGTGCAGCCGTTGTGCCCCCAGCGCCCCCCACCAGTCGACGGGACTCCGGAGGGGGTGGTGGCAAAGGTTTGATCATCGGTTTGGGTGCCGTCGCTGTCGTGCTGGTTGGTGGCATCGCCTTGGCGGTGGTGGGTGCTGGAGGGGATGAAGACAGTGATCCTCTCGCGTTGGAGACGATCGCGCTCGAGACTGCCGAACCAGCGCCAACGAGCGAACCCGAGACGGACGACACCGCGACCGATGACTCGGATGACACGGCGAGCGATGACGACAGCGCGGGCAACGCTGGGAGCGATCAGAACACCGGCACCAAGAAGCCGCCGGTGAATAACACCCCCAAACCTCAACCGACGACTCCGACCACGCCGCCAGCGCCAACCAAGGCGCCAACCCCAGTGACGCCCCCGCCAACCAGGCCGAAACCGCCTTCTGTGGACCCGGCCCAGGCCTGTAACAAGTGCATTTCCCTGGCCAACAGCGGAGCTATCACCTCTGCGGCCGTACAATTTCGCGCCTGTACGGACGCCGGCAAGAAGAGTCAGTGCTCGGCGCGGGCGCGCCAGAGGGCTCCAGCCGCCGCCAAGCGAGCTGCTCGAGCAAAAAACTGCAATCAGGCTCGGCAGATCCAGGGCGCCGCCAATTCCATGAATGCAGGGAGCGCGTCCTTGGATTCGATTGTGTCGAGCTGTAACTAGTTGAAAACACTAAGGCGCCTCGTTTCGGCACCCCTTCTAGTAGAGGCAAAACCAGCCGCCCGCCAGTTCAGGCGTGGTCAGTCCCTTGACTCGCGAATCGAGCCAGGTCTAGATCCTAAGAGTCGAACGACGCACCGCTTGAAGAAGGCTTAGCCACCCTAGACGAGGCTGCTTAAACGAGCAGGAACACAGCGAGTACGAGTTCCCTGTACGACAAGGTACGACTCAACAGTACGGATCCCCCTCTGCCCTAGACCGCAAACGGTCCCGTGCGCCTGCGCACGGATTCAGGAGCCTACGATGAATAGACTGATGAGCTCGATGGGGTTCGCGAAAGGCAAGATGTATATGAGCGAGCGCAAAACCTGGCCCCAAATCTGCCAGACCGAGCGCTATCAAGGGTGTTGGATCGCCCTGGATAACTGCCGCTATGACGAGACGACGATGAACCCGATGGAGGGCGAGGTCGTGGACGCGGACAAGGACCTATCCTCACTCTGCTCCCGAATGCGGGAAGCCGGGCGGGGCTCTTGCGCCATCCACTTTTGCGATGGCCACGACGACGTGGGCGTGCCCTCGTCCGGTCGCCAAAGCCAGTACCCGTCAGCGGCGACCAACTGAGCGGCCCTGCGGCAGGGCCGTTCGTCAGCTGACGATTGGCTTGATGACCGCTTTGCCGCCCTGGACGCTGACTTTGAAATCCACTTTTTTGCCGGCGTACTTCTTCTTTAGGCGGGCTTCGGTGGCGCGGAGCGACTTGGCCAGTGCGGCTTCGCTCAGCGCGCCGCCTTGATTGAGCTTTTTGCGCTCATTCATCAGGGAGCCGTAGAGGCTCTTCACCCTATCGTCGCTCAGACTGGCGTCACGCGCGCGGCGTGGAGGGGGAGCTTGCTGGCGGGTCGGAAGTTTGGTTTGGGTGGGAGCTCGCTTACCCTGGGCGGGGCTACGCTCAGGGGAGACTTGGCCACCTGATTCGCCCGCCTGAGCTTCGGAGCCATCCTCGCTGCCGGCGAGCATCCGGGCGAGTTCGTTGCTGGCATCATCGACCGCTTGCCGTGACTTGTCGGGGGTATCGTCGTCGGGCGGGGGCAGACTCTTGCGCTGGCGACGCGCGCTGACTCCGAAACGTCGTTCGGCCCGCTGTAGGTGGCGCGTGTAGGTGCCGTTCTCTATCTGGCGGCAGACCTTCATCCAGTATTGCTGGAGCGTGTTGTAGCGCTGGATGAGCATATTCAGCTTAAAGCGCTTGGCCGTGTTGCGTTGCTTGAGGCGCTTGAGTTTCCAGGCGCGGCGGTCGACGTCTTTGCGGGCTACGTGGGGCTCAATCCGCTCCATCCCCAGAAAATACTGCTCGTACAGAGCGCGCAGACGTTCCAGTCGCAGTTCGAACTCTTCCAGCTCTTCGTCGAATTCGTCCCGGTTGATCATCCAACATCCACGCCTTGTTACCCCTAGTTACGACTCAAAGCGGAGTGATCTTCAGGTTGTCGAAGCAGACCTTGACGCTCCAGTCGTTGAAGCCGAAGTGTTCGTGGCCGGGCCCGCGCAGCGGCTTGTCATCCTCCAACTCGAGCATTTCGATATCGTCGACCAACCACTTGATGGTCTTTCCGTCGTGGCGCGTGACCTTGAAGCGGTAGGAGCGGTTCGGCTCGACGGGCAGCGCGCGCAGGTCGTCACCGCCTGGGTTGACCTTGACTTGGAGGCGGTCTTTGGCGTGCTCATCAATGCGAGCCAACACGTGGTAGCGGTTTTTCCAGCCACCGAAGATGGTCAAATAGCTGGTCGCGTCCGTGTACGAGACCGAACTGGCGAAACTGCTGCCATCGCCCCAGAACTCGGCCTTCAGATCTCCGTCCTCCGAGCTGCTCATGGCGTCGAATTGAATCGAGGCGTTGGTCGGCAAACGCCGAGCCAGCCACACGGGGTGATTGCGCGCTTGGCTGCCGCACAGGCGTCCATCCTCGATTCGCCAGTTGGAGGACGTGGCCCGCCAGTCGTCTCCTAGCTGGGTGCGTTCGAAGTTGTCGGTAAACGGCTGGGTTAACGCCGGATCTTGGGGGGAGTGCTTCCGCTTTCTCTCGAGCAGCGCCGTTTTCTTGGGGTCGCGTTGGCCAGGTGTCGGCTGCTTGGAGGCTGGTTTGTCCATGCGACCTCCTTCGCCTTCAGCAGGGGCGGGCCGGGACTTGGGTTTGGTGGATTTCTTGGCGCTCGCCTCGGCGCGCGGCGGTTCTCGGCGCAGTCGCTCCGCTTTGGCCGACTTGTCGTCCTTTGTCTCACGAGGTAGGCAACCTGTGGTCAAAGCCGCGGCACCAAGGAACAACCAGAGCGAGGGGACGTGCACGCCTCAATGCTAGCCTGAAACCCGCCCGATCGTCGCTATGCCGTGACTCCTCGGACCCTCAGCCAGCCGCCGGTTCGGAATGAATTGAGCCGCTTTACCGAACCGTTCGTCTAAAGGTAGCCTCACGGCAGTTGGCGACCTTCTGACAAACCAGGGGCGCTAGGTAGCTTTGTTGAAGATTCACGAAGAGGGAGCCGAGATCATGGCTGGAGTAGCACGTGTAATGTTTCTTGGGATGCTCGGTGCGGCATTCGCAGCGGCCTGCGGTGGTAGTGACCCCGAGCCTCAGACGCAATTTCAAGCAGGTGGCCAGGTACCGCCTCCGCAGCCCACAGCGCAGCCGGCTCCCGGCACTCAGCCCGCGCCTGGTGCACAGCCCGCGCCTGGTGCACAACCTGCGCCCGGTGCACAACCTGCGCCTGGTGCACAGCCCGGCATTCCGGGGGTTCCGAATGCTCCGCAAGCGCCCGCGGCCCAGCCCGTCGATCCTTCGATGGCTGCCTTGGCGCAGCCGGTGTTGAACCAGTTGGCCACCACGGAGGCACCCGGGGCGCAGCCGGTCGGCGCTGCCAGCGCGGCGATGTTCCAGCCGGGTCAACAGCACGAGACCGTCGTCACCATGCAGCCTGGCAAGTGCTACACGGTGATCGCTGTGGGACTACCCGCAGTCAGCGAAGTCAACATTCAGCTGGTTGCAGCAACGCCGGTGCCGGGGATGAACCCAGTGCTCGCTCAAGACCAGTCGACTGGACCTCAGGCAGTCTTGGGTAAGGCGCCTAACTGCTACAAGTGGGCCCTTCCGCTGCCCGGCAGCGCCAAGGTGCTGACGTCGGTAGCAGCTGGCCAGGGCGTGGCCCTGGTTCAGGTCTACGAAAAATAGACCTCGCTGGCTTCAGCTAGTTGGACGGCGCCAGCTTGGCGCCGTCCCAGAGCCGCGCAGCGGCGATTGGTTCAAGCGCCCGAGCGGTTGCGTTCGAACAAGATCCTCAGACCGTCCAGCGTGATGTTTGGGTCAACGCGCTCGATGGTTTGAGAGTGCGGTGCGATCAGTCCCGCCAGACCGCCCGTGGCAATGACGCAGCAGGGCTCGCCGAGCTCGGCTTTGATCTTTTCGACTAGGCCGTCGATCAATGCGGCGTAGCCGTAGACTGCTCCCGATTGCAGAGAGTGAGCGGTGTTGCGACCGATCACCTTCGGCGGGGCAGCAATCTCGACGGCGCGCAGCTTAGCCGCCCTGGACACCAACGCGTTTAGACTCAACTGGATTCCGGGGGCGATGACTCCGCCGAGGTAGTCACCCTTGCCGGAAATACAGTCGAAAGTGGTCGCCGTTCCCAAGTCCACCACGATCGCTGCGCGCTGCTCGCGTTCGAATACGGCGACAGCGTTGACGATGCGGTCAGTCCCGACGTCATGCGGGTTGTCGTACATGACTTTGACCCCAGTTTTGACGCCTGGACCGACGACGAGCGGCCTTTTGGATGTGGCGATTTCTACGGCCTGGCAAACGACATCCGTAAGCTGGGGGACCACACTCGCGAGTACCGAGGCGGCGACCTGTCCTGAGGCAACACCGTGCACGGCCAGCAGCTGATGGAATAGCGCCGCGTACTCGTCCGCCGTGCGCGAAAGCACTGTTTGTACGCGCATACTGCGCTGCAGCCGTTCGCCCTCGAACAAGCCCAGCGTCAGATTCGTGTTGCCCAAATCGACGGCCAGCAGCATGACGCTAGCCTACCTCTGATCAGGGCAGATCCACCAGCTTGGCGTCCAGTACGACGTCTCCTGGGCGAAGCTCAGTCCAGGAGGGTGCGGCGCTGCCCAAAACAGGATACTGAAAGTCCAGATCTGGGCGATCATACAAGCTCACGAAGAACTGCGTTGAGCTGCTATCCAGACCAGACTGGGCTGCGCCGAAGCTCAACGCCGAAAATGGCTGAGCGCTGTACTCTCCAGCCAGCACATCCTGCGTTCCGTCGGCAAAACCATCCGCGTCCTGATCACCGAAGGACAAAACCAAATCGTCTCCGATCAGTTGTTGGCCGACGAAGAAGCCACTGCTGACCAACTCTTGCAAGCGCTGTACATGAGCAGGAGCTCCGGATAGGTCCAGATCGATGCTGGCTTCCGTGCGTGTGGTGCGGATCAAGAGGCGTTTGGTTGGGGTTCCGGAGCGCGTGAGCTTTGACCTCAGAATGGGAGAGCAGCGTGTTTGGCTACGCATCGCCATCAAGGCCGCGCTGGCGGCGCTTCGGACCGGGTTGAGCGTCGATTTACAGCGTTCTGCAACCACCCCTTTGAGTGAAAGCACTTGCAGCGCTTCGATCGCCTGCAGCAAGGACACTTCTGTCGCCACGGCGTCCCGCGTGACCGCTTTTCCCGTCAGAGCGCTCTTGAGCCCCGCGATCAACGCTGGCGAAGGGGACTTCAGACCACCATTTTTGCCGATGTCACGAATCACTCGTGCGGCGGTCGCCACAGTTCCAGGATTGTGGTCCTGTAGCGCTTTGGCTAGCTCCGGCTCGGCTTGCTGGGTGTCGGGGAAATGGACAAGCAAGCGCAATGCCTGCTGCCTGAGTAGCGGGTCGTCGGAGCGAGCGTACCTCAGCCACACCGAATGGCGCGGCCCGGACAGCTCTTCGCGTCCGAGCACTTCGAGGGTCGCCAGATCCGACAGCTGTCCCCCACCAGGCTGGCACTGCTGCAGGTGTTGACTCAGGCTGCTGGTGTTCGCCAGCAAGCTGGCGGCGGCGCAGCGCAGGGCGATGACATCGCGGCGTGCCGCGCGTTTGGCGGGGTCATCCGGTGGCAGAGGTGTGCGACTGAGCGCGACGATTTCTGCTAGGTGATCCTGTATCGTACGCGGTTTGAGGCTGCTGAGCAGAGCCAGATCCCAGCGAGGCGATGGCGTCAGACGCGGCGAGAGCAGCAGCTCAAGCAACTTCTTTTGTCCAGTTTCTCCCGCCTGTCCCAGGCCTTTGAGCGCCGCCTCGCGGAGGCGATCGGGGGAGTTTGACGTGGAGAAGTCCGACAAAGCGTCGACTCCATCGGGCCCGGTCTGGGCCAGCGTCCCGAGCAGCCAGCGCGTTGCCGCCGTGGCGCCGGCCGTCTGAGTCAACGCCTCGCTGGCATGCCGCGCCACTTGCGCTCGCAGCGATTCGGCGCGGTAGTTCAGGTGGGATAGAGCAAACCAGACCTCGAGCGGGAACTTGTTGCGGAGTGGCAACAGCGCCAAAATGGTTTCCGGGTGCAGTGAACGACGACGACCACTTCTGCCAGCGAGCGCGCGCGCCGCGCCCCGAGCCTGCTGGGTGCCGGAGGAAAGCCAGCCCCGCAGCAGGGCTTCCGTGTGGTCTTGTCCGCTGGCATCCGCGGGCGAACACTGCTCCACGGCCTGAGAAATCGCGATGAAGGCTTGTTCGTGGGCATCTTCGGAAGCGAGCAGTGAGGCCGCTCGAGCAAGGAGCGATCCCTGATGCTGACCGCGCGCCATGCCAGCGCGGCACAGCAGTGCCAGGCCCACTGCCCCGCGTGAAATGTCAGCCTCAGTCCCAGAGCGAAGTAGTCGCAGCGCGGCTGGGGCGTCCACTTCCATCGGTTGATAAGAGGAGAGTTGTCGACTCTCCGCGGAGCCGAGGGTGGCTGACGGCCGGGTAGCCGCGCCGTTGCTTGAGCTCTGGACCTCGGTCTTGCACGACACCGCGACGCTCAGCGCCATCGTAAGCCTGAGCATTCGGATTGGCCTGATCACGCCCCCACCTTCCGGCGCATCCGCTCCAGGCGACACGCCTGGCAATCAAGCCCCGCCAGCCAGCGGCCAACTTGCTCGGTCAGAGCACGCCTGATCTGCCGCATCGTGGTTACGGGCGGCGAGCTCGCGGCTAGTCCCCTTGCGTCAAAGCCCAGTGCGCGAAACGCGCCAACCGCCCGGCAGACGTGATAGTCGGAGGTGACCACCCAGATGCGGTCAATCTTGAGCTGGTGCAGCAATTCGGCAGAATACCGAGCGTTTTCCCTCGTGTTGAGCGAGCGATGTTCGGTCAGAAGGCGCTCGGCCGGCACTCCACACGCCAGCAGCCGACGCCGCATCTCTGCGGCCTCAGAGCCGCCTTCCCAGCGACCGCCACCGCTGGCCAGGATCCAGGGGGCCAGACCATCGTGGAACGCCTGGGCCGCCCGCTCGACTCGGCGGTTGAACACGCTGCTATGGCCAGCCAGCGGCCGACAGCCGAGGACCACAATTGCCACTCGGCCGGCTCCACCGAAGCCGGCAGCTTTTGTGTTCCGCCCCAATTCCGGCACAGCTTCAGAGGTAACCCCGTTGGGACGGCAAATCACCCGGTTTTTCCCCGGTTGGCTGACGCCGTTGGGCTCTATTGTCGGTCCAGGCGGGTCGATTCGGAGGCCTACGCGCCCGGCCGTGCGCCGGCGACTGGTGTCGCCGCGCCCAGCCTGCTAAACAGCGCTCCAACGCCTGAAAGTGCGCTGGTCCGCGGCGGAGAGTGTTCGTGGCCGTAGCGCCCGAGCACCAGCTCGAGGGAAAGTATTGGCGCCGAAGGCAGAGAGATAAGCAAACTATCGTGCGTCGACCGGGCAAGAGAAACAGATCGGGTCGTTCAGCCCGCGACCCCGTTGGCTACACCGTGGAACCCCTTCCGGAGGAGGGCGAGAAGCCGCGCGTCGTGGAGCCGGCTGTGCCGCCAGATCGGGTGCCCTATGAATTCGACGAGGGGCGCATCGATTCAGACGCGGCCAAAGTCGTCACCCGTCTCGTGCGCAACGGCTACGAAGCGTACCTGGTTGGGGGGTGCGTGCGTGACCTGCTGTTAGGGCATACGCCTAAGGACTTTGATGTGGCGACCAATGCCCGCCCGGATGTGGTGCGCGACTTGTTTCGAAACTGTCGCATCATTGGCCGCCGCTTTCGACTCGCCCACGTCTTGTTTGGCGCGGGCAAAGTGATCGAGACAGCGACCTTCCGGCGGCAGCCCCGCGAAGGGGACCAAGAAGAAGGAGATCTGCTGATCCGCGATGACAACGCGTTTGGTCAGGCCCACGAAGACGCCGCACGGCGAGACTTCACGATCAACGCGTTGTTCTATGATCTGGAAGAACGTGCCGTGTTGGATTGGTGTCACGGGATGGATGACATCGCCAAGCGCGCTGTGCGCACGATCGGCGACCCCGTGGTGCGGTTCAAAGAAGATCCCGTGCGTATGCTGCGCGCCATCAAATTCTCGGCGCGTTTGGATCTCGGCATCGAGCCTGAGACGTACAACGCGATCGTGCAGTGCCGCGGAACCTTGGCCATGGCCGCACGGCCGCGTCTATTCGAAGAGATCTTGCGATTGCTGCGCGGCGGTGCAGCTCACCGCAGCATGTGGCTCGCTTGGGAGACGGGACTGCTTGACGTGCTGCTGCCTGAGCTGTCGTCATATCTGTATGACGCACCAACAGAAGACCGTCGGGTTTGGGCTTTGCTAGACCAGTTGGATGCCTACCGCGCCGAGCAGGGCCAGCCCGCGGACGATGTCGTGCTGTTGTGCTGCTTGCTGCTCGAACCCATGCGCGAGGCCTGCGAGGGTAAGCGCGATCGGGTCACCTCGGGCTACGACTTTCTCGAGCCCATCGTCGAGCGTCTGGCTATCCCGCGACGCATCGCGGACGCTGTCCGCCGCATCGTTGCGGTCCTACCTCGACTGGAGTCTGAGCGCCCGGGGAAGTTCTCGCGCACCCCGTTGTATCCCCTGGCCGCACAGGTCCTCGAGTACAGCAGCGCGGCCAGCCCGAATGAAGAGCGTCTGTTCCCAGATATGCCGGCGCGGCGGCGCAAGAAGCGCGCACGCCGCAAGACCAGTCCCAAAGAAGCGTCCTGAGGGAAGAGCTCAGGCGTTGATCTCGACGCGCAACAGCTTCTTGCCGACGAACACGTAATCACCATGGCCGAGCTCTACCTCGGTCTTAATCCGAGTGTAGGTACCGTTGGTGGTGTCGTGATCCGTTAGGGTAAACTTGCCGCCGTCCTCAGTGATGGTGCAATGCTTCTCGTCGAGGTGGGGGTCATCACTGAAGTTCAGATCGTTGTCCTCACGCCCAACACTGATCGTGTTGCTGGCTGAGCAGATGGTGAGCCCAAGCGCTCCGCCGCTGAACACCTGGCTGACGCGGAATCCGGTGTGTTGCTTAGGAGAAGCGTAGAAGAACGTTCCGTCACTGTCGGTCGCGTCAGCTGACTTCGGCGTCAGGTCGAGACGGAACACGTGATCCCCAGCCATGAACGTGTCACCGGGGGCAATGGGGGCCGTCCCCTTGATACGCACGTACACGCCGTTCAACGAGCCCTCATCGCGCACGACCAAGCGGTTGTTGCGATAGAAAAAGTTGGCGTGGGTGGGCGACACGAATTGGTCGTTGGGAAACTCTACCTGGCCATTTCGGCCAACCACATGTTGGTCAGCTTTCAGGTGATAGCTCAGCCCTTCCATGTTCTCGCCGTAGATCAGGATCAAGCGGGCCTTTGCCGGGTCCTGCATGTCGCTGAAGAACTGTGTCTGGAACCCAAGTACGTCATCCGGAACGGGCTCTCCGCAGCGTCCGCAGAACTTGTGTCCGCGGGGCACAGCTGTCATGCACGACTTACAGATGTAATGCCGGGTCTGGTCCATTTTTCCTCCTGAAAACCGTTCCTTATCAACGGGCGGCCGGCAGACGCTCCGGCGGAAATCAGCTTCGATCAAGCCGCCCAGAATTGGAAGACAAAACGGAAGACAGCCGCCGGGACCACCTTATCCCGAAAGGGGGGCGCTTATCGCACGTACTGAAACCGCCGCTCAACCTCGAAAAAGCCTTCTTTTCCGATGATTCGAAAGAAGATGGTTTCTTTGCAGGTGGTGCGTACGAGATTGCCGTAGTGCCTGGAGTCGAAAGGGAAGGCTCGGTTGTCACTGACCAAGAAGACTTCGTTGGCGTCGACTTGGCGGGTGTACCGCGGTCGCTTCTTCTTATCGAAAGCTTCGCCAATATAGCCGCGCATGTGGAGGGAGCCATCGATGTCCTCCATGTCACAGAACACCTCGGCCTCCTTGAGTGTGTCCGGGTCGATCAAAGAGTACCGGTTCTCGGTGCAGTTGTATTCGATGTGGGGCTTAGCACCGTTGATGAAGACCTCTTGCTTGTCGATCACGACTTCGTCACCAGCTTGACCCATGATGCGCCCGATTACGACGTTGCTTGGGTCGTCCGGGTCAGGGCACATCACCAGATCGCCAGGGCCTGGGCGAGTCAGGTTCCAGAGCAGGACCCAGTCGCCGCCGCGCAAGGTGGGAACGATGGACGCCTCGAGTTCGGGATCGCCCATGGGTACCTGCCACCAGCGGAATGCGACTAACCGCCCGATACCAATCAGCAGTGCGATCACGAGCAGCGTCCACGCGACGAACCGATTGACCTTGTCCACGCGTTAAGCCTATCGGACGCCTCCGGTGGCGGCGACTTTTATGTGAGGGGATCGGCTGACGCCCTTCTATTCAGCGTGTATTCAGCAGGCGACTTATCGGATAGTGGCGCCGCGCCGTTTCCATTCACGGCTTTTCGGGAGCCTCACAGCCGCTCACGGGTGGTAGCTCGGCTGGGTTCTCGCCCTGGCTGATGCGCACGGCGTTCGCGAACACGTCTTCCCAGCGGTCAACGCGAGTGTACTCCGTGCGACTGACCGTATCCTGATGGGAGTCCATCGCGCTGCGCGAGATGACGCCGATGACGATGTTGTTTTCGGTCACAGCTGGACCGCCGGAGTCGCCCGGGCATATCGCGGCCTGCGACTGAAATCGCGTGGGCAGCACGCTGCTGATGGGTCCTCCGGTTCGACTTCGCCGCCGAATCCCCTCTGCGGAGTCCGAGCAGCGACCGAAGCCCACTGGCTCAATCGTTGCTCCTCGCTGTGGGATGTCGTTGAGGCTGACATGCAACGTCGGCATGTTTTTTAGACGCTTCTCTAGCACCAAGACTGCAATGTCTCCCACCCCAGAGGCGTGGCCGCAGGGTGGAGCGACAATCGCGCGTACCCCAACTTCTCCCCACGGCAGATAATCCCCGCCCAACTCCACGCGGACGTCTTCGGAGTCTACGTCTTCGGCCATGTAGCGGTCGTTGCCATCTCGTTTCGCCAAACAGTGGTGCGCCGTCAAGACGAGGTCTTCGTCAATCAATGTGCCCGTGCAGGCCACGAAGGGGGTCGTGATCCGAACCACCGCGTCATTGCCCAGCGCATGATCGACGTAGCGTAGCTGGGGCGGGTCCGAGATGGCAGCAGGCACCGGTTCTTGCGCTGGTTCTTGCCCGCCCCATACACTACAGCCGCCGAGGGTGAACATCAGCGCTGCGAGTATTGGTAGCGCAGCGGTGTGGACCTCCCCAAATCTCACACATGTCCCCACTGCGGTCACCCAAGTACTCCCAAATTCACTTCAAATCTCGGTTTCTCGTGCTCGGCTAACCAACACCCTGTGCCAGACACCCTGCTGGTGGGAAGGTTCCGACACAATGATACGCGGCAGTCTTGGAAAAAATTTGGGGCCGGGCCGCCATTTGTCGCTCGCGCCTCAGGAGCAGCGGGTTCCCCACATATCCGTGTGCAGGGGCAGCGGACTGATCCAGTAGAATCGGGTCTGAAGTGTGGGCGCCGGCTCTAGTCAGAAACGACTAGGTCGTCCTTGTGCACCACCACAGCGTCCAGCTCGCCGAGTCGGGTCTGCAGCTCGACGCTCGACTTGCCCGCCATCCGCGCGATTTCTGATAGTCCCAGTCGAGCCAAGCCGCGCGCCAACTCGACTCCGTCGGGACCGATCAAACGCACGGCATCACCGCGGCTGAACTGACCGCAAACGCCAACGACGCCCACAGGGAGCAAGCTATTGGTCCCCGCGCGAATGGCGGCTGCGGCACCCTCATTCAGAAGTACGCTGCCGCGAGGTTTCAGTGTGTATGCGATCCAATGTTGCCTCGCCCGCAGCTTGACGTTGGGCGGCGGAAACAGTGTGCCCAAGTCCTCGCCAGCGAGGACCCGCGCGATGACGTTTGGTTCGTCGGCGCTGGCGATCACGACGTGCGCGCCGGAATGGCACGCCTTCTTGGCCGCGCTGATCTTGCTCGACATACCGCCGCTGCCGTGGGTATTTCCGCTGCTGAGGTCACCGACGGTCGACTCATCCGACATGACCGCAATGCGTTCTCCGTCAGGAGTTAACACGCCAGCAACGTCCGTCAGGAGCAGCAGCAGATCTGCACCTACCAATGGCACGACCATGCTGGCGAGCTGGTCATTGTCGCCGAAGGCGATCTCGTCGGTGGAGACTGTGTCGTTTTCGTTGACGATGGGGACTGCTCCCGCATCAAACAGTGCCCCGAGTGCCTGCTGAGCGTTGGTGAGTCGGCGCCGGCTGGCCAAGTCGGAATGAGTCAACAGTACTTGAGCAGACACTCGACCGTGAGTCGCCAGGGCATCCCCGTAGCGGCGCATCAGCTCACTCTGACCAGCGGCGGCAGCTGCCTGCAGTCGCGGCATGTCCTTCGGGCGCTGGTTGTAGCCCAGCTTCTGACAACCGAGTGAGATAGCGCCGCTCGAGACTATCAGGAACTGTCTGCCACTATTGGCGTTGGCAATCTGTTCGGAGATGCCTGGGATCAGCTGAGCTCGCGTTGCGAGCAGCCTAGAGCCAAGCTTGACCACGATACGTCGGGCGCCGGACAAAGCTGAACGTGCGGAGGTCATGGGGACTTCAGGGATTGGCCAATTTCTTGGTTAGGACAAAGGCAGCAAACGCTGCAAGGGGGCGTCGGCTCGCGCTGCCAACGCCAGCAGACTCTGTGGCGTTTGGTCTTCGGTCAGACTGACCAGAAGTTCGTTGCCGCCGGGGTTGTGTACCATGATGCCGCTCTCCGCAAATAGACTTTCCAGCTCGGTTCGATTCTGGGAGGGGCTGATCAGGTAGTCGCGGCAGCCCGGGGGGCGTTGGCTTGGCGTGAGCAGCCCTAGCTGGTTGTCCTGCTGCACGTAGACTGCCTGCTCGCACCACGTGAGCAGCTGGAATTGGCGAACGGGATCCAAGGCGAGCAGCAGCCGGCTGTGCTCCGCCGCGCGGACCAACAACGCATGCTCGAAGTCGAACGCTTCTGGGAGCCCGGACGTGACGGCCACGACCAGCACCGCGGGCGTCGTGCTGAGTGCGTGCGCCAAGCGGGCTGCGAATATTTCCGGTCCGGTCAGCGTCCCCAATTTGCGACCAGCCAGCGGCGCAAGCTCCAGGCTGACGAGCAGGGCCTCAGTGCGGTTGCGGGCTTGCGTAGCGGTGTAGCCCGTGAGGACCAAGCTGGCCTCGAGCCAGGTAGCCAGGGTATCCCGTTCGGGCAGGATTGGAAGCGTGTGCATGATACCCGCGCTGCCTCGCGCGATACTCTGTCGCGCGTCCTCGTCGCCCAGCAGCACGCGCCCCCGCTGCAATTGGCGTTGACCAACTAAGTAGTCGCAGAACGCGGACCAGTCTCCGAGCAGTGCGACCCGGTGAGCGTCACACTGGACGTTGGCACCTCGCAGCGGAGTCGGGCCACCGGCAAGACTGACTCCGCGCAGCTCGAGTGTGTTCACTTCAGCTCTTCGAGCGTGAACTCCAAGCGCGCCAAGGGCTTGTCGCCGGAGTGGATCACGAATGGGCCCAAGGCGCGCATCATTTCCGTCAGTCCGTTCGGCATGGGTGCGTCCAACAGGCTGGACTTCAAGCCCTCGATGCCGATCAGCTGCGAGAGAAACGAGCGCTGAATCGACGGAAGCTCGATGATCGGAGCGTCTTCCGGGAGGCCTGCCTGCTGGCGTGCATACGCCAACGCCTGCCGCAACCCACCGACCTCATCCGCTAGGCCGTTCTTGACCGCCTGCTCGCCAGTCCAGACTTTGCCCTGACCGAGCTTGTCGACCTGCTCTTTGGTCATGTTGCGACCGGATGCGACGCGATCGAGGAAGACGTCGTAGAACTGATGGACCTTGTGCTCCAACTCTTTGCGTTCTTCGGGGCTAAAAGGACGAAACATCGACTCGGCGTCCGCGCGGGGGTGGGTCTTGTAGACCTCCACGTCCACACCGATCTTGTTCAGCAATTGAGCGATGTCTGCCTTGCCATAAAAGATCCCGATGCTCCCCGTAATGCTCAAAGGATTGGCGAAGATGCGGCTAGCAGGGGCAGAGATGTAGTAGCCGCCGCTGGCCGCCGCCGCCCCCATACTGACGACCGTGGGTTTGGCTTTCGCCGTCAGTTGAACCTGACGCCACATGACATCGGCCGCCATCGAGGAGCCGCCAGGGGACTCGACTCGCAGCACGACCGCTTTGATCTGTTTGTTTTCACGAACAGCTTTGAGCGTTTCGGCAATGGTGTATGAGCCGGTGACGTTCATCCCCAGTAGCGGGATACTGCGGTTGCGTCCGTCAATCATGTCACCATCAACGTAGATCATGGCGACGTAGCCACCGTTGCCGTGGGTCTCCGGGGCAAAGCGGGTTCGCCCGTCGGTCACGAGCGGTGTCTTGCGCCCGGTCAGATCTTGGACCGCCTTTTCGATTTCGTCATCGAAGGCGAAGCCGTCTACCAGGCCGTTGTCTTTGGCTTCTTGAGCGACGAAGGGGCCGTGTCCGATGCGTTCGCGCAGCTGCGGCACAGTCATGCCGCGGCCGACGGCGAGCCCCTCGGAAAACTGACGCTCGTACTGCTGCAGTAGCTCGATCTTGTCGCTCCGCGCGACATCGGTGGCGCCGCTCTCGGTGAACTGCTCGGGCGCGCTCTTGTGAGCACCAATCCGGATGAAGTCGGCACGAATGCCCAAGTTTTCAAGCAGGCGCTTGAAGTACATGTGGCGCGAGCGCAACCCACCGAAGCGCAACCCGCCAGCGGGATTGATCAGGACCTTGTTCGTGGCTGCGCAGAAGTACGCAGCGGCTCCGTCAGCATCTTCCAGGTGGCAGAGCGTGCGTTTTCCTGCCCGTCTCAGCTCGAAAACCGCGTCACGCAGCTCTTGAATGTGCGCCAGGCTGGCAGCAGGGGCGCCGCGCAACTCGAACACGACGGCGTCAACGTTGTCCTCCTTAGCCAGCGACCAGAGCTGCCGCAGGAACATCACGTGCTGACGCGTGTCGGGCGTGGCTTCCAGTCGAATGCGCACCGCGTAGCGACCCGGGGTGACCGCACTGCGTTCGCGGAATCTTCGAACGGCAACGCTCGTGTACAAATTGTAGGAGTTGTCTTCACCCAGGCCGTCGCCGGTGATAGCGCCGCCGGTCAGCTCAGTCGAGCCGCCCATGGCGTTCAGGTTCAGTGATAAACCAGCCGAGGCGAGCCAGGCGCGCTCGGTTTCGCGGGTAGGATCGCTCATCGCGAAGTCCCCCCGAAAGCGCCCGAAATGGGGAACGTCAACGCCGAGGACGGCTTTCGGAATCCAGACGTCCTCATCCTCCAAGTAGCGGCTCTCTAGGCTCAGTTCGAAGTCGTCGTGTCCGAAAGGCCGGAAAGTGGCGCCCGCGTCGTAGGAGCGTCCCAGCCGGCTGCCGAAAGCGTTGTTCGGTGAATTGATGTCGTGGGCAATGAACGAGATCGCCAGCTGATCGAACGGACGCTCCGTGTAGCCGAGTGAGAAGCTCGTCAGGTCGTCGGCCAAGATGCCGTCAGAGAATGCGCCTTGCACACTGAAGCCCAGGCTCGCGTTGCGTCCCGCGGGGAACGCGATACCCCAGGTCAGCCACTGGTAGTTCTGATCCAGCAGTTGATGGAACCCGTTGGGCGGATTCACCAAATCCAAACGCAGGCCAGTCCCGAAGTTGAAGAAGGGCAGCCGCGCTGCCCAAGAAAATGCATGGCCTTGCCAAGGGACGCCCAACTGCTCACGGAGATAGATAGCGCTCCAGCGAAACTCGTGGCCAGGAAGCCACGCCAAGTTGGCGGGGTTCTTGGCGATCGCCGTGCTGTCAAACGACGCAGCCAGAGGCCTACCAGGCTCAGGCAGCCGCTCTGTGCGAGTGACCGGTGTTTGGGCCTGGGCAACAGAGCCGAACAGCAGTTGTGCGCCGACGGCGGCGATAAAGAGACCCAGGGCGAGCCAACAGCAGTTGCTGGCCCAACGCCGCCTGACGTAGCCCCCCTCGGTGGTGGAGGTCATTCGATCATTCCCCGATCGCGAGCCACGAGCGTGATCTCACCTTGGCGCGCATCGAGTTCGTCGTAGTCCTTCACGGGCAGGAAGCGGGACTCTTTGCCGGTTCTCGGCACCTTCACGAATTGTGTATCCATGTGGCTGGTCAGCTCTCCGAGCAAGCGCTCGAACTGGATAGTGTTGTTGCCTTCGACCTTCTTCTGGACCGTGAAATACGTCCAGCGCATGTCGAGCTCTAGGAGATCTTTGGCGTTGAAGAAAAACGTGTTCGTGCTGAAGACGTTCACGCTGGCTGGATCGAACGTATCGGGAATTCTGAATTCCTCGAGCACGACAGGCTTGCCGTCAAGGCGTATGGGGATTCCACCACGGTCACTTCCGACTTTTTCCACGACCTCACAGCTGGCTTGCTTGCCGTGGCGAATGTGGAAACCGATCAACAGCGGGTCCAAACTGGCACCCAAGTTGTCGATGTTGGTGACCATCAGGTAGCGCCCTCCACGCTCGACGAAGCGCTGCAGTAGTCCGCTTTGCTTCAAGGCGTCCGGCAAGTCGCCGTGGCCCGGAGCGTGCAGGCTGGGATTTCCCTTGCTGTCGTAGAAGATGTCTCCTTCGGGCGTCAATCGGACGCTAAGATACTGGACGAAAGTCTGGAGATACTCCTCGTCGCGCCGGCTGCCCAAGGCTTCGTTGATGGCCTGATCCGTGGCGTCACTGGTCATCAGCCAAAGCGGGACGCGCTGGCCCGCTCTGCGTTCCAAAGCCGTCGCCTCGTTTAAGCGTAGGTCGAGGAAGCGTTGACCTGGCAGCGCTTCGACCAGGGTCTTGACCACTCCGCCCATGCGCGTCGCCATGCCACCGGCCAGCACCGCCATCGCGCACTCACCCTGACGCAAAGCTTCAAGGCCCAACGCTTCGAGTTCTTGGGCTTCGTCCGTTTCGCGTTCGGGCAGGGTGGCTACGTCTCCTTCGGCCGGAGCTTCGAGCTTTCCGGTGACGTAGTTCGAGTGCTGCACCTCTCCGGTTAGCCGACGAGCGAGTTCGCACAATCGGTCCGCGTCGAAGTAGTGCCTATCCAACGTGGCGAGCACCTCCTTGGGGAGCTTCGCCAGCTGCTCTTTCAGGGCCGAATTCATCGTGCGCGAGACTAGCAGCGAATGCGTGACAAAGTCCCAAAGCACACGTGTTTCCAGGGAAAAGTTCCCGCGGCCATCGGAGTGACCGGGCGGGGCATCGAAACCGCGCTGAAATCCTGGCATCCAGCCCAAAAATCTCCAATATCCCGTGTTTGAACCATGGTGAGCCTGCCGCCTAAACAGCCCCTACGGACGCTCGTGCTCGCCGCCGGTGTCGGCCTGGTGACGCTGTTTGCCGGTGTAATCCTGGGTGCGCCTGTGCTGCACGAGTACTTCGATCCCTCGTCCGCGGGAGAGGGGGCTCCAGAAGCGTCCGGCGCCGGCGTGGATTTTCCAGCTCGCATCGAGACTGAGAGCGGCACGGTCCCCGCACCACGACTGAATCGAGCGAACCCGTCCGGCAGTTACGCCCAGTCGGCGGAGCGTTCCCAGGAATACAGTTTGGATCGCGACACCAGTCGGCCCGATCTCGTGGGCTACAGCGATCCGTTCACGCCTTCGATTCCGCCGTTCAAACGGGCGTTCGCCTACGACACCATTGATCAAGACTTCCGCTTGACGGTCGCTGACAAGAGTCTGCGTGCGCTGAACATTGGGGGACATCCGAAGCGTGGAGACGACCAGTTCTTCGCCGATCTGAACGTGACCCTACGGCCCGGCACGAGTGTGCGCATCCCCAGCGTCGGGCCCCACGCGAGGGTGCTGGCGGCCCGACTGGTTCCTGATACCTCTTTTGAGTTGAAGCAGGACAGCGCTGAGAACTGGTTCATCCGCTCCGACAGTTCGGGCGAGTTTCGTTTGATCATGCACCTGGCAATCGACCGCCGTGTGTTCGGTAGCGATTACGCGAACGTCGCCTGGGCGCAATTGAACCAGGCGCTGCCTCCGCTGCCGCCTGGATTGAAGCAGCAGACCCAAGTGGTCGTGCAGCAGCTGGAGCTGAGTCAGCAGATGTCCCCTGCGGAGGTGTTGCGCAAACTCGTTCACCACTTCCGTTCATTTGCGCCCTCAGATGAACGTCCAGCAAGCAGCGGAGTGGAGCTGTATCAGGACATCGCCCTATCTCAGAAAGGCGTATGTCGTCATCGCTCCTTTGCTTTCGTCGTCACGGCGCTCAGCCTAGGGATCCCGACGCGCTTCGTGCGCAACGAAGCACACGCTTGGGTTGAATCGTTCGACGGTGAGCTTTGGCACCGCATCGATCTGGGGGGCGCTGCGGGCCGCATGGAACTGAGTGAGTCCGACACGCCTCCACACACCACACCAGAAGATCCATTCGAGTGGCCCGAAGGGAGCGAATCTGGCACAGAGATGGCGGAGCGAGCGCTGAGCTCGGGCTCCCAGCCCGGAGCCGGTTCCAGTACGGCAGGTGCTCCCACCAGTGCGCCAACCCCCGGAACGGAACCTGACGCGCCCGAGCCGCCGAGTCCCCGGACTGCCCCGGCTGAGCCCCCGAGCACGCCCGAAGAAGCGGAGCAGTTGGGGCAGTTGGTGGAAACGCCGAATGCAGCGAAGATTTCGGTCGACTCCACTGAGCGCCAGACTACCCGCGGGTCGCGAGTCCGAGTGAGTGGCAAAGTCGTCACCAGCGGCGCTGCGTGCGCCCTGACCAGGGTGGACATCAAGCTTCAATCCGAGGCGGGCCAGTGGCATCTGTTGGGGACGCTGGTCACGGATTCGGCGGGGCGCTATTCCGGAGAGGTCGTCGTGCCCAACAGTGTGCCGGTAGGCGACTACGACCTGTTCGCCGTCACGCCCGGGAGTCAGGCTTGCGGCGCGGGCAGCAGTCTGGATCCAAAGTGAGTTCGAGCGCTGCTCACGGTTGAGCAGGACCGATCTTCAGCAGCTCGATATCAAATACCAGCATGCCGCTGGGGCTGTTACCCCGCGGAGTGTTGCCGTACGCCAAATCGCCCGGGATCCAGAAGCGCGTGCGCTCTCCCTCGACCATGAGCTGCAGGGCTTCTTGCCAGCCTTGGATCACCTGGGATACACGAAAGTGCGCAGGGGCTCCTCGGGTTAAAGAGCTGTCGAACAAGCGCCCGCTGGTTGTCCATCCCGAGTAGTGCACGATCACCCGCGAGTTAGGGCCTGGGTGGGTCGCGCCTTGGCCCGGGGTCAGCACTTGATAGGCCAGTCCGCTCGGGGTCCGCGTAGCGGTGGACGGGGGACCGCTGACGTTGGCAGGGACCTGCGGTGCCTGGATTTGGATCACCTCCAACAGCTCGATATCGAATGTGAGCTGGCCGGCGGGGGCGGCCCGATGTCTCGGCGATTGGCCGTAGGCGAGCGCCGCGGGGATCCACACGCGGCGCTTTTCTCCTTCGACCATGAGTTGCAGCACCTCAGTCCAGCCGGGGATCAGCTGCTGGACGCCGAATGAGGCTGGTTGTCCGCGCAGCACCGAGCTGTCGAACATGGTCCCGTCTTTGGTCCAGCCTGTGTAGTGCACGCGCACTCGGTCATTGGGGCCCGGGGTGTTGCCTTGCCCGGCGCGCAAAATCAGGCTGGCAATTCCGGAAGAGGTGAAGCTGGCGCCTGGCGAGGGGTGAGCGACGTCGGGCGGGGCTGGCAACCGCGACTGCTTTCCAGATGGCCCGTCGTCAGGGGGTTGCTGTTCGGGGGCGCTGCTGGTGTCGTCTCGAGTAGCCTTGCCTGGAATACTGCCGCTTGGCTTACTGCCGCTTGGCTTACTGCCGCTTGTAGGTGCGCTCTCCTGTCCGTCGGGGTCGGTTGCTGTCGATTCAGCGTCGGGGATTTCTACAGCCTGGGCTTGCGGCGCGGTCGGAGGAGGAGCACCGCAGCCGTAGGTCAGGACTGCTGATAAGAGGAGAACGCCTGGACGCAGGGACACACCGAGCCCGTACCACGTCCAATCCGCAGCGCGAAGTGGCTCAGCCGTTCGGGACGGAATCGCTCAGCTCGTGGACGCGGCCTGCGAGATCTTGCAGCCTTGCGCGATACTGCTTCAGCCGGTCTTCCATTTGGGCAGCGACCATCAAGGCCTGCTCAGTACCTTCACTTTGTTGGCGCTGCGCGCTGTTGAGCTGATGCACCATGGCGCTGATCGCCTCAATCGTTTGGGTGATTTGGCGTCCACCCCGTGATTGCTCCTGGCTGGAGCGCTCCACCTGCTGGGCGATGGACCGCATCTTTTCGCCGCTCGTCATGATCAGTTCGGAGCCGCGTGCCTGCTCTGCCGTCGCCGCGGCGATCTGCTGCACCGTCTCTGCAATGCGCCCAATGGAGTCCGTGACTTGCTTGCTGCCTTTGGCCTGCTCGACGGTGGCGCGGGCGATGGCGCGCACCATGTTCGTGCTCTTTTGCGAGCTTTCTAGAATCTTCTTCAGCGCGCGCTCGGCGTCGTTGGACACCTGCACGCCACGGTCGACGTTTTGGGCGCCGCGTTCCACGGCTTGGATGGCGTTGCGGCTTTCCGCCTGAATCGTCTTGATAAGATCAGCAATCTCTTTGGTGCTGGCGCCGGCACGTTCCGCCAAGTCTTTGATCTCATCCGCGACCACAGCAAAGCCCTTGCCATGCTCGCCAGCTTGCGCGGCGATGATGGCGGCGTTGAGCGCCAACAAGTTGGTCTGCTCAGCCACCTCATCGATCACGTTCAAGATCTGTCCAATGGCGTCGATGCGTGAACCCAGATTGCTGATCACGCTCACCGCTTCCTGGCTGCTTTCCTTGATGCGGTAGATCTCTCCGATCGTCTTCAAGATGGCCTCGGCGCCGGTCTCGGCGTCGCGGGCCACTTCTTCGGACAGACGGGCCGTTTCATTGGCGTTGGACTGCACTTGGTCAATGCTGACGTCCATCTCGTTCATGCTGCTGCTGGTTTCCTCAGCCGTCAGAGACAGGGCATCGACGTTCTTGGCGACTTCTTTGATCGAGAAGGTCATCTCTTCGATCGACGCCACCGACTCTCGAACGCTGGCGCCCAGATCGCCGATGTTTTCCGCCATCTGATCGTTCGTCGTCGTCATTTGCAGAATCGCTGAACTGGACTCTTCGGCGCTGGCCGCCAACGCTTCCACGTGCTTGGCAATGTCCCCCAGCGCTGCGGCCATCTCGCGCGTGTGGGAGCCAGTTTGTTCGCCCAGCTCCAGTTGGTGCTCGATATCTCGCGTCAGACTGCTGACGGCGTCAGACAGGGCAGCGGTACTGCTCTGAAAGCGGTGTGCGATTTCTGGGTCGAGCCCGATCGCCTCCGGGGCCTCGTCCAGCTGACGCTGCAGCTCCTTGGCCGTTGCGCGCTCTTTGAGTAGCCGTTCTCTATCTGCAGCTATATCATCCTGCACGGTAGCAAGATCTTGCCAAGCCTGACGCACGCCGGCGCTTGCTTCTGCCGGAGCCTTGCCCAGCTGGTCACCGGAGCGCAGCTTGCGAACTGCCTCAACGAGTTCTTCACCGCTAGACTCGCTGCCGGCTTTGGCGGCTGCCAACACACCGAAGAAGCCCACGATGCCAACGACCAGGACTGCGGCCTTACCCTGCAGGCCCTCGACGGCGAGAACGACCCCCATAGCCAGCAGTGGGGCGACGAGTGCGGCTAAAGTGCGTGACGATAGGTTCATGCTGTTTGTGGGTCCCTCCAGGCGCTACGTCACGCCAGTAACGACAGTTTACTGGCCAAGATGGACGTTCACGCTTTGAATGTGCTTTTTTGTTCCGTAATAACCAGGCGTTTGCGATAGCTCTTATTGAAGAAACCCGACGCGGGCTCTTCGGGGGCTCTGGGCGCTATCGGGCGCGGGTGCTGTCCGGCGCTTCGAGCACTGCCATGGGCCCATCGACCGGCAAACGGACCACGAACTCGGCACCGCGTTGACTCGACGCGTGCTCAATCTCGCCGTCGTGCTCCACCACGATGCGCTGCACGATAGAAAGCCCCAGGCCGGTGCCGTCTGGTTTGGATGTGACGTACGGGGAGAACAGGCGCTGGCGCACCTCTTCTGGCACCCCCGGGCCATTGTCAGCGATCATTAGGACGAACTGCTGACGCTCCTGTGCGATATGCGCTTGGACGCTGATGCGAGCGTCTGGCGTCTGCGCGACCGCGTCGAGCGCGTTCTGGATCAGGTTGGTGGCCACCTGCACCAGCTGGTCTCGGTCGGCGTTGATCCACAGCGCCCCATCGCACTCCAAGCTCAGCTGAACTCCTTCGGTACGATGGAGATTGACGATTGAGCGCAATAGCTCGGCCGCGTCGAGCCGCTCTGGCTTGGGTTGAGGCAGCCTCGCAAATTCGGTGAATTCTTTGACGATGTTGGTGATGCGAGCGACTTCGTTCAGCACCGTCGCGGAGGCCTCTTCGAAGTATTCATCGAAAGCGGGATCGTTGCGCCGACGCAGACGTCGCAGCGTCTCTACCGCCGCTCGAATCGGGGCCAGCGGGTTCTTGATCTCATGCGCCACCCGACGAGCAATCTCTCGTTGAGCGGCGATCCGTTCGATCAACGTCAGCCGCTTGCGCAGCTCAGCCAAGTCGGAAATGGCCTGATTGAACGATCTGGCCAGCTGCTTGAGCTCCTTGCCGCCGCGGGCTTTGATCGGCACCGGGTCTCCGGTCACGACGCGACTTGCCTGTTCGGAGAGTTCCTCAATTGGGCGCGCGAGCCGTCGCGCGAATAGGAAGCTGAGCAGCAATGCGATGACCAACGACAGCGCGCCCCACTGGAGCATGGTTTGGTTCAGCTGCGTGATGGCTGCGCGGAGTGCGTCGCGCTTTGGGCTGGCATAAATCTGAGCGCCGGGAAGCTGCTGAAGTTCAAAGGTGCGGGCGCCAGAGGGCTCTAATGGGGCACTCAGTGACAGCGTGAGCCCGTGAAGTTGAGACACCTGGTCGAGGATGCTCGCGAAGTGGCGCGCGGCATACACGCCGACGCCATACTTGCCACTGAATTTGATGCAGTGCGCGCTGAGCTGCGCCTGCCCGTCGACGAAGTCGAGGCGTGCGGTTTGGCTGCTCTTCTGCACGAGGCCCAGCTCAGCGCTGGTGGAACCGATCAGTTTGGCTTGGTGGGCGCCTAGTACTTTGCCGGTGTTAGTGAACAAGATGAACTCATCGAAACCAAAAGATTTCTGGGTTTCGGACGCCAACGTGCTGAGCGGGTATTCTCGATCTCGGGGGATGCGGCCACGCCCTCCTTCGAGGTCGACCAAGGCGGAGTTGACCATTTCGCCGTGGTCGCACAGAGGCTGCAGTTTCTTCGGCAGCTCAGCGACCTCTTCATCTAGTTGGGCACGTAGGCGGGCGATGGCGGTGTCGACCTGCTCGGCGAACTGGCGCTGCTCAACGGACTCCCAAGAGCGCCGGACTGCTACGCTCAGCCCCACTGAAAGTAGAACGACCAAGAGGCTGATGGCGAGAGAGATGCGCAGCCCGAGCGACACCCCTCACCTATACCCCATTATTGAGGGATGGGTCAGCTTGTGACCACGGGCGCGCGGTTTGCACTACAGTCGGGAGGTGCCCAGGCAATAGGCCTGGAGGCTTTGGCCCGAGGCTTTCCATTCGTCTAGCATCGCCTGGGCAGGGGTCTGCCCCGCGTCCACTAGCTGCTGCAATGGATCCAGGTACCGCGTCGGCTCTTCCAAGCGCGCGAGCCCCGCCCGAGCGATCTCCAACAATCGGGAGCACCAGTGCTGTAGCGGATGCCCATCCAGTTGCGCTTGAAGGCCTCGCATCGAAACGGACCGCTGGAGTTCAACCGCGTGCTCCGCCTGGACCCTCCCGGCCAACTCCCGGGCAGCTGACAAGGACTCCTCGTCATACGTCAGGCCCATGAGCAGCGAAGGAACCGCCATGGTCAGGTGCGGCGGCACGCCGTCGATGCAGCGCACCTCGAGCGTGTTCTTCATGCGCACTTCGGGAAACAAGCTGCCGAGGTGCACCTTCCAATCGGCCAGCGTGGCGCGGTGGCCGTCGAACCCAGACTGCATGAACGAGCGGAAACTCTGGCCAGTGTTGGCGATCACGCGACCGTCGCGCACGAACAGGAACATGCCCGCGTCCAGCGCCCACTGCACGTAATCCTCGTAGCGCACCGGCTCGGGCGTCCAAAGTTGCTGGATCAGGCCGGAGCGCTGCGGGTCCATGTTCAGCCAAACATCCAGACGCTCGCTGAGCAGCGGGCTACGCTCGCCCTCGATGAAGGGTGCATTGACCAGCATCGCTTGCAGCAGCGGGGTCAAGCGCAGCAGGGTGCGCAACTTGTCGAACGCGTCTTGCTCACTGCCGTAGTCCAGGTTGGCCTGCACGGTGGCGGTGCGACGCATCATGTCCAGGCCGCGCGTACCCTGCTTGGGCAAGTAGCTCTTCATGATCGGATAGCGCAGCTTGGGAACCCACGGCAGATCTTCGTGTTTCGCCCAGGGATGAAAGCCGAGATGCAAGAATGCTAGATCGAACTCGTCTTGTAGCGCTTTCAGCTCACGCAGGTGCTGTTGCCATTCTGAGTCAACTTCCTGCAGGCTGGCTGCAGGCGCGCCCGACAGCTCAAACTGTGCGGCTGGTTCGAGCGTGATGGAGCTTTGTTCGCGCAGTAGAGACAGGGTGGGGCCGCCTTCGATCTCTGACTTCGGCTGCCAGTCAAACTGCTCGACCAGGTAGCGGAAGATGCCCTCGATGCCGTCAGGACCGGCGTAGTCGATGGGCCTGCCGCTGGGGCGGTGAACGACGAATTTCTCCGCCTCGAGGCCCACACGCCACTGGCTCTGCGGCTTCTCCGAGTTGCGGAAGATGCTGGTGAGCTGATCCATCGTCAGCTCAGACTGAGCGTTGTCCTCGGCTTCTCGAGTTGGCTTGGTTGGGGCGGAGTTGGACATGAATTCCAGGCTGGTCTTGATACGCCAGAGCGGCGCACAGGGTAACGCCGAAGGCGTACCGTATAGCTCACCCGGCCGGGCTTGACTCGCGCAGCTTAGCGCAGTCAGCACTTCCGGCCGTCGCCCCGAGCGGTGCTAGGGATGGTCTCGTAGTCCGGCGAAATAGTTCAGGGAATTGGGCTGTCAGCGAGCCGTTTTGGCGATGAACTTCCGGTCGAACAGGCGCACCCGCCGTAGCAGCAGATCCAGCAGGAAGACGACCAGGGCCGCCAGGATGAAGCGCTGCCACATTTGCTCGTGGTAGGTGAGCTTCTCCTCACCCGGATCGAACAATACCTGCGGCGCTGGATCCACCGTTCCTCCCGCGGCTGACGCAGCGCGCTTGAGCCGGTCTACGTCCGGCTCGAAGCTCGCGTATTCGAGGGGGTAGGGGTGAGAGACGTTGCCGAAGCTGACGCCCACCTTTTCCATACTGCCGTCGTCCTGCTCTTTGTAGTGTTCAGCCTTGAGGGTGAAGGCGCCGTAGCTGTCGAGTCGGAAGTCCGCCTCATAGCGACCTGGAGCCGTCTGACGCATCTCGACTTCGCGTTGCCCCCCCTTTTCGCCGATGCCCTGCACGAAGAGTTTGGCGCTGATACCGTTGTCGAAGCGATCATCCACGGTGAAGGCGTCAACAACGGCCTGCACTCGGTCACCGGCAACGCGGGTGCGCATGTCAATTTCCCGACGGTGCTTCTTGCGCATGTGCTCGCGCACCAGCTGACCCCAAAAGCGGCTGAAGCCGGACCAGCGCAGCCAGTCCACCGCCCAGTTGTTCTTGACGTCACTCGTCCAGGCCAAAGAGTGCCCCAAACCCACGCGCCAGCGAGCCAAGATCGGTTCGCCTTTGTCGCTGACGAGAATGGCTTGCGCAGGAGGTCCTTTCATCTGCGTGGCCACGTATCCGTGTAGCAACGGGGCCGCGTTGATGGCGATGCCGCGCAAGAAGTCCGCGGACGCTGTCTGCCTCACCGGGAACCATTCCTGCACGGCCGCTTGACGAGAGATCATTTCGGTTTCGCGCGTGAAGATGCGCGGCAGGCTGTTGGGATCTGGGACGTGGTGGTAGCGCCCGCCACCAGTCTCGGCAATCATGCGCAACAGATCTGCATCGGCGCCGTCACCCAGGCCGACGGTGGTCACGGTGATGCTTTCGGCCAACATGGCTTGCACCAAATCTCGAATGCCTTGGGTATCCGCACGCCCGTCCGTCAGCAATATGACGTGCTTCTTGCGTGCCTGGACGACCGAGATGTCTTGGTAGGCCATGTCCAAAGCGGGAAAGATGGCCGTGCCGCCGCCGGACTGGATGCGCATGATCTCGTTCTGGATGCGGCTGCGGTAGCGCGCGGGCTGGATCTTGACGAAGCGCTTGGGCATCGAGTCAAACGCGATCACTTGCACCAAATCGTCGCCCTGGAGGGTGCCCACCGTAGCTCGGCAAGCGGCCTTGGCCATCTCCATGGGCAAGCCGCTCATTGACCCCGATCGATCGATCACCAGTGAGATGGCGACGCTGGGCATGTCCTTACGACGCTCGACGTCCATCTTCACGGGCAAGATGCGCTCGATCGTCGTGTGGGCCCAGCCGCCGAGGCCGAAGCCCGCCTCGCCACCAGCAAAGATGAAGCCACCGCCCAAGTCTCGGACGTAGCGCTCGACCAGATCCTGGGACGAAAGACTGACCTGCTCCGATGCTACGTCACTCAAGATGAACAAGTCGTAGCGTTCCATCTCCGCTAGTGAGGCCGGAAACGCGGTGACGGGGCGCACGTCCACATCGAACTGCTGAGCGCTGAGGGCGCTGGTCAGGTAGCTGGCTCGTGCAGGCTGCCCTTCGATATACAGGATCGTGGGGCGCCCTGGTACGTCGAGCCGGGCTGACAGCTGGTTGTTTTCCTTGAAGCGATCTTGCTCGATGCGGTCGAGCTTGAGTGCATACGTCACCTCACCGCCAAAGCGCACCACGCTCTTGAAGGTGACTTCATTCGTGCCCGCTTTCAGCTCTAGTTCACGCACGCCATCCAGGCCGTTCAGCATCTCGCCCTGGTAGAGTCGGGCGCGGGCCTTGCCGCTGCGGCTGGCGTAGACCTCAGCTCGCACGTTGAAAGGCTCGCCGATTTCGACCTTGTCTGGCACTTCCAGACCGACCAGTGCCACTTCACCCGGCGGCGGTTGTCGGTAGGGTCGGCTGAAGAGCTTGACATTGAAGCGTTTGGCTCGGTGGGCCTCTGCCAACACGTCCCCTTCGGTCTCAACGCCGTCGCTGAAAATGACGGCGCGTTTGAGGTAGCCAGGCGGGAATACCCCGTAAGCCAATTCCATCGCTGCCTGCAGGTTACTGCCCGCCCCTGGTTTATCCAGAGGCTGCTCCGGCGACTCCGAAGGCGTTTCTGGAGGCGGTTCTTGATCGGGCTGTGCGCTGGCTGATGCGGCCGTGGGGGGCACAGCGCCGTGGCGCAGCGCTGCCAGCTCCGGAACCACCAACTCACCGGCTTCATTCTCCAGCTTTTCCAAGCGAGGGCGCTGGGCAAATGAAATCAGCCTCAGCTGTGCGTCATCTGGCTTGTTGCTGATCAGCTCCGCGATTTGCTCGCGAGCTTGCTCAATTGCTTCGTCGGTGACCGAGTCGGACACGTCCACCATCAGCACGGTGGCGATCTTCTGAGTTTCGGAGGTCGTGACCAAACGTGACAGGCTCAATGCAAGGAGAGCCAGGAACGTGATACGAAGCAGCAGCGAAAGACCGGCCTGCTGCCACGGGAGATCCGCCAGCGAATGCCTCAGCCCGAAGAGCAGCACGGGGACGGCAACCAGCACGCCCAAGGCGTACGGCATCAGGAGCTCGTACTCCTTGCCGTCGTAGGTGAAAGGGATGGTGCCTGACGACTCCAAGACGTAGGTGGAAAACACCCAGAACAGGGCGGCGACCAACGCCACCACCGCCAACGCAAAGACGATGTTTCCGATTAGCCGTCTACGGGTCATACGGTCACCCGGCGATGATAGGAGAACCACTCGAGCGCCGACAGCGCCAGGGCCGCCAAGATCAGGTAGAGCCAAATCTCGAGTCGCACTCGGGTCGAAAATCCCTCGACAGCCTGGGCTTGCTTGGTGCCCAGCGCTAGCTCGGTAACGGGATCGAGCGTGCTCTCGGTGACGTCACTCAGGTTGGCGGCAAAAGCCGAGATGACTTCGTCGTCTTCGTTGAGCAGTTCGTAGAAGCCCGCGTTTTCCCCGAAATAGACGGCGTTTCCGTTCTTCACAGGGATCGTCTCCGTGTCGCCGCTGGGGGTTCGTAGGGCGGCGGCTTCCAAACCGCTCGGCGTGGGGACGTTCCAAACTTCGCCCGTGCGGTAGGAGGAGATGTAGCTGGTGTCTTCGGAGGCGAACGTGTTGATAGCGTTGAGCAAGAATAGGGGCCAGCCGACGCGCAGCACGAAATCGCTATCGCGTGGATCGAAACCCAACGCTAGGAAACGTTTCCCCTCGCGTTGACCGGACACCAAGATGGGGCCCAGCTCACTGGCGCCCACGACATGATCGGACTTCTCCGTCTTGAAAGCGTGTCCTCTCAGCGCCTGAACGTTGCCCAGCGCCATCCAGCGTAGGAAGGGACTCTTCTTGTCCCAGGTGTCGAAGCCGAAGTTGTTGATCTCCTTCTTGCCCTTGTACTCCAGCGGGGTTCCAGCCGGCGGATTCAGATACAAGCGAGCTCCATGGTTCGAACTCAACTCCGGGGCCACGGCGTCCAGGATCGTGACGTCGAATTCCGAGTTGGGCAGGGTCTCTTCCGGGGTGACCACCGTCACCTCCAAGTACTCGTCCAAAAGCAGGGCTGCCTGAAGGTACGTATTGCCCTGACTGACCACGAGCACCCGGACTCGCCGACGTTCAGGCATGAGGGCATAGGCGTGGTTGTCCGCCTCCAAGATGTCCACGCTGTCGCCTTTGAGCGCGACTTTCGCCTCCAGCGTGCGACTGGCGCCAGAAAGGTCATGATAAAAGCGCGGCAGGCGCTCGTTGGGGCCGAGGCTGATGCTGGAAACGTCGACTGTTTCGCCGTCACCGATCAAGGTGAGTTCTGCCTCAATAGGCTTGTCTTTGGTATTCGTGACTTCTAGCAGCACCTCATAGCGCGATTTGTCCAGTGGATAGCGCCGCACCGAAAATGCCGTGATCGCTATGTTGTCGCCGCCTTCGCCCACCGGCAAGAAGCTCAACTTGACGTCATTCAGTTCTGGTAGGTTCGAGAGCTTCCTGTTCAGGTACTCCTGGTCGCCGAGGGAACCATCGCTGATCAAGATGACCTCACCGCGGGGTAAGCCGCGCAAGCTGTCCAGAGCGAAACGCAGTCCGCGCTCGAAGTCGGCGCGTGTGTCCTTGGCGGTGATATCTCCTACGGCGCGTTTCAACTCCGCCACATCTTCCGTCATGGTGGAGACCGCCCGAGGCGTCGCCCCCATTTCGGCGATCAGCATGCGGTCGGTCCCGGTCAGGCCATTGACCAATTCGCGCAGTTTGCGTTTGCCGAGCTCCAAGCGCGTTGGTTCGACGTCTTTGGCCTGCATCGACGCGCTGGTGTCGACCAACACCACGATATTGCGCCCCTCAAACCAGCTATCAGAGAGGCGGGGGTCACCAAGTGCGAGTACCAACAGGGCCAGCAGGGCCAGCTGAAGCAGCAGTGAGAGCAGCCGCTTCAGCTGCGAAAACCAATGGGTGGCTTCTTTGTCCTTCAGGATGCGTTGCCAAATCGGCGAGAAAGGCACGCTGACCGGTCGTCGCCGCAACTTCAGGATGTAGAACAGCACCGTCACCGCGGCGACGGCGCCGAAGATCCCGAGCAGGGTGCTGAAAGCCATGCCGCTGAAGACCATCAGCGTAAAAATCCTCCGCGGCGGAACACTTGCAGCACCAACTCGTCGAAGTCCGTTTCCGTGTCAGCGGCGAAGTAGGCCACTTGGTGCGTCGTGCAGAAGTGCTCTACCTCTTGCCGATACTCACGGAACGCTTGCTTCATGCGTTGTAGTAGCTGCTCAGTCACGGTGATCTCGCGCTCTTCGCCGGTTTCGCAATCATAGATGCGAACATCACCTTTCAGATCCGGATTTGCGTCCGCCTCCTCGACGATGTGCAGCACGTACGGCTCAAACTTGTTGTAGCGCAATACATTGATGCCACGCTCAAACCCCTTAGGGTCGTACAGATCGCTGATCAACACCGCCAGGCCGCGGCGCTTGTGTTGGGCGACGAACGTCTTGAGCGCATCTCCGAGGTCGGTTGCGCTTTCTGCTTTGAGCCCACTCAAGAAGCGAAAGACTTTGAAAATTTGGCCTTTGCCGCGCGTGGTCGGCATGCGTGACACGAGTCCGTCCCCGACGCCGACGATGGTCACACGATCGAGGTTGGCCAACCCCACGTAGGCCAAGGCTGCGGCCAGCTTTCGTGCCTGGTCGAACTTGCGGCCTTTGCCGAAGCCCATGGACCGCGAACAATCCACGATGAAGTAGATGCTCAGATCTTCTTCTTCTTCATATAGTCGCACCAGCAGGCGACCGAAGCGCTGGTACACCCCCCAATCGACGAAGCGAAAGTCGTCGCCGGCGGTGTAGTCGCGGTGATCCGCGAACTCGATTCCGCTGCCTTTCTTCTTGGTACGGCGCTCAGCCCGCTGCCTGCCTGCAAATACCTTCCGGCTGACGATCGCCAGGGTTTCGAGTTTGCGTTGAAACTCTTCATCGAACAGATCTTGCTTGGGCTTTGGGGCCAGGCTGATCCTGCGCGCTTTCGGCAGCGCTTGTTTGACAACGTCAAAAACGCCCATGCTGGGGCTCACTTCTTGGTTTCGGGAAGCTTCGATAGAATGGTGCTCAGCACCTCGTCCGTGGTCACTCCCTCGGCCTCGCCCTCGAAGTTGAGCAACACGCGGTGTCGAAGTGCGGGCAACGCGACCTTTTTGACGTCATCAATCGATGCCGCGAAGCGACCGTCGAAGAGCGCCTGAATCTTTGAGGCGAGTAGTAGCGCCTGAGCGCCGCGCGGCGAGGCACCAGTGCCGACGAACCGCTTGACGTTTTCCGGCGCAGTCTCGTTTTCAGGATGGGTGGCGAGCACCAACCTCACGGCAAAGTCCTGGACGTGATGGGCGACTGGAACCGTGCGCACGAGCTTTTGCAGGCGCAACACCTGCTCCACATTGATGATGGGCTTTACCGTCGCTGAGTGTTCGGTCGTGGTGCGTTCCAAGATCGAGTGCAGTTCTTCTCGATTCGGGAATGGCACCTGAAGCTTGAAGAAGAAGCGGTCGAGCTGTGCTTCTGGTAGCGGGTAGGTGCCTTCCATCTCGAGCGGGTTTTGCGTGGCCAACACGAAATAGGGAGCGGCGATTTCATGCGTCGTGCGTCCGACTGTCACGCGGTGCTCTTGCATGGCCTCGAGCAGGGCGCTTTGAGTTTTCGGCGTGGCTCGGTTGATCTCGTCTGCGAGTACGATGTTGGCAAACACCGGACCCTTACGAAATTCAAATGCTTGCTTACCGGTCGCGGTCTCATCGATGATGGTCGTGCCGATGATGTCGGCCGGCATCAGGTCAGGAGTGAATTGAATGCGCGAGAAATTGAGGCTCATGGCCTCAGCAATCGTGCGCACCAGCATGGTCTTGCCCAACCCTGGCACACCTTCCAGCAGCGCGTGGGACCCGGCTAGCATGCAGGTCAGCACGCCGTCGATCACTTCGCGGTTACCGACGATGACTTGACCGATCTGCTCCCGCAGTTCGCCCACTCGTTTTTGGAACTCTGCCACTTCTTTTTTTGCTGCTTCCGCGTCTGCCATGGGCGTCTCTCTGCTTTTCTTGGCTCGTGGTTGAACGCTATGTCGTGATAGCTTGGTTGATGGCCGCGTTCGTTCGCTCGGAAAACGAACTCATTGACGCGGACGAATCAGCTGAAAGTAGCGGCGAACGTAGAACTTGTACCCCGGAGGGATATCGTCACTCTCCATGACCTCTTCCGCCACTGTCTTGTAGTCTGTATAAATCTTTTGATAACCGCGGCCGGTAAAACCGCGTTCGGCAGCGCCGTAGACGACTTCACTGGAGGCGCTTCCCTCGCCGCTGTCGACACCCGCGGCAGCGACGTCTTTGGTTTGCCCTTGTAGGTCCGTCTTGTCACCGCGCACGTTCGGGTCGGAGCCGCTGCCCCACTGTTTGCC
This sequence comes from Polyangiaceae bacterium, assembly GCA_050304975.1. Classification (GTDB taxonomy): domain Bacteria; phylum Myxococcota_A; class Polyangia; order Polyangiales; family Polyangiaceae; genus SZUA-265. The sequence continues at coordinate 42,223 of JBNLEN010000002.1, forward strand.
GCCTTGCCCAGCGCCGGTTCCCGGATCTTGTCCACCTTGCTGAGCTGAGCTGGAGCTGCCCTGGCCAGGTATTGGCACCTCGACGCCTCCGCCTCCGGGCTGCCCTTGACCCAAGCTCAGCTTACCCGGTCCCTTGCCTTGACCCTGACCCTGACCCTGACCCTGACCCTGACCCTTGCCTTGTCCCGGCTTTCCGCCAGGGTTGCCGCTTTGTTGGCCACCGCGGGCCATGCGCCGAAAGCGCTCCAGCATTTCCCGCCGTTTCTTGCCCCCCTTTTTGGCCTGACGAAGCATTTGCCGCATTTCTTCGAGCTGCTTCTTGAGAGCTTCTTTCTCTTTGCGGCTCAATTCCTTTTTTGCCATTCGGTTGAGGCTCTCGGCGCCCGACTCCATGCTTTGGGCGGCGTCCCCCAACTCTTTCATCAGCTCCTGGGCCGCCTTGGCTAGCTCCTTGTCCAGCTCGGAGAACTCTTTCTTGGCTTTTTCCGATTGCTTCTTCTTGCGATCCAGCTTCTTGAGTTGGCGGTCATTCTGTTTCAGCTGCTGCTGTTCGGACTTGCTGAGGGGTTTGCCTTCATTCTTCTTCTTGAGCAGCCGGCGTCTTTGCTCTTCGAGCTCCGTTCGCTGAGCGTTGAGTCGCTCGAGTCTCTGGTTGTTCTTCTTGCTGGCAGCGTCTAACGCTTTGCGCAAACGCTCCAACTCTTGTTTGCTGACTCCCGGCTTTTGTTGCTTGAGCCGTTCCGCCAGCTTGCGCATGGCTTCCTCGGCGTCCGGAAGATTCTTGTCTTCCATTGCTTCGGCGACGGGCTTCGTCAGCTTACTCTTCTTGAGTTCTTCAGCCAGACCCTTGAGTCCTTCGTCCATGGCTGCGCTATCAAGCTCGCTCCCCCTCAGGAGCTCATTTTCTAGTTGCTCCAGACGCTGAAAGATCTCCTTGCGGTCGAGCTGGCGTTCGGCGATGTCTTCGACGAGCTGGTTGAAACGCCGGACGGCGGCCAGGGCCTCCGGGTCTTTGGTTTCTTCTTCCAGCTGCTGGGCGAGTTCTTTCAGGAACTCCACGTCCTCACTGTCCAGGGGCATGGGCTGGACCGTTTGGATCTTGTGGGTCACGAGACGAGTCGTGCGCACCTCCAGTAGTGAAATTCCGTAGACAGCCCCGGCAAGCAGGAGGCTGGCGATGAACTCTGACGGCACCCGCAACGGGACCGCCTTTCGAGGTGAGAGCTTGTCATGGTAGCGCAGGGCGTCAGAAATTGCGGCTTCCATGAGCGGTGTGGGATGCGTCTCTTGAGCGAAACTCAGAGCGTTGGTGACTCGGTCCTTGAGGCCGTGGTGCGCGTCCAAAGCTCGTGCCCCTGACCACTTCGGTCGGCCCCTCAAGGCGGCATGTGCTACGCCGATGGCCACGGTCGCCAGTAAGGCGACGCCGACGAAGGTGAGCCGCGCCTGCAGCTCCGGAGTGGGGTGCGCCAGCTTGACGTACGTCAATGCCCCCAACGCGTAAATAAGCGGGAGCGGCAGCAGCGCCGCCAAGCGCGCCATCACCGACGAAAACACCAGCCGCATGTCTGCCCAGCGTGCGGCGGAAGCCAGTCTACTGAGTTGTTGTTTTCGATCTGCCACTGTCTCGTTTGACCTACACCCGCAGCTCGGTCGTGTTTGTTGTACACCCGGCGGCTTGTTTCATTGCCAGACTTCGGCTCAACTGAGGCAAACTCTGGGGCTAGGTTCTCTCCTGCTGATTGCTTGGACTACAACGTCTGAAAGTTTTGCTTCGTTCCCCTTGGATCCTAGCGCCACAAAACTTTCGTGCCTGATGGCCGTGTCGTGGCTGTCATCCAACGGAAGCCTCGGGACGCCATCCGAGATCCTGACATTGAGTAAATTGTTGATTAATTCAAGTGGTTTAGACTATCGTTTCGGCAAGTTGAGTTTGAGCGCATCCGGTCCGACTGGCGCGGCGGATTGTGCATGGGTTGGCAAGCGGCCGTTTCATCGTGTGCGCTTGAGACTTACCCGCGCGTGCTGTAGCCATCCGAACGGTGGCGACAATGGAGCGCGACATGGCGACGGCGATGGTGAGCCCGGGCGACAGAACACGCATCGCTTTATTCAAAATTAGATCTCATTTGTTGAGGTAAGGGCTTGACCCTAGTCTACGCGTGTTTTCGAATACGGTCCCCGCCTGCTTGGAGCACCAAATACATGTCTGAAAATGAAGAAACCGTCGTTCTAGTTGCCGATGATGAGCCGAGTACCCTCGCACTGGTGAGTGCTCACGTCCGTTCTAAGGGCTTCAAGATCATTGAAGCCTCCGACGGCGACATGGCTTGGCAACTGGCTCATCAGCATCTGCCGGATCTGGTCATCTTGGATGTGATGATGCCTGGTATGAGCGGCTGGGAGGTATGCCGCAAGATTCGAGAGGCGCTGCCATTGGCGCATACCGGCGTGATCATGTTGACCGGCATTGGTGAGAACCTCAATGAGATGACGTCTCCGCTGTACGGCGCTGATGCACATGTCGACAAGCCCTTTGAGTTCACTGACCTCGACGAAAAGATCGAGGAGGTGCTGAAGCTGCGCAAAGAAGGCGCATATGGTCGTGCGGATGGAGCAGATGAGGAGGACTCGGCTGATGACGATGACGAGTCAGACGATGACGTGGCCAGCGAACCCCCGCCGGACTCTGAGCCCGCTGCCAAGAAGCCCGAAAGCGCGCCCCCCGCAAAAGTAGCTAAGAAGACGGCAGCCAAGAATGCCGCGAAGAATACGGCAGCTAAGAAGGCCGCGAAGAAGACGGCAGCTAAGAAGGCCGCGAAGAAGACGGCAGCCAAGAAGGCCTCGAAGAAGGCGGCAGCCAAGAAGGCCTCGAAGAAGAAGGCAGCCAAGAAGGCTTCGAAGAAGAAGGCAGCTAAGAAAGCTTCGAAGAAGACGGCAGCCAAGAAGGCCTCGAAGAAGAAGGCCGCCAAGAAGGCTTCGAAGAAGAAGGCCGCCAAGAAGGCTTCGAAGAAGAAGGCCTCGAAGAAGACGGCAGCCAAGAAGGCTTCGAAGAAGACGGCAGCTAAGAAGACCGCGAAGAAGACGGCAGCCAAGAAAGCTTCGAAGAAGAAGACTGCGGGTAAGCCGCGGGCGAAGAAGAAGGCGCGCCGCTAGGCGCCCCACCGCGACACAAACAAGCCCCAGCGTTCTGGATTTCGCTGGGGCTTGTTGTTTTTCGGGCGCCGAAAATCGCGCGCTGGCAATAGCGACGTCTTAGCGAAGGGCGTAACCCGCGTCGGTTGGTGACTTCCCGTCGATCCGAAGCACAGCCATCGAAGAATCAACCAGCGACAGGGGGAGGTAGGAAATCGCTCCGCCGAGCTCGCGCATGGCCCGGCGGATAACTGCTATCGAGGGGGCGGTGATCGGGGGTTTCTTGCCCCGCAGGCGCTGGTCAATCCAGTAGCGCTCAGATTCTGTCGGGCTCAAGTTCAGGACCGCTCGATCGAAACGCACTCGCGGATCGCTGCCTCGGCGATGGTTGATGGCGATGAAGCGCTCACCTTCGTCATTGTTGGTGGGGTTGTTGAGAAAGATACGTCGCAGGTTGTCCATGCTCAGCTGCTTTTGGCTGCTGCCCGCGGGGACAATGATGGCAACTGGTTCCACGTCTGCGGCGGCTGATTCCGCGACGAGGGCCAGGCTGCTGAGCAGCTGTATGCAGCGGCGCCTATTAATCTCGCTTCCCATCAGAATGCCCACGCCATCTGCAGGTCAACCCCGTGCAGTGGTTCTGAGAAGTCGTCGGGACCAGCGTCCGGGAAGTACGCGTAAGCATACTCTCCTTTGAACACGACCCGGGAGGTGGGGCGTACATTGAGTCCTGCGCTCAAGTACACCACGCGTTCGCTGGTGTCTTCGGGGGCGTACTCGCCTTTGACGTAGGGCATGACCGCTTCCAATGGGGGCAGTCGATAGCCTGCTAGTGCGTAGCCGCCCCACCAGCGGCGATCAGGTTCCAGTCCGCCATCTCTTTCCGGACGGTGGCCTTCTACGTACGCGCGTTCTTGCACTATCAGTTCGGATTGAAGGTGCAGGTTGCTCACCTGCCATTTGAGATCAAACGCGTAGCTGAGTTCATTGAACTGGCGATTGATCACAAACCGGCTCTTGGGGTCGCTGCCCTCCAAGTAGAGTTGCTCCACGCCGCGGGTATGCTGGCCAGCGTAGACAGTTCCGCCAGCCGTCAATTCACCTGCTCCGTGGTAGGTCACTGCCGCCCGAGCGGTGACGGCCTTGTTGCCATCCAAGTCTTCGAACGCGACCGTTTCAGTGCGTCCGTTGGATAGGCCCAGGGCATAGCGCAAGTCCAAGTTACCGCCCAGAGTTACGTTGCCATGCGCCAATATTCCAACTTGCGAGTTGGGTAGCAGTTGCTGACCAATGATGAACGGCTTGGCGACGGCAATGATCACGGGCGATCCGTGATCAACATTCCATATTCCGTACGGAGTTAACCAATGTCCGGCGCGGATAGACAGAAAGGTCGCTGCGTTGTATTCCAGCCAAGCCCGCTCAAGCATGATGCCGCCGGTTTCGCGGTTGCGGGTGAAGTCTGCGTAGTCTTCAACTGATGTGCTGTGGCGTCGAAGTGTTCCGTCGTCTTCGCGGCCGTCGTTCGCGCCATGGGGCAAGTAGGTGAAGCGAATCTCCGTCAGCGCGCGCCATTTGGCATCCAACTGCGCGTCGAAGTAGAAGTTCAAGTTACCCAGAAAGAAGCTGGGCTCGCGATTGAGGAACTGAAACCAGGGGCTGTTGTCCCCAACCAGCAGGTGGCGATAGCCAACGTCACCGAAGCCGTAAATCTTCAGCGAGTCAGAGACATCCAGCGCGTCTGCCACACCACTGGACTCGGTTTCGAGTCCCAGCGATGCAAGATCCACCGACTCCGACTCAGTTCCGACGGCTTTTTGCGCCGGCTCTGCAGCAGCGGATCCAGGGGGCGTTGGCGCGGCCGAGTTCGACGCCTCCTCGGTGGCGGGTTCGAGATCTTCGGTTGAGCTCTCGCCTACTGGAGGTTCTCGAGCGGGTGGCGTCGGTGATGGTTCAGGTGCGGGCACTGGTTCGGGTGCGGGTACTGAGCTCCCTTGTGCGAACCCCAACTCCGCAACCAGCAACCAGGCGAGCGCCAGGGACAGTGTTTGACGCGGCTTCATCACTCCTCCTCTCGAGGTACGAGGCTTCCGCCTGCCGGGCAGGCACCGTCTGCCAGCTCCTCAGGCGGGATACACAATGACTCGGACAACAGTCCGATGTCGCAACAGACCCAGTCCCCATGGCAAATGTTGGGGGCGTCCGCGCAATCGTTGACCACGCAACTCTTGTTGACGACAGCTTCGCAGAAGCTGGCTTCGTAGTCGGAGCAATCATCATTCGAGGAGCAGCTGGCGCCCAAGCCAGAGGGTGGCCGCTCACAGAAGCTCAGTTGCCCGCTGGCCCGGCAAGCGTACTCGCCGTCGCAATCGTCAGAGCTTTTGCAGTCGGCTTTCGTGCAGTAGCCGCCTTCTTCCGTCGGTTGGCAGTGGCCGTATGCCGGGTCCGTGCAGTCTTCGTCGTCTTCACAGCTATCACCTAGTCCTTTCACGCGCTCGCAACTGTCGTCCTCGTCGTTGCGAAAATAACCTTCACCGCATACGCAACCATTCTCGCTCGAGATTTCATGGTCTCCGCAGGGGATGCACTCCGCCCCCGAAAGTTCCAGACCGTCGTCGCAAACGCACTTGGTGCCGTCGTAGTGCTGCGCGAGGCCGCAGCGCTCATCAGGGTCAAACAGACACGCACTGGCGAGCCACAGGCCCAGCGAGATCGGCACAAGCTGTCGACTTCGTATTCGGGGGATTGATGTTCGTGACATTGGAGCCTTTCCGGATCGGTGGGCTAAAAGTGTTTATTCTGAGCGGCGAATGAGCAGCATGGTCCAGTCGTCCTCGCGGCTACTGGCGTATTCGCTGACCTGTTGCATGACCTCATCGGCAACATGGGATAGGTCCTGGTGTCTCTTCGCAGCGCGTCGGAATGCTGCCTGTAACCCAGCGACATCAAATAGCTCGCCAGAGGCGTTTTGGGCTTCGATTAGGCCATCCGAGTACAGGCAAAGAATGTCGCCCTTGCCGAGCTTCAGCATGCTGACGGGGATGTCCTCGAGATCTCGGACCACTCCCAACCACGGACCGGGCGCTTCGACGACTTCGGTCATGCCGGTGCTGGATCGCCAAATCAGCGGCCACTCATGGGCGCCGGCGAAGACGAATTGACCATCGCCGCAATGGGTTAGCAGTAGTCCGGTGACGTACTTGTCGTCTTGCAGTCGAGTGCCGACTTGCTCGCTGAGCAAGTCGTTGACCCCACGCAGTACCTCGTCTGGGCGCGCTAAGGGGTTGGCCCTAAAAAAGGCGCCGAATGCGGACTGTGTCATCAGCATCACCAGGCCTGCAGGTACCCCGTGCCCGGAGACATCCCCGATCGTGACCCATAGGGATGAGTCGTTCTTGTCGCGCAGGACATCGTAGAAGTCCCCTCCGACTTCTTCGGCAGGACGCATGCGCCCGGCAAACTCGAACTCCGGATGATCCAATTCAGGAGGGAGCAGCGCCGATTGAATGCTGGCAGCAATCTCCAAATCGCGGCTCATCCGTGCCTGCTCGGCCAGTGCCTCGCGGGCTCGCTCCAGTTTGCCAGTCATGTCATTGAACGCATTGCCCAGCATTTCCAACTCGTCTCGAGACTGCAGATGCACGCGGACATCGGTCTTGCCTTTGGCGACGTCGTTGGCGGCATCACGCAGTATGTGCACGCCCTGGGTGACGCGGCGCCCGATGAACATGGCCATCCCCGCACTGGCTACCAGCGCGAGTCCGCTCAGGCTCGAGCTGGCTAGGAACGCTTGTTGAGTATTGGCCTGCTTCGAAGCTGCTCGTAGCTGGAGCTCTTGGTTTAGGCCATCAGCAAGCTCACCGAGTGCGGCAACCTTTTTGCTTTGAGTGTCGAACCAATGCTTGGCATCGACCCGAAAGTCCCCATCCACCGCTTTGAGCGCCTGCTTTCTCAGTGCGCTGGCTTCGCCGATGCTGGCTTGCCGGATACGCCGTTGATAGTCATCAAACTGCGCGTCCGTAGCGTTGTTCTTGAAGACTTCGATGAAAGTCTCTTCTTCGGTCAGTGTCGTGACGAATTGTTTGTAGCTGCCCGGCGGAAAATCCCCCGCTGAAAACACATTGGACAGCAGCGCGTGCTCCAAGCTGGCGCGTTCTTGCAGCTCGAGCACGGCGACGAGCGAGGAGATGGCACGCAATAGCTCGCCGTCGTCCGTCAGTTCCGTCAGCGCTCCCATGGATCGGATCAACTCGCGGTTGCTCGACGAATACACCTGCATCAAGTCATCCAGAGGAACTCGCTCGCTGCTGGCTCTGGCGCGGAGCTGGGACAGGCCGTCCAGTGATGCCAACGCTGAGCTCAGCCCTTGCCGCAACCTCTTCGGCAGCCGCTGCATCTCCAGGGCGCTAGCGAACCGAGCGAGCGCCGCGTGTGCGCCTTGTGTGCGCGCGAAGGTCTCCTCCAGCGGGAGCTGCAGCTGTTGCCTACGCTCAGCCTCGTCCTGCAGTAGCTGACCCTGCTCCGGCGATGATTGACCTAGCTCGAGTGCGAGCACGGCCCGCTCCGCCTGTAGTGCGTAAACCGCGGCACTAGCATGATTCGCGTATTGAGCGACGCTCTCAACCGAACCCAGAGCTTGGCTGCGCTCTAACTGCTCTTGGCCGTTCGAGATTACCAAGGCGGCCATGGTAAGCAGTCCAAACAGGGGTACGCCTGCGAGTAAGAACAGCTTTGCTGCGATGGAATTCAGTGTCATTGGCCTCCCTTTGGCGTGTCCCAGGGCGCACTGGTGGTGTCGTGCAACGAGAAGAGTGATGCTCGTTGCGAATTATTCGTGTCGAGTGAACGACTTGTTTTGGGTGCAGTTTGTTAGCGTCTGCAGCTGGCGACCACGGTGACCTCCGTCCCGTCGCCGCCCAATCTCAGTTCGATGGCCATTTGGGCCTCGTGACTCGCTCGGACTAGGCCCAGCATGCCGCGGCCACCCCGTTGGGTCATCGACTTCTCGAGTTCGTCCTTGTAGACTTGCTCAGGGTTCTCGTTGAGACGCTCCAACTGCTGCTGGAGTAGATCGATGCGTGCAGGTACCGAGTGGTTCGTTACGATGATTTCAATGCGCTCGCCCGAGAGTGCCATCTCGTAGGTCACTTCCTTGCTGAGCAAGCTGTAGGACAGCGCATTTTCAAGCAATTCGTTGCTGGCTAGAGCCAAACGTTCCGCCATCTGCCGAGGAAAGCGCGAGCGGGCGTAGGCTTCCACGAACTGATGCAAGTAGCTCACGCTGCAGCCGGACTCCCACGAGACGTTGATCAGAGCGGTTCTGCCCCTCGCTGACCTGAGGTCGCTGTGGGGCGGCACGGTGTCGTCCTCTGTCGCTGCGCGATACGCCACGGGATTACTGAGCCTCAGTGATGAAAGCATTCTTAGAAAGCGTCTCCAGTACCGCGAAGCTGGTTCGTTGCCAGGTCACCCGTCTGTCAGTTCGGAAGACCACCTGATAGCGTTGGTCCGTGGGAAGACCATGAATCCAACTCGCCCAGTCCACGAACAGGCGGATGGCCGATGAGTTGACGAAGGTCAGCTGGGTCACATCGACGCTGATCCGCTCGCGCTTTTCGATCACCACAGCACTATGGACCGCCTCGAAGAAGTCGCCGAGGGTTTCTCGGGGATTGGCAACGGCGATGGTGCCACTGAGGCTGATGCGGTCGGGGTCGAGGATCTTGACGTCGATGCTATCGAGAGCTGGTAACGGGAGTTGGCTAAATGCGCTCATAGGCTTCCTACTGCAGTGACGCAAACGCGTCCGTCGTCTTCTTCTGCCAAGTGCAACTCAAACTGCCCCTCGTAGCGCATCCGCGCGAGGCCGAGCCGTGCGCGCTCACTCGTGTCGTTGGCGGCGCGAGTGAACGCGGCAAAGTACGCTTCCTCCGGGGTCAGGCTTTTCAGCGACTCGAGTTCGCTGCGGAGTTCCTCGAGGTGCTGCGGATCTGGGCGGCTACCGATGGCGATCTTAAGTTGGCCATCTTCGGATCCGATTCTGATTTCGAGTTCGCTGAACTCTCCGTCGGAGTACTTGACCGCGTTTTCGAGAATTTCCTGGATCACCATTTGAGCTCGTTCAGCGAGCTCGGCCTGGTTGAAGGTGGTGTGACAGAAGAATCGTCCGAACTCACGTACACCTTCGATGTAGGCCCACGCAGGCCGAAACCGCAGGAAGACCAGCGGCTGGTTGTGCAGAGATGACTCTGGAAAGGGGACTTTGAGGGTATCTGGCATCGACCAGCTTCCTAAGCACGTGACGTGCCAGATCAAAAAGCCAGTGATTTCAAGGAACCTCCCGGATCGAGCGTCGCTGCGGGGTCGTCTTGGTGGGTTGAAGCTACCCTCTCAGGGTCAAATTGACCTCGTGTTGGTCCCCAATCGCGCTAACATGACGCGCTGGGGATGAGGGAAGCCGGAACGGTACTAGCGGTCGATGACGAGGCGATGCCGCTGCGCCTGCTTCGAGCGGCGCTGACGTCATTGGGATTTTCCCCGGTGTGCGCGACTTCCGGAGCGGAGGCGATGGAAGTACTGGAACGCAGCGCCCACGAGATCGATTGCGTGCTCACAGATATCTACATGCCTGGTATCTCGGGCATGGATCTATTGATGCATGTGCGCGAACACTACCCAGACCTACCTGTGATCATGTTGACCGGCAAGGCTGACGTCAACAGTGCCGTAGGAGCGATGCGCGCGGGCGCCTATGATTACCTGGTGAAGCCTATCGATACCGGTGAGACGTTGGCGGGGTCAATCAACCGAGCGCTGACGCATCATCGTTTGCTGGCGCGAAATCGATACCTCGAAGAACGGCTCGAGTTGTCGGATCGCTTTGGCGGTATGGTGGGGGAGTCACCGGCGATGCTACGCGTTTTCGAGGTAATTGACAACGTAGCCGTGACCGATGCCACCGTGCTGATCTTGGGTGAGAGTGGGACTGGTAAGGAGTTGGTGGCGCGGTCCATTCACGACAAGAGCAAACGCAGCAAGAAGCGATTCGTGGCCGTCAACTGCGGCGCGCTGACTGAAACGTTGCTGGAGAGCGAGCTGTTTGGGCACGAGCGTGGAGCATTCACTGGGGCGGACAGCAAGCGTAAAGGTTTGTTCGAGGAGGCCTCCGGTGGAACGTTGTTTCTGGACGAGGTGGGCGAAATGAGTCTGGCTACGCAGGTCAAGCTGCTGCGTGCTTTGCAGGAGGGGCAAGTTCGCCCCGTAGGTGCAAACAAAGACCGCGCCGTGGACGTTCGTGTGATTGCCGCGACCAATCGCAATTTGAAGCGTGAGATCGAACAGAAACGATTTCGCGAGGACCTCTACTATCGTCTCAACGTGATAAACGTCGAATTGCCGCCGCTACGCTCGCGGGGTGATGACGTGATCACTTTGGCGCATCACATGTTGGCCAAGCATGCGTCCCGCATGGGTAGAAAGGTGCGGGGTTTCGAGCCAGACGCGATTGAGTTGCTCCAGCGTCACGATTGGCCCGGTAACGTTCGGGAGTTGGAGAATGCGTTGGAGCGCGCAGTGATCATGACCGACGGGGAAACCATCACTGCCGCGTCATTGCCCGGCAATTTGCGCAGTAGCGCTTCTCCTGGAAGTGTGGAAATCGGGATCGATAGCCTGTCCTTTGCCGAGGCGCGAGCTCAGTTCGAGCGTCATTACCTTTCTCGGATCTTGGATGACTGCGAAGGCAACGTCAGTCAAGCGGCCAAGAAGGCCGATATGGACCGCTCGAACTTTCGGCGGTTGCTTCAACGACACGGAGTCAGCGGAGCGCTCGACAAGAAGTAGAGCAAGCCCGTGGGGAGGCGCTGACACTGCTCAGAAGCGTCGGTCTGCGTTCGCCGTCTTCTCGACCACCCGCACTAGTTCGGCGAGGGCGAAAGGCTTCTTTAGAAATGGCAGGTGGCCCAGGTTGATCCCCTGCTGCACCAGCGCATCGGAAACGTGGCCGCTGCAGATCAAGAAGCGCTGCCCGGGTCGTTGCCGTTTCAGAGTCTCGATCAATTCCCCGGTCTCCATGCCGGGCATGATGGCGTCGCAGCATACTAGGTCGAGCACGCCTTCGAATTCGCCAGCCACCTTCAGCGCTTCGTCGCCGTTTTCGGCGACCAACACTCGGTGGCCAGCTCCAACCAACGTGCGGTTCATGATTTGGCGAATTCGAGCATCGTCCTCAACCACCAATAGCTGCAGCTCCCTGGAAGGACCTGGGCTGCTGTCCGATTCCGGGGGCGCGCTCTCACAGAGCGGCAGGTAGAGCTCAAACGCACTTCGCTGTTCGCCGGACGTCGTGAACAGCCCGCCTCCGTGCTGCTTCACGATGTCTGCGGTATTGGCTTGCCCTGCGCTTGGTTGGAGCTGATTGCCATTTCCGCGAAATTCAACTGTCAGCAGTGCGAACCCGTGCTCTGAGGCGGGAATGTTTGCGTCCGCCCGCCTCAGCTCCGTGGAACGGTGGGGGGACAGGCTGAGCGAAATCACTCCGCCCTTGGGCATCGTCTGTTTCGCGCGCATGCCGAGTTCAAACAATGCGCGATGGAGTTGGCTAGCATTGCCCCGGATCAACAGCCCCTGAGTGGTGCGCTCCTCGATCGAGAAACGTTCAGCCAAGAGCTTCTTCAGCGAGCGTGCGCTCGATGTGAGCAGCTCGGACAAATCGAGCACGTGCTGTCCACCATCCTCCGAGGCAGCAACCGCTGAGAGGTGGTGCGTTAGCGCGGCGGCGCTTTCGCAGGCTTGAACGATGTCCTGATGGGCGTCGTGCTTGGATTGCTCATCCAGATCCCCTTGTTGCAGGAGCAACGCCCAGCCGCGCACGATTTGTAGCGAGTTGTTCAGGCCGTGCGCGGCGCCGCCGACGAGCCTGCCGATCGCTTCCCAGCGACCGGCTTCGGCCGCCAGACGTTCTGCTTTGGCGAGATTGGTTTTCGCTGTCCGAAGTTGGTTTTGCTTGAGCTCGAGCTCGGCCTTCAAGTCTGCCTGCAGCTGTTCACAACGACTGACGAGCTTCTCGAGTCGGCGCAGTTCCAGTGCCTGGTGCCTGGCGCGACGGGCCAATACCAAGCTCCAGCCGGTTGCAGCCGCCGCCACCCCCAGCACTACTAGCGTGAGTGTCAGCGATGCTTCCACTGCTTGCAGTTGTACTCGCCTGTCTGTGTTTCCCGCAAGAGGACTGGTTCACGCCCAAGAGTTGATGTTCATGCTGTGCGGTCGGGGCGGATTTGTTCTAAGAAGGCCACCACCGCGTCGAGGTCCACCACCCGCTTGGCGGGCGGCAGTTGGCTCAACAGGCGCTGGCCATAGCCACGCCGGTGAACCCGAGAATCCAACAACGCAACGACCCCTCGGTCTTGTTCACCGCGAATCAAGCGTCCGAACCCTTGCTTGAGGCTCATCTGAGCCAGCGGGACAAAGAGCTCGTTGAATGGGTTTCCGCCATCTTCTTCGAGGGCTTGGGCGCGAGCTCGCATGATTGGATCGCTCGGCACGCTGAACGGTATCTTTTCCAACACCACTAGGCGCAGGGACTCTCCGGGCACGTCGACTCCCTCCCAGAAGCCCATGGTCGCCACCAACACAGCGTCCGTGGCATTGCGGAACGCCGACAACAATGCGTGCTTGGGAGCCGAGCCCTGCAGCAGCACACGCCGCCCTGGCATGCGTGTGATCAATCCTTGGTGGAGCTGCTTCATCGAGCGCAGCGACGTGGTGAGCACGAAAGCGCCGCCATCAGCCGCCTCCACCAAGCTGACGATACGTTCGAGCGCCTGCAGACCGAAGCTGCTCTCATTGGGGGGGGGGAGGTCCTTGGGTACATAGAGCAACGAGTGCCGCTTGAAATCAAACGGGGAGGGAACCAACAGCTCTTCGACCAACGGCTCACACTCCTTGGCCCCCAAACGTGAACGGATGAAGGTGAATGCGCTGGGTTGTGAGTTGTCTGGGGCATCGCTTTGATCCAGCGCGGCTTCAGCTGGGGGCGTCGAAGCTAGCGCGTGCCAGCCAACGCCCGAGGTGGCAAGCGTTGCGCTCGTCAAGACTACGCTCGGGATGCGGTTGAAGACGAGCTCCTGCAGAGTGTCCGAGAGATCGACGGGCGTCGAGCTGAGGGCTGTGCCCGCCGCTTCTGTGTCCAACCACGCAATTCTGCCGGGTGCACCTTCGACGATTGTGCTCAGCGCGTCACGTACGCCCTGGCAGCGTCGGACTACGCTCTCGAGTGCGTCGCCGAACTCGGACCCTTGCCCCCGGGCTGCTTCGGCGGCGCTTTCCAAACCTTCGAGGGCCGTGTCCAGCTCCAAGTAGGACTCATATGCAGGACCTGCCCAGGTATCCCGCTCAACCCCGGCGCGAGGTTCGCCCTGGTGCACTCCGCCCAGCAGCTTTTCAAACAGCCGATCTGCTGCAGCGCTGACCTGGGCGGGGGCGCGCGAAAACACTGAGTTGCGGTCTTGGCTGAACAAACGCTCGGCTTCGGAGGTCAACGTTTGAATCCGGCGCTTGGAGACGCGGACCCCGAAGAACATCGTGGCGACGTTTTCAATCTGGTGAGCTTCATCGAATATGACGGCGTCGTAGTCGGGGATTACACGCCCTGGATGCGGGCCGCGCAGCGCGAGATCCGCGAAGAACAGGTGGTGGTTGACGAGGAGTATCTGAGCCGCCTCCGCTTCTTGCCTCATTTTGGTAATGAAACATTCACCGAAGTGAGGGCAGCGTGACCCGACTCGAGTGTCGCTGGACGAGGCGACCTGAGCCAGCAGGCCATCTCCTTCGCCGATCGCCGCTAGTTCCGAGAAGTCGCCAGTTTCTGTTTCTGCCTGCCATTGCTCGATCACTCGCAGTTTGGCTGCCCACTTCGGACTGGCGGCAGCCTCTGAGTTCATGAACTCTGCAGCGCGACGTCGACACAGGTAGTTGCCGAGTCCCTTCATGAGTGCAGCCGAAACGCGGCGCCCCAGTGCTCGTTCGACCAGTAGCAAGTCCTTGTGGAAGATCTGCTCCTGGAGAGCACGAGTAGCGGTCGAGATGACAACCTTCTTGCCGCTCAGCACCGCCGGTATCAGATACGCAAGGGTCTTGCCTGTACCGGTGCCCGCCTCGCAGAAGAGTACGGTCTCGTTTTGCAGCGCCTGCTCCACCCGCGCCGCCATGTCCATCTGGCCAGTCCGGGCTTGGTAGCGGTCGAAGACCTGCGAAAGGGGACCGCCAGGTCCGAGGATCTGAGACGATGTGAGAATCCGCTCCACGGGTTCCTTCTACGAGCTGCTCATAGTAACAGCATTTGACCTCGACGTTGACGGACCCGGGCCTAGTGCGACTTGGGCCTGCGTCGGCGGGTCCAAGGGCCACGTGGACGCGACTACGGGACCCGGGTCTTCTGGCCGGTTAAAGGGCCAATATTGGCCATGGCGCGAAGCGTCGAACCTGAGGCTACACTAGCGTCCGGACCTGGACAGAGCTGTCGCCTGCCACGTTTCATCAAGAGCTCGCCGTTGAATCCAAAAGACCTCAAACGTCACCTCGTATCCGAAGGATTCCAGGTGTTTCGCACACTTGGCTCGCGCGTCGTGCTCGCAGACCGGGTGCGAGACAACCTCATCATGGACAGCGGAGTCAGCGCTGAGTCGACTCCGCCGCACGCCGTTCGAGTCGTGTTCCGGGCGCGCGCCGCCGATTATCCCGGCGATTCTGAGGAGCAGATGTTCCAACGAGCGCGAAAGCTCGGGGTGCAGCAGCTCGGGGACGGCTATGCGGAAGCCGAATGTGCAGTGGTTCCAGTGGAGCAGCCGGACTCTCCCGGGCAACGCCTGGACACTTGGTACGAGGTGACATTCGAAAGGTCCGAGCTCACCCTCGACGGACTGGTGGGCTCGTTGCGCTTGGCGCTTGGGGTAAAGAAAAACGCGTAGAATTTCCTGATACTGGGAGAATGCGCGCGACTGGCCTCAGCAGAGTGCTGAACCGGTTTTTCAACGCCAAGTTGTGCGCCGAACTGGGCTGCCCCAAACGTTTACTGGGTGGGGTTTGCGTGGTATGTGCCGCCGCCTGGCGGGAACCAATCGACACAACCTCCCGCAACAAGTGAGCGAAACGGCATGTTGAATCTATTCCGACAGGGCGGCGCCATGAAGGTGCTGATGAGCGCCGTGGTGATACTGATCGCCGCGGCCTTCGTCTTTACCTCCGGCGGCGGCGGCACAGGTGCTGCTGCGGACGAGTGCGTGGTGCGGGTCGACACGAGCTGTGTCGCTCCCAAGGACTACAACTTCCTGCTCCGGCTCGTGCCGCCACCTGGGACGACCAACAAGCAACTCAAGCAAGTTGGCTTCCCCCAGCACGCGGCAGACGCGCTGATCGAGCGTGAACTACTGCTCAAGGAAGCCCGTCGGCTTGGGATTGACGTGAGTGAAGAGGACATCGACGCGCAGTTGGCGGAGGGTCGGGTACATTTCTCGTGGCCAGTGGATGCACCACTTCCCCAAGCGCTCTTTCGCGGGCAGCCATTCCCGGTCACCGGTGCTCTCGACCCGATGTCATACATCCGCGTCAAGAACTCGACGACGGACGCATTTGACTACGACATCTACAAGCGCCAGGTGCGCGGCTTGCTGCGCATGAGCCCGAAAGAGTTCAAGCAGCTGCAGCGCGATGAGATCGTTGCGGCTCGGGTTCGCGGCTTGGTGACCTCAGCGGTGCGTGTCTCGGAGGAAGAAGCGTTCACCCAGTTTGAGTTGAACCGTAGCCGCGCGACGGTGCGCTACGTCGAAGTCAAGAATAGCTGGTTCGAGCGTTTCGTTGGAGATCTGACGGATGCTGCGGCGGAGTCAGCCGACAAAGCTGCCGTCGACGCAGCGTGGGAGAGCACCAAGTCCAAGTGGACCGAGGGTTGCCCCCTAGTGAGTGAGATTTTGCTGCGTTTCCCCCCTGGCGCGGACGCCGAGGAACGCGCCGCCCAGAGCACGAAGTCAGAAACGGTGGAGAAGCTGCTGAAGGACGGCGTGGCTTTCTCCACGCTCGCGCGGATCTACAGTGATGCGCCCAATGCCAAGAGCGGCGGGGAGTTGGGCTGCCTGGACAAGAGCTACGGAGCTGTGGCGGAAGAGCTACTGAAGGCACTAGACGAGATGAAGTCCGGTGAGGTGTCCTCACCGATCGAGACTGCCCAGGGCTTTCACATCCTGAAGTTCCACGGCAAGCTAGCCAAGGAAGAGGTCGAGACCAAGGGCCGCCTGGCAGCGGGTCGCCGCATCGTGGTTGAGAATGCTGCCAAAGAGGCGGCGAAAGAGTTTGCCGCGAGCCTGATCACCGCTGCCAAGGGCGACAAGCCTCTCGAAGATGCGGTGGACGAAGCGATTGCCGGGGTAAGTCTGCCGGTTGATGACAAGCAACGAGAGCCGCTGATCGCCGAGCTGAAGGATCGGCGTGACGTTCCCCAGATGACGATCAGCCGAGCTTTCAACCGCATGTCTATCTCAGTGCCTGGTCTCAAGGATCCCGCCGCGGTCGCCCGCCAGGTTTTTGAGCTCGAAAAGGACGACCAGTTCGTAGAAACCCCGCTGGAATCGTTTGCTGGTCAGGTAGTGATTCAGCTCAAAGAGAAAGACCTCGCGACGCGAGAGGAATTCGAAGAAGACAAGCTCGAGCTCTTGCGCGGTCTGCAGGAGCAGAAGCGTGCCGACGCGATCTCGAGCTATGTCAGCCGTTTGAGAAAGGCCGCCCAGCGGATCGAAATCAGCGGTGAGTTGATTGGAGACAAATCCAAGAGCGACGACTCCGAGGGAGAAACGTCGGAGACCAACTCCGGCTGAAACCCGCATGGGTGCGGGTTCACTCTCTCCGGTCGAACATCGGCTGCCCAATGGGCTGCGCCTACTCGTCTTGCGCATGGAGAATGTGCGCCGAGCCGTATTGCATGCGCAGCTGACTGTTGGCTCACGCTTCGAATCGCCCGCCGACAACGGCATCAGCCATTTCCTGGAGCACATGCTCTACCGGGGGACGGAATCCTATCCCTCGGCGCATGCTCAGGCTTTGGCATTCGAGAGCTTAGGCGGCACGCTAGCGGCGGCGACCGCCACTGACATGGGGTCCATGGCGATCACGGTACCGCCGCACAACCTGCACGCGGTGTTTCCGGTTCTTGCCGAGGTGTTCACTGCGCCGCGTTTTGACGGCATCACGATCGAGCGCGGGATCGTCAGCGAAGAGATCCTGGAAGGACTCGATGACGATGGCAACAACGTGGATGCAGACAATCTGATCCGGGAGGACGTCTTCCAGGGGCACCCGCTCGGCATGCCGATCACCGGGACCTTGAAGCACCTGCGACGTTTCACGCAAGCTAAGCTACGTCGACATCACCAGCGTTTCTATACCGGCAGCAACACCGTGATCGCCGTGGCGGGAGTTTTGGATCCAGAAGCGACCCTCGCGCAATTGGAACGTTACTTCTCCGGGCTTGACGCGGGCAGTGAGCCCGAGTTCGAGCCGCCTCCGCCACAAGTCGATACCCGGTTTCGTTACGTCAGGCACAGCTCCAGCCAAACGGAGCTGCGGGTGGGCTTTCGAGCCCCCGGCGCGTTCGACGCACAGGAGCCCGCGATGGAGCTGCTGATGCGCCTGCTGGACGACGGTCTGGCAACTCGGCTCTACCATCGCATCTGTGACCAACAGGGCCTGTGTTACGACGTGAGCGGTAATTACGAAACCTACGCGGACGCCGGCCTCGTGGAGCTCGCAGCTGAAACCGCCCATGAGCGTGCGCCGTCCGTTCTGCGAGAGCTATTGGCCATCGTGACCGAGATTCGCCAAGCGGGTCCCAGCGAGGCGGAGTTGGTGCGCGCCAAGCAGCGTCACCAGTGGCAATTCGACCTGATGGGGGACAGCGCGGAGGATGCGGCCGAATTTGTAGCGGTAGAGGCACAAGCCGGCTCGCGGCGCACCGCTGAACAGCGTCAAGCGCAGATCCAGGCGGTCACCAAACAGCAGGTGATGGAAGTCGCGAACCGTTGGTTGGTCCCGGGTCAGCTCAGTGTGGTCGCCGTCGGTGCGCTCAAGAAACCCCAACGCGCCGAGCTGGAAAAGCTGGCGTTCACGTTTGCTTAGACGGCGCAGTTTGGTAGCGCCACGGGGTGTTCAATCGCTCTTGCTGAGATTGCGGTTCGGAGCGGGGGGCGGCAGAGCTGCCCAACGCAGCGATTGCCCGACCTTGCTCGAGATTTGGTCTACCGTAAAACTCTTGAGCGACTTGACGTAGAGACCCGAGTCCTTGTTGCGCTCGGAAAAGAACGCAACCATGCGCCCGTCGGGGCTGCACGCTGGGTACGTATTGGAGCCTGAGCCTCGGGTGAGGCGAGCCCGGCCGTTGCCTTTTTCATCGCTCCAGACCAGGTCCGAACGGCCGCCGCCCACACCCACTGCATAGACGACGCGCAGCCCGTTTTCCGTGTCGCAAAACGTGGGGCTCGCAGCACTGAATCCCGCCGGAGAAATCGGTTTGCCGTCAACATACACACGCTGCCCGGCGTTTTCTCCCCCGCCACCAATCCACGCGAGCTGGCCGCTTGGGCCAAAGACTGGGTGGGTCGAAACCTCAGTGCTGGACACTTTCTTCATCTCCGTGCCGTCGGCATTGCCCAGGTACACGGCGCTGCCTCCTGGCTCCGCTACGCTGACTGCGAGCTTCTTGCCGTCATCACTGAAAGCCAGCGAATAGATGCTGGTCTTGAACGGCAATGCCAGGGGCCGCTCTTCTCCGAGGCGCATCATGACGAACGGTGAATAGTTCCGGCTCTGTACGTAGAAGAGGTACCCGGCAGGGCCCCAGGATGGCGCCATGCTTGTGTGCTGCGGGTCTGTGACACGTTTGCGGTCATGGCCATCGGCATCGATCGTGGAGATCGCGTAATTCTTCCCCCACTTGGAGGCGAACGTCATGTGGCTGGCAAAACCTCCGGGGCGCCCCGTGAGGGCTCCGAGCAGAGCATCCGTCATGCGGTGCGCGGTGACGCGCGCTTCCTCCTTCGTGACAGTGATGCGCTTCTTGTAGACAGGCTTTTTACCGGCAGCCAACAGGTACGCAAGCCCGAAGACTTCGACCTTTCCAGCTTGTTCACGAGCGGCGACCTTAATCACGACCTCGGCGCCGACTCCGCGCCAGGCATCCACGTCGACCGGGTCGGTGAAGTCGTACAGGCCTTCGGGTGCCTTGTCGTCCGGGATCATGCGGAACAGCCCGGTTAACTCGAAGTCGCGGCGCACGACGCTGCGCACGATCACGTCCTCCCAGGCCGACGATAGTGATGGCAGGATTGCCAGGCGTGGCCTCACGTCGACCTTGTCACCGGTGATGAGCAACTCACCGAGCAGAGACTCATCTGGCGTCGACTGTTCTTCTGCGTTCGCGCTGCCGAGTGTCAGCGTGAGCGCCGCGCCGGCGAGCGCCGTTCGAAGCAGTGTTTTCTTCAGCGTCATCTTCAGCTTTGATTTTTGACTAAGCATCATTTCCTCGGGCTTACGAGCGGGCATCATAAGTCATTCCTCGCCAGCCGGCCCGTCCGTCCCCTCTGGTGTTGGCTCGGGGGCAGGTCCAGGGGGCGGCTTGGGGATCTCGGGCTCGGGCACTGCTCGCTCTGGCACGTCGGGTTCAGGCGCGTCGGGCTCTGGGAATTCCGGTTTAGGTGCCGGATCGGCTGGGGACTCATCTGGTGGCTCCTCGTCCGGTGCTGTATCCGGCGAAGGCGGACGCAGCTTGGTCGTCGTGCACTGGACATTCTCCCCGCTGAAATTCAGGCTGATGGTTGGTTGCCAAAACTCTGGATCGGACGGGGGCGGGGGCGGATGCTGCTGCCCGACCTTGCTTTGCATGTGAGCCTTCACGCGCGAATCGAATGTCGAGTTTCCGCTGGCTCCGGTGACTGTAAATCCGGTGACCGTGCGGTCCTGAGAGACAGACGCCGCGATGCGGATATTCAGGCTACGCAGCGTTCCGCAGTCGATTTCCGGATAGCTGAAGCCGCTCTTGAACCACGCGATGATCTTGCTTCGGTACTGGCTGAGCCGAAATGCCTTGAGCGGATCGGTCTCGGTCCCTTCCGCGACGCCGTCTTCGTGACCCTCCTCATCCCAATCGATGTCTTCTTTCTCGTCGATTTCTTCGTCGGTTTCTTTGATCGACTTGGCGTCTTCGGGAGGGATTTCCTCATCTGCCTTTGCCAGATCGGTTTCGACTGGCTTGTCCGGCAGTTCTTTGTCGGCTTTGGTTGAAGCCGCGGTGACGTCTTTGAACTGCTTCTCGGGGGGCGGGCGCTTACGCCACATCGGTGGCAGCTTGTACTTCTTCTTGCTGCCCAACTTGAGTAGCGGCAGCTCATCCAGAATGGGCTGAACGGCGATAGCCACTTCTTGCGGGGGTGGAGGCTTGTCGACTTTGAGGCTGCGCAGCTCCACATGCGTTGCGAAAACGACGTAGATCGCCACCTCGACCACGATAGCAGCCAGCAGGGCTAGCGCGACATCCACCGTCCTGTACGCGCGCGTGCTTTCCAACTCGTGACTCCTCTTGCCCCGGCGCCGCTGAGCTACTTTTTGGGCGCTTCGCCGGGGGATTCGGGCTTCGACGTATCGGAGTCCTCTTCGATCTCCGGTTGAACCAGCAGGTTCAGAGAGACCACCCCCGTGGCGCGGGCCGCTGCCACGACCTCCGCTACGATTCCGTAGCGGGCGTTCTTGTCGGCGCGGATATAGAGCTCTTTTTCCTTCTGAACTCGATTGTTGGTCTCTAGCGCTTCGGCGACTCGACCCGTCACGTCGTCGTCGCCGAACATGACCCGCTCCTCCTTGGTGACGGTCACCAGGAGGCGAGCGTCCTTGACGGGCGTGTTGGCGGCCTTCACGTCCGGCAGATCGATCTTCAGACCAGTCGTCAGCAGCGGGGCGGTGACCATGAACACCACCAGCAGCACCAACATCACGTCCACCAGGGGAGTGACGTTGATGTCGCGAAATCCTTTGCGCCCTCGTCCGCCGATTGATGCGCCCATGATCTAGCCGTGAGCTACCTTGCGCAATCGCGGATCTGCAGCGAGCGTTTCTACCCAAGTTTCGCTCGATGCCTCGAGCTCACCCAGGAGATCAGCGATGCGTTGGTCCACGAAGTTGTAGCCCACGGTGGCTGGAATGGCGGCAACCAAACCAAAGGCCGTCGCGATCAGAGCTTCGCCGATAGCGGGTGCCACCACAGGCAAGGAGGCGCTCTTCTCGATGCCGATCTGAATGAACGCCTGCATGATGCCCCAGACCGTGCCAAACAAGCCGACGAACGGCGACGCGGAGGCGATGCTCGAGAGCGTAGGCATCAAAGTAGAGGCACGCTGCTGCTCGAGCACGATGGCGCGCTTGGCGATACTCATCAGCAGCTCAGCGCTCAGGTTGGGGCGATCTTTGCGGCGGCCAAGCTGCTTGACGACGCGGGCGCCGGGAGCTGACGGATGCTGGTCAGCAATCACTTCCAGCTCACGCGCGCTGGTCGCGGAAAGCGCCGCCTCTTCAAAATCTCGCTGGGCACTACGCAGGCGCCCCAATTGGAGCGCCTTGAGAAACCAGATCACCCACACGGCGAAGGAGGCTACAATCAACAACAACAGGACCCCGAGCACGACCCCCTCAGACTGAAACGCCAGTGATAGAGGATCGATCTCGTGAGGTTTGGGTTCGTTCATGCGTTGCTCAATCTGCCTGTGGCTTGCTCAAGTCTGATTCAGTCAGCCAGTACGATGTCCACGCGGCGGTCTTTGGCCCAACCCGCTTCATCAGTTCCGGTGGCTTCCATCTCACCGCGTGAGGTCGATTCCGCCTGCTCGTCCTTGAGCCCCGCGCGTACTAGGTAGGTTTTGACGCTGTCAGAGCGGCGGCCTCCCAGCACCATGTTGTACTCCTCGTCACCCCGAGGATCCGCGTGACCAACCAGACGCATGGTGCGGCCTGCCAGGTTGCCGCTGGAGAAGCATTGCGCGAGCTTATCCAAAACCGGTGCGGAGCCTTGTTGGATGCGAGCCGAGTCGTACGCGAAATGGGCCTCGGCGTTGGAGATGCCACAGGCTTTTAGAATGTCGGGAGAGATGTTGATGTTGCCGCCGCTACCATCGTCGTCCTTCTCCGTCTGCATCGGAGCGGGCGCGGGAGCGGGAGCGGGCTCAGCGGTCATCGGGGGCTCCGGAGTTTTGGGCTCCTCACCTCCGCCACAGGCGCTCAGGCCGACGACGAGCAGGCTCGCCCCCAGGCTGAACCATCCAACATTCGACTGAAAGCCGGTTCGGTTGTTCAACGTGTTCTTCACGGTGTCCTCCAAAAATCTTGCTTTTTCGCGGGTCCGAAAGGTTTCGAAACTCATAACTGGTGATACCGGTCAACGACGGGTCGAGTGGTGCCAACCATTGGTCAGTGTGTCGTATCAGCGTCGTTAGACTTGCGGAGTCCGGGATTGATTCCCGGCCCAAGGAGTAAGGCAAGCTTGGCAGTCCGCGCAAGAGGCATTCAGCGCAGCGGTGCGAGTAGTGGGGCAGCCCCCGCACACTGGGGCAAGAGCGCCCGCGAGATTACAAATTCAGGGCCAAAATTGCCGACGCCAGCAGAAAAAGCCCGATTAGCGCGTACTTCCCATACGGTCGCCGGGTTTCTTCCTGCTGGCGCCTGCTCTGTCGCTGGATCTCCAGCTGGGCCATCGCCAGTGCCGTGATCCGTTTGAGTTGCCGCTCGGCCACTTCGCGGCGTTCAGAATCATCGCCCTCGCGCTCCAGCGCCTTACGGTACAGCTTGGCTACCTCGGCCAGCTGTCCCGGCTCGCCGCATTGTTGAAGCAGCGCATCATGCGCTGCCTCGTTGTCCCAGTGCTGCTCGGCGTGAGCCCAGAGTAGGGCCAGTGCGTCAGCGCTCGTGCTCGGGTCAGCGTCACGCATGGTGTCCGCAGGTTGCGGCTGCTCAGCGTGGCAGCCGAAGCTCCCGGCGTAGGCGCGCCGTGATTTTGAAGTACTCTTGACGCTCAAACGGCTGGTTCAAGATGTGGAAGTCTTTGCCGCTCAAACCAACACAACCAAAGCAATAGCTGCAGTTCGAAAGGGCCACGCAACGTACCAGGTAACTGCTGGATGTGCAGTCCTCACTCAGCAAGCAGTGATTGCAGCTCACTAGCCTCGAGCAGTGGTCGCAGTGCGCGCAGTCAGTGCAGTTGTTCGAGTGGGCGCAGTAGTGACAGCCGACCAAACGCTCGCTGTCTTTGCAGAACGTCGACCGAGCGCAGGAGACGCAGTGGCGACATTCGACGCAGTCCTGGTTCTTGCCAGCGGAGAGGGTTGTCGATAGCTGCTTGTAGCGTGCTTCGAACTCAAACCCGTTGATCTCCTCCACCCGTCCCCCTCGGTCTTATGAAGCAGTCTCGTGAAGAAGGCTCTGCCGTGCCAAAGATTGTCGCCTGGCTTCGCGGCGAGTTACGCCGCACGCACCCGTCGACGCAGGGCGGCGGCTTTGGTCCTGGTTTCCGCATCGTCGGCCTCTTCCTCCAGACGGCGCAGTCGTTGATCGAGAATGGGGCGCTTGATGGGTTGTTCCGAACTCAGCAACTGAGTCATGACTTCGATCGCCTCACGCGCGCGCGCCTCGTCGACGTGTTCGAGCAATTGAAGCTGAACCTCTTGCTCTTTGGGCAGGTCGAACTCGTTGGTGAGTAGCTCATCAACGATTCGAGAAATCGCGCTGCGTCCTTCGCTCGCCACCAGTCGATCGAGCAGCCGTTGCCGACGCAATTCTTGCTCGTCTGGGGTTTCAGCGTGAGCCTGAACGATACGGGCCACTCGCCGCGGCTTGTCAACTTGTGCCGGCTTCTCCCGCTTCAGCTCCTTGTCATCGCTGGCCACGCCATTTTTTGCCTTTTTGGGCTGAGCTGAAGCAGCGATGTTGCGGCCCGTGACCTTCATCAGCCTTGGAGAATCGGGGCGCCGGGCGGCGATCAGAACGGGCGTAGCCTTGCTCTTCGGTTCTGATTTCGATTTGTTGCGGCGTCTTCTTCGGCCGCCGCCAGCTCGCCGTTGTTGTCCTTCCATCAAAGCATCCTGATCAAGAGTGGGGTCAAGTTAGCAAAGGGCTATATCCGCGCTGCTCATCCACGTTTTGAAAGCTGGTTTTTGCAACCACAGGTCGAAAAGACACAGACCGCAACTTCTGCGGAGGCCTCTCCACATCCTGGCTATGCTCGCTGGCTCTCTGTATGCGTGGTGGCCATCTCAGGTCTGAGATAGCTGCTAATCGAGTCGTCGTTAGATCAATCGTGCTCGGTGAAGTGCTTGCAGCGGAAGCTTCTGGTTTGGAGCGGTTGGTCTGTGCCAATCGGCTGGTCTCGGCCAATTAGGTCTGGCCAATCGAGTTCAGCGAATCGGGCGGCACCCTCGACCTCCCGGCCCCGAACCGTGGCGGACTTTCACCAAGCCACTTTCGGCATAGCACAGGCTTTTTCGGGCGTCGGCAAAAAAAGTGACGCGCCCGCGTTTTTGTCCTCCACTGTTCCACAAGCATTCCACAATCATTCCAGCGCCCGGATCTGGGAGCACCGAGTTGGCAGCGCTGGTGGGCCCCGACCCGCATTGTTGACTATCCTCCTAAAAGGCGTTTGCAGGGAGGCTTGCTGGTTTCTTTGCGGGGAAGCTCACTGCCTTTGGAAACAGCGAGGGTTTGGATGGTTACCGCCGGCGACAAGGTTTGGATAGATGGTCAAATGCAGTCTGGCGCGGAAGCGCAGAGGATTTCGTTGCTAACGCACACGTTGCACTACGGCGTCGGAGCGTTCGAAGGGATTCGGGCCTATCAGCGCACCAATGGCGAAACTTGTATATTTCGCTTGGGCGAGCACATCCAGCGCCTATTCAACTCATGCAAACTGGTGATGGTACAGCCAAGGGTGACCGTCGAGCAGACCACTGAAGGTTGTTTGCAGGTGCTGCGAGAGAACGCAATGACGGACGGATATATCCGTCCGATCACCTACTTGTCCCATGGGAGCATGGGGCTGTTGCCACAAAACAACCCGGCAGTAACGGCGATCCTGGCATGGAGTTGGGGGGCGTACCTGGGTGCAGAAGGCTTGACTAAGGGCATTCGGTGCAAGATCTCTTCGTTCGCCAGGCATCACGTGAATGTTGCGTTTGCGCACGGAAAGATTGTGGGCCAGTACGTCAACAGCGTCATGGCCAAACGCGAAGCGACGCTGGCCGGATACGATGAAGCGATCATGTTGGACACGGCCGGCTATGTCGCTGAGGGGTCAGGCGAAAACATCTTCGTCGTGCAGGGGGGACAGTTGGTAACCCCTCCGGAAGCGTCAGCCATCTTGCCGGGTATTACTCGCGATACGCTGATGCAGTTGGCGCGGGAGGCCGGCATCGTCGTGAGAGAAGAACGACTGACGCGCGATCAGCTGTTTCTGGCAGACGAGGTTTTTCTGACCGGCACTGCCGCAGAGGTCACCCCCGTGCGTGAGATCGATAATCGCACAATCGGCTCGGGAAGCGTCGGACCTGTTACCAAGCGTCTGCAGGAGCGCTACTTCGACGTCGTTCGCGGCTCGGACACGTCCCACCCCGAATGGCTCACTGTCGTCTAACGCTGGTTTGTATAGGCTAGTTTGTATAGGGCTGGTTTGTATAGGGTTGGCCACTTATCGGTCGGGCTGCGCCGCTTGACGGCCTGGTTCCGAGCTAGCATCGGCCTGATGGTGTGGGCTTGCGCGCCGCACTCGAAGCAAGCCGGTGGTCCTGGCGCGGAGGACGCAACCCGCGTCGTTGAGTCTCCGCCTGGAGCAGAACAGACGACGTTGTTGGATGTCGGTTGGCGCACGGTCTTGCTACGCACGCAGGCGCTGACTCTGGCGCTGCCCGAGGCGACGAGCTGGCGCACGCTGACTGGGGATACCTGGTGGACTGCAGAGCACGCGGCCAGCAACAGCCGATTGCGCCTGAAGGCGTGGCGGGAGAGCCAGCTGGCAGACACTCAGGACTGTGAACGGCAAGCGCGCCTCTGGAGGTCCGACCTACTTCGTCCAGCTCAGGAAGAGATCGTGAGTCAACGCACGCAAGTGCTGGCGGACTACCAGGCGGACGTGGTGGTCTTCAGCCGCTCGTTGTCCGCAGACGCGGCGTTGCAGCAGGTGCTGGGTGCGGTCTTGGTGTTTGGCGCGGACGTGCGCAACTGCCTGGCTCTGGAGTTTCGCACCGAGGCATCAGGGGCCCTCGCATCCCGAGTGATCGCAGACCGACTCGCTTTGATCTCGGAGCAGGTTCTGCCCAAGATCCGCCGCCAAACGATTGACGACCGGGTCGAGCGGCGCCAGCGGGGCGACTGAGGAGCGCGCCGCAAACCTTGCCTACTGACGTATGGGTCGTGGCGATAGCCGCTCAGAGCAGCATGCCGCCCAATGCCATGGCGATTTGCAGATCGCCGTCCAGCTGCAGGCGTCCGCTCATGAAGAGTTCCATCGGATCCGCTTCTCCGGATTGCACTCGCCGGAGATCTTCCAATTGGCATTCCACGCTGCAGCCGACTTCACTCACATCCTTGGTGCCTGGACCAAACACGGCTTCGTGCGCAGCGCCGTCGCTCGCGACGACGCGCAGCTTGAGACAGCCCGGAATGTTGCCGGCCAGTCGCACCACTTCCGAGTCCAGCTTCAGCATGTTCAACGCCGGGTTGGAACTTGCCTGGCTTTCCAGAGCTTCACCGATCAACAGGGCAAAACTGTCTTCGGTCGTGTGCAGTCTGAACGTTGGGAGCGGCTCCGGCGGAGGCTGAGCGTGGATCTGTAGCTCGCCGGCACCCAAATCCAGACGCCACGATCGCTGGCCAACATGAATCAACAAACTGCACTCAGTGCTGGCCAGATCTGGCCGTTCCGACTTGAGCTCAGCGAAGCGTCGGGGAAGCCATTCCCGAAAGAAGGCGTCGATGTCTGAGCTCACGCGGGCGGCCTTGTCGTTGGGTACTGAGTCAAGCTGACTTTCCGCTCAACTCGGTTTGGCGGAAACCAGTCGGGTGATTACGTGGGTCTCGAGCGCTCCCAGCAGCCCGAACTGCACGCCGAAGCCGTCAGGCTTTACCCAGCGCACGGTGCCCGGCAGCTTGAACGCCTTGGTTTGACCGGGCAGGACCGCCTCCACGGTTATCGTCTCACCAAACTGATGGTCGTGGGCGTCACTGATGTACATGCCGCCGAGACTCAGGTCCATGGCTGTGGCCTGGTAAGGCTCGTGGCCAGCCACGTGTAACGTGACTGGAATCTCTAACGGGACTCGTCGATGTCGGCGCTTGTCTTCCACTGCTTTGGTCTACCCGCCAGTTTGGCTCTGTCGAAGAATGAGGACACAATGGCTGACGATGGCTGTCAAGCGATCCTCGAAGGGGGGGGGGCCCGATTCCGAATTGGCACGGCACGTTCGGCGCTCCGGGCCGGTGATATTCGTGACCGTTGCCCTGGCGGCGGTCTTGACCTTACCCCGGCCGGTGGCGCTTACTGATCTGCCCGTACCGGCCGTGAACTGGCCGAACGTTCGCGAACACGAGGCATTTGAGGCTGAGCTCGCGAACCAGACCCAGGCGGTACGCCTGGGTTACGAGGTCCGGGCCGTTGGGGAGCTGGTTCGGCGGGTGGGGTTGGCCGAGGCGGCACGCCGCCCCGGGCCAAGCGGCGAAGAACTCGACCGGGCTGTGCGTCAGGCCTTACGCCTGCACGGCGCTCCGTCGTTGCTTCAACTTCGCGCGCTGCAAACCCAGCTGTTTGTCCAAGCCGTCAGGGACTGGCGCGCGCCAGACCCCGCGCCCCAGGAGCTGCGGGAACTCGGGGGGAGTTTCGCCAGCCGCGCCGCACAGGCCGGATGGGTCGACGAGCACGGGCGCTGCTTGGCCACGCACTTCGAGTTGGCCGCCATGTATCGTATCCGTTGGGGGCGCCTAACTGGGCTAGCGACGGCGTCGGGGTTTCAGCCGAGCGCAGATGACTGGCGGCTCTACTATGGGTTTCGGCTGCGCCATCCCGAAGGCTCCACGCCGCGCGAACGCCGCAAGCTGCAGTTGGCTTACGTCGAAGGCTTGAGTGAATACGATCTGACCTTTCCCAAGGACTTCGCCAAAGGGGTCATCCACTACGGCTTGGGGGCCTACCCAGCGGCGTTGCAGCACTTCAATCGTCACTTGCTAGAGCACCCCGCGGGCCGCTGGACTCTGCGCGCGCGCAATGGCGCTGCTGGTGCCGCGAGCGCCATGCTGGAATCTGAATAGAGCGGTCGCTCAATCGTCACACTGGTGACGGACTGGTTTGCGACCAAAAGCGGCGCGGAGCTCCGTTCCCAGTTGTGCTAAACGCGCTCCGAATTGTTGCCCGACGATGAAATCGACAGCGCTTTGCGCCTGCCGGCAGACGTTCAGCTGTTGACGCTGGAACAAGCGGCGGCCCAGCTGCACGCGGGGCTCACCCACCTAGCTGGCGTCCGCGGTGCTGGCGCATCTTTGCTGACCGCCCAACTCGCGCGGTCGCGCCGAGTGATCCACGTAGCCCCCGACGCGGAGACCCAAGCCAAGGTCAGTGCGGATCTGGAGTTTCTCCTGCCCGACCACTGTTCGCTGGGGCTTTTGGCGTCCGAGGCCAACCCCTATTCTCTGGTCCAGCCGGACCGACGGGTGGCCATGGCACGCGTGGCGACGCTGGCCAGACTGACCACGGCCCCGTGGGACGTGCTGGTCATTGATCCGGACGCCTTGGTGAGGCGCGTGGTACCCCGATCGGTCGTTTCGTCGGCGTGCTGTCTACTGGAGCTGGACGCTGACATCGATTTGCAATCGCTATCGGTGCGGCTTGCTCAAGCTGGCTACCTGCGGGTGCCCGTCGTCGAGGATCCGGGCACGTTCGCGGTCCGCGGCGGCCTGCTGGATGTTTGGGCGCCCGATGAAGCAACTCCAGTGCGGGTTGAGTTGTTCGGCGACATGGTGGCCGAGCTGAAGCGCTTTGATCCAGACTCACAACGCACCTTTACCGAAGGCCAGCTGGCGCAGCCGTTGCCGCGCGTCCTGCTACCGCCCTCCCGGGAGATCGTCCTTTCTCCGGAGTTCGAGCAGCGCGGAAGCGAGCAGTTGCGTCGGCTTTGCGATGCGGTGAACTATCCGTCGAGCAAAGCGCGGCAGTTGATCGAAGAGCTGACCAGCGGACGTCAGAGTTTTGGTTCCGCCGGCTACTTGCCTGCGTTTTACGAGCTGGAGAGCCTATGGCAGTACCTGCCAGTCGACGCCTGCGTGGTGATTGAACAGCCGCAGCGTGTGCTGTCTCGCCTGCGCGAACTGCTCGAGCAGGCGCAACAGAGCTTCGCGGCCGACCAGAGTCAACCTCGCTATCCAGTCGAGGCATTGTACTGCGACCTGCAGCAGCTCGAGGCCCAGCTCTGCGCTCGTCAAGTGGCGTTGTGTGCGCCTTCGTTCGTGCGGGGCACGCCCGCCAAAGCGATCGAAGAGTTGGAGTTGTGCCCGGTGGAGCCCGCCAGCCTAGCCCAGTCGGATCACTCCGACTTGGAGCGGGCCGTCAAAGCCGCTCGTCAGTCTCGCGGAAAGCTGGCGGCGCTCGACCCGCTGCTGGCGCGCCTATCTGCCTGGGCAGAAGCTGGGATGTCCGTGACTGCAGTTGCGCGCGGCGCGACCCAAGCTCAACGTTTGGCGTCGCTGCTGCGTCACCGAGGCGTGGAGCTGTCGCTTCAGTTGGGCTCGGCCGAGGCTTCGTTGGACCCGGCCGTGGACGCATATTCGAACGCGTCACCACTGCTGAGCGTTGTGACGGGAGCACTTTCGCGTGGGGTGATCGCCCCGACTGATGGACGCGTCCTGGTCACCGAGGAGGAAGTATTTGGCCAGCGCGCTCATCGCAAGGCTACCCCACCGAAGCGACGCAGTCGCCTGGCGATTGAGAACTTGCGCGCACTACAGCCTGGAGATCTGGTGGTACACGTCGAACACGGCGTGGGGCGCTACGTTGGACTACAGGCTGGGCAAGGGCCAGGGGGCACACAGCTCGAACTGTTGGTGATCGAGTACTCGGGCGGAAAGCTGTTTTTGCCCGTCTACCGACTCAACCAAATCGAAAAGCACAGCGGCGGTGACAAGCCCCGCATCGATCGTTTGGGTGGGCAGACCTTCAGCAAGACCAAAGCCAAGGCGCGCAAGAAAGCCCGCGAGATGGCGGACGAACTCTTGCGGTTGTATGCAGAACGTCACAACACGCTGAAAGAGCCACTGGCCGTCGCCGATGATGACTACGCGGCTTTCGAAGCTGCGTTCCCATACGAAGAGACGCCCGATCAGGCGGCCGCGATCGAGGACGTTTCTTCGGACTTGGAGCGTCCCCAAGTGATGGACCGCTTGGTGTGCGGTGACGTTGGGTTCGGCAAGACCGAGGTGGCGTTGCGCGCGGCCTTTCGCTGCGTGACGGCGGGGCGTCAGGTGGCGGTGTTGTGCCCGACCACCGTGCTGGCGCAGCAGCACTATCTGACGTTTGAACGTCGGCTTGCGGAGTATCCCGTGGAAGTGCGCGCGCTGAGTCGGTTTCAGAGCAAGAAAGAGATGAGCGATACCTTGGCTGGGCTCGCCAAGGGATCTGTGGACGTCGTAGTGGGCACTCATCGGCTGCTATCTAAGGATCTGCAGTTCAAGAACTTGGGTCTACTGGTGATTGATGAAGAGCAACGCTTCGGAGTGGTTCACAAGGAACGACTGAAGCAGCTCAGAGGCAGCGTTGACGTGCTGACCCTAACCGCCACTCCCATCCCCCGAACCCTGCAATTCGCGCTGGGGGGTCTGCGTGAGATGTCCATCATCAGCACTCCTCCGGCGGATCGTCGCGCGATTCGTACGATCGTATCGCGTTTCGAAGAAGGGGTCGTGCGCGAAGCGATTGAGCGCGAATTGGGGCGCGGCGGGCAAGTGTTCTACGTCTACAATCGGGTGGAGGGGCTGTACGAGCGTGCCCGGCGGATTCAGGAATTGCTTCCGAATGCGCGCGTGGCTGTTGGCCACGGGCAAATGAAAGAAGCGACCCTGGAGCGGGTCATGCTCGATTTCGTGGATGGCGAGTATGACGTGCTCGTGGCCACCTCAATCGTCGAGTCCGGGCTGGATATTCCGCGCGCCAACACGATGATCATCGACCGAGCCGACCTGTTTGGCTTGGCGCAGCTGTATCAACTCCGTGGTCGCGTTGGCCGTTCTCAGGAGCGCGCGTACTGCTACCTTTTGGTGCCAGCGCCGAGCGAGATGACCGACGAAGCGCGTTCGCGTATCGAAGCGTTGGAGCGTTACACCGAGCTGGGGTCGGGATTTCAAATCGCGACGTTGGACATGGAATTGCGCGGGGCCGGCGATGTCCTGGGGGCGGAACAAAGCGGTACCGTGGCCAGTGTGGGTCTTGAGCTCTTTTGCCGCATGCTCGAAGAGGCGACTCAGGAATTGAGGGGTGAAACGCCGCTGCATGACATCGATCCGGAGCTGAACTTCGATGTCGAAGCGCTCTTGCCTGACGATTATGTCGAGGAGGTTGGGGTTCGGCTGTCCTTGTACAAACGTCTGGCTAGCGCCGAAGATGAGGCGGAAGTGATGCAACTGGCGGCCGAGATGGAGGACCGCTTCGGGCAGGCCCCCGCCGAGGCGCGGCAACTGGTCGAGTTGATGCGGCTCAAGGCAGACCTGAGGCGCTACCGAGTCACGGTTTGTGAAGCTTCGGGCGGTAGCGTATCGCTGCGTTTTCGGGATGACACGCCGATTGAGCCCGCAGCCCTGGCTCAGCTGGTGGCCACCCAAAAAGCGAAGTATCGGCTCAGCCCCGACGGCAGATTGACGCGCAAAGCCAAGGAGTCCGAGCGGGCTCTTGGCAGCCTCGAGCTGGCTGAAAAGATGCTCGAAGAACTGCAGGCGACGCTGCGCAGCGAATGAGCTATGCTGGCGCCGTGCGACGACTGATTGAGTTGGTATCGACAGCGGTTTTGTGCCTGGGCTATTGCTCAGGTTGCGCGCCCAGTGTCAGCCAGGTGCCGCTGTCCAGCGAAGCGGTGGCTGGCGGCTACTACTACGGCGTGCCAGAGCGGGGCGGCAAGCAGCTAGACGACCAGCCAAGTTCAGCGCCGTCTCGACGTTCGTTGCCGTCAGCCAAGCCCAAACCTGCGCCCGCCCAGGCCAAGCAGGACACGAAGCCTGAACCCGACGCGGATGACGAAGACGCGAAGGCTGCGTCCAAAGCGGAGGCGCAGGCAGCGCCAGTTATCAGTCCCGAAGACTATGCGGCGAGTTTCGGCGGCGAGTTCCAGGGAAAAGATGTTGTCAGCATTCGCTTTGACGGTTTTCCAGAGCAGGTCCAGGAGGACGAAAACGCCAAGATGCGGGTGACGGTTAACGGGCTTGAAGTGAGCGTGACCGTGGTGGATAGCAACAGTGGTGGTGACTTGTGTACGGTCAAAGGGCAGCCCGAAAAGAAACAGACCAAACAACCAAAGGTGGTATTTCCCGCTGGACAACAATGCTTCGCCAACATGCTCGGAGGGCCGATGGCTGCAGAGCTGACGGGAGGCTGGGCGCGGGTTCAAGATGACACTCTGCGTGTCGAATTCGATGTCAAGCTGGAGGTGTCCGGCGCGGATGACACGCTGAATGGTTCGTTGGGGTACGTATTCGAGGGCCAGAGACAGTGATGAGCGGCGCGCGTCTGCAGGGCTGCAGCACCCGTTCCGGATGTGCAGCTGGCGGCGTCACACCGCGCGCGTAAGTGACTGATTCCTTTACGCGACATGTCCTGGCCCATTCTTCGCAAGCCGATGACGCTTATGGCACCCGATCGAAACGAGCCGCTCTCTTTTTGGACCACCACCCACGGTGCGTTTCTGCTGCAATACCTCACGCCGCGGCGAGAGCCTGTGATCGTTTCAAAGCCGCATATGGGGCGCGCTCGCTTGCGTCGCAGGCGCTTGCCCCAGCACCAGTGGCTGCAGGTAGGGAGTCTGACCGCCGGCTTTCGCTCCAGATGCCCGCATTGCGGTGTGGTGCGAGAGTACGATACGCGCGGCCGCCGAACTTGGGTGAGCTACAGCACCTACGGTGAGTTCCTCGCCCATGGCGAGCTCGGAATGTTGGAAGAACCGGTTTGCGAACCTGACCCACAGCGCTCGGATTGGGATATGCTGGGCGCGTCATGAGCGCACACATGCGTCGAGTCCGGGCTGCTTTGGAGCGCCTTTCGGGGGATGAATCTAGCTCACATGGGCCAGATTCCGAGAATACCGGGCGCCATTTTGTTGGGACTCGCGAGCCGAAGGGGGCCCAAGTAGAGCAAACTTCTGCCAGCGCTGCTCAAAGCGGGTATGTTCCGACAAGCATGCGAGTCCTGGTGATCGACGACGACGAGATTGCCCGCGAGATCATCGGCGACATCTTGCGTGGTGCTGGTCACGAAGTGTTTGAACTTTCCTCGGCGATGGGAGCCACCCAGGCCGTCTACCGACACAATGTGGACGCCGTCGTGCTCGACGTGAACATGCCCACGGTCAAGGGGGACAAGCTCGCCGGACTTCTGCGAGGCTCCAAGAAGGGTGAAAGCCTGTGGGTCGTGCTGGTGTCCGCGCAGACGCGTTCGGATCTGCGGAAGCTGGCAGACGACTGCAAAGCGGACGCGACTGTCAGCAAAGAAGCCATTCATACTGAGCTGCTGGATGCGATGACGCGAGGGGCCGCACGCGTGGCGTCGGCTGTAGCCTCGGCTCCAGGACTTTAGCCACCGATGTATGACATCTCGACCCGCGGTAGTTTGCGGGTCTTGCTGGTGCGCAGCTGCGAGTACTGATCTTCGCGCGAGCGCCAGGTCGACCCAATCAGCTGCCGCAGCTGCATATCCTGAGAGCCATCCCTGAGGGGGGTTCGTAGGTCAATCCCGTGGTTGGAGAACAAGCACAGGTAGAGTTTGCCATCGGCGCTCAGTCGAGCTCGGCTACAGCTGGCGCAGAACGGTTGGGTGACAGAAGCGATCACGCCGATTTCACCGGCTCCGTCGCGGTAGCGGAAGCGTCTGGCGACTTCCCCCCGGTAGTTCGCCTCAATCGGCTCGAGCGGGAACTCGCGGTTGATGCGCGACACGATTTCCGCGGCCGGGACCACGTCATCTAGACGCCAGCCGTTGGTGATGCCGACGTCCATGAACTCGATGAAGCGGACGATGTGCCCAGCGTGCTTGAAATAGCGGGCCAATTCTACGATGGCGTCCGCGTTGTAGGCGCGCCGAACGACCGCGTTGACTTTCACTTCCAGGCCCACGCGGCTTGCGGCCTCAATGCCCTCCAGCACGCGCGCGACCGGAAAGTCGACGTCATTCATGGCGCGGAACGCGGCGTCATCCAGCGAGTCCAGGCTGACCGTCACCCGCTTCAGGCCCGCCGAGACCAGCGCCGAGGCGTGTTTGCTCAGTAGAGAGCCGTTGGTCGTGATCGCCAAGTCGGCGTCCAGCTTTGCCAGCATCTCAACCAGTTTTGGTAGCTGCGCCCGCAGCAGCGGTTCGCCCCCGGTTAGCCGCAGCTTGCGCACCCCCAAGTCCACAAACAGACCCGCGACGCGAGCGATCTCTTCAAAACTCAGCACTTGGGGCTTGGGCAAGAACTTGAAGTCCGAGCCGTACACGGCTTTCGGCATGCAGTAGTTGCAGCGGAAGTTGCAGCGGTCCGTGACCGAGATACGCAGATCTCTCAGCGGACGACCCAGCGTGTCCGACAAGGGCTCAGTCACGAACGGCTCCCAGCGCCAACTTGGGCCGCCTCCAGAGACACGCCGCCAAACCCGAGCACCAGTCTAGTAGACCAATGCTTTGGCCGAGCCACGCAGTCGCAGCAGCAGCACCAGCTGGGTGCTGCTGACGTGGACTTCAGGTTGGTATTCGCTGTTGATGCCGGCATCGAAACGCTGCTCGCGTCCTAGTTTCTTGGAGTCTGTTTCCAGCTTGTTTTGCAGCTTCGTGAGAGCTGTTTCCAGCTGTTTTTTTGCGGCGGGAAAGGGTACTCGCTGGGCGTTGAGCCAGTCCGCCGCCGGGCCTTTCGCGCTGGTACTCAGCTGCAGGCCATCGGGTTTCAGCTGCGGGGTTGCCAACATCCAGGCCTTGCCGCAGGCGTCATAGCCCGGCACGCCCACGTGCAGCGTGTTGGATCCGCCGCCAAGACTTTGGAAAGCGCGCAGCTCCACCGGGCCGGGTGCATTCTGGCTCAATTGCAGTTGCACCTGTTCGAGGTCCATTGTCAGTGGAACTGAAATGTCGATTTGGGGCTCCAAGCCAGGCCTGAGCTGAGGCACGGGCAGCTCTTCGCCGGATGCCGAGCATTGGGTGGATACCTGTCCGCTAGTTTGCCCCGCAAATTTGAGCGTCTGCCGTTGCTCGTTGGATTCCGCCGTTAAGTCGTATTCGATCGCACTCGGTTGCCACTGCAGACACAGCTCGCCGGGCGGCACTTCAATCGGGCTCAACTCACGCTCCAAGTCGCGCAGTAGGCGCTGTTGGGCCCGATGCAGCTCCCGATTGATGCGTGTGGCCACCTTACGACTCTCCTTGGCCGTCACTTCTTCGACGTGTGGCGTGGCGTTGTAGCCAACCGGCTTTAGGACGCATTGGTTGGTCAAGCTGACGTTGGTTTGGGCCTGCAAGGGCTCCGCCCAAGTCAATGGCAGCGTCACTCTAGCCTCCCAGCGGGGTTGGCAGGTCCCGTAACGCACGCAAACGGGGCCCAGCGGCTTGCAGACTTCGATTTCCCCGCGCAGCGGCGTGCGCACCTGAAGCTGCTGATTTTCTACATCCACGTCGATTTCCCCGCGGCGGATGACGTAGCTGAGCTTGCCTGGCGCGCCCACGTTGCGACGCTTAGCTCGAGCCAACACCTCCGGGACTTGTGCGGCCAGTTCGCGCGCGAGCCTGTGTTGGCTGACGTTCACCGTCACCCCCAGAACAGAATTCGGTGGCTCGAAGGGTTGGGCCGGAGCTCCTGCGGGCTCGACGCACTGGGCCGAAGGAGTTTCCGGAGCAGGGGCGCCGCCGCACGCCTGCAGAAAGCCCACGGCCAAACCACTGACGGCGCGCACTCTGATTGTCCACTTCACGGCCGGCAGCCTAGCCGCTACGCTCAGTTGGTGCACCTGTACAAGTTCGATGAAGTGGACGAGGGCCTAAAACTCGTCCCAATGGCGGCGCGCCGCGCACTGGACGCAGCCGGGCTGAAGCTGAGTCTCAAAGCTTGGCACACGCTAGCTCTCGAACAGCGTCGTCAACTGACGGGGCTTGGTGGCGAAGCGACCGTCGATGCTGACGCGGTGAGAGTCTTGCTAAAAGCAGTGACTCCTGCCCCAAAGACGATTGACGCTCCCGCTGAGCCGTCAGCGATGAACGTGCCGGAGCCTGTCTTGGAGGCGTTTGGTGCGGAAAGGCCGCTGCCGGGGGCGACCTGGAGTGCACTATCGCCCCTCGACCGCTACGTGCTGACCAAAGTGGCCCTGCGGGGGCGTTCCGACCGGCTGCAGAGCGCCTACGATGAGATCGTCGGTCTATCGGCAGCCTCGACCCACCTGTCGCCACAAGGCGAGGTGCGGATGGTTTCCGTTGGGCAAAAAGCGTCCAGCCTCCGCACGGCAGCTGCCGAAAGCGCCGTCAGTATGAGCGCGGACGCGTTCGCTCGCCTCCAGGCTGGGGACGCCCCCAAGGGGGACGTGTTGGGCACTGCGCGTTTGGCCGGGATCATGGCTGCCAAGAAGACGGCTGACTTGATCCCGTTGTGTCATCCACTTTCCCTGACCAAGGTGAACGTCGAGCTACACAAAGAGTCGGGCGGCGTTCGGATCGAAGCGCGGGTCGAGGCATTCGATCGCACTGGTGTGGAAATGGAAGCATTGACGGCTGCCAGCGTGGCGGCGCTGACGGTATACGATATGCTCAAAGCGTTTGATCGCGGCATGAGCATCGGGCCGACTCGGCTCTTGGAGAAAACCGGTGGCCGTTCAGGAGACTTCAAAGCATGACTTCACGCGACACTTTGTTTGATGCGCTGTTTGATGTTCGCGAGTCCGTGCTTGATATCGACGAGTGCTACCAAGCCGTGGCGCGGGCTGATGCTGGAGGAACCGCTCTTTTCGTTGGTAGTGTGCGCGACCACAACGACGGCAACGCAGTGACTCAGCTGGAGTATGAGTCTTATCGACAGATGGCTGTCAAAGAGATGCATCGAATTTCAGCGGAGCTGCAGGCGGAGATCCCGGGAGTGCGGCTGGCTTGCACCCATCGCATCGGTAAGCTCCAAGTCGGTGACATCGCCGTGGTATGCGCGGCCAGTGCTCCCCATCGAGGTGAAGCGTTTCGCGCCTGTCGCGAGTTGATCGACCGGATCAAAGCGCGGGTTCCGATCTGGAAACGCGAGCACGGCCCAAAAGGCCCTTACTGGGTTGGTTGGGAGGATGCACGAATCGGGCCCAGCGGCGAGGCGCTCGCGGACGGCGAATCGACGACAGACGCCGACGACAAGTGACCAGACTGCCGGTCACCGGCAGCTCACGATTTTTCGGCAGTGTCAGCCGCCACGTCGTCGGGGCTGTCCCAGTCACCGAGTTGCGCCAGTTGCTCAGCGCTCAAAACCAGCTCCGCCGCCGAAAGTCGATCCAACAGCCGTTGCAGGCTGTGCTCGCGGGCTGCCAAACACTCGTCCAGAACAGGCAATACCTGGCGCGGGTCGAGCCTGGATAGTAGCGGCTGCCAGCGACCGTCAACCCGCGGGGCAACGGCGGCCGCCTCGAGGTTTTGGTAGAGCAGCTTGCGAAACAGCGCGCTGTCCAGGTGCGGCATGTCACAGCCGACGATCACTGTCGTACGGTTCTGTTTTTCCGTCGAGCGCAAGACACTGCGAATCCCGCCCATCGGTCCGATCCCCGGCGGGTCATCGCCAACTACCGGGAGCGACAGCCGGACGTAGGCCGCAGTCCTGTCTGCCTCGCCGACCAGGATGGCGCTGCCATTTGGCGCGGCGGCGCCGAACGCCCGCAGCGTGTTTTCGATGATGGGGATGCGCTTCGGCGTGCTCAGCAGTCCTTTGGCAACGCCCCCCATGCGTGTCGCTTGCCCGCCGACCAAGATCGCGAGCAACGGTCCCGGAGCGGTCATTCTACAGATCTCGCAGCAGGATGAGTTCGACCGACTCTCCG
The DNA here is from genome assembly GCA_050304975.1 of Polyangiaceae bacterium. GTDB lineage: Bacteria > Myxococcota_A > Polyangia > Polyangiales > Polyangiaceae > SZUA-265. The sequence continues at coordinate 80,686 of JBNLEN010000002.1, forward strand.
GCGTCGAAGCCGCTGCTGTCCTCCGGCACGAGCGCGAGTGCGTCGGCGTCGGCGAGGGAGTTGGTGGCGCCAGAGCTCTGTTTGTTCAACGGCATGATTCGGTCATCGTCCAAGCGGACGCGATGAAAGTTCAATCGACCGGGGTTTTGCCGCAGTGCTTCTCCCAGGATCCCTCGGGTGCGTCGTGGCAGACAATGCGTGGCGCTTTGCATGGCTCGGACCAGTGGCAAGACGAACAATCCACACGTCAATTGGGCGGAGACTGGATTGCCCGGAAGGCCAATCACAACTGCGGATGGATGGCTCCCGACCACCAACGGTTTGCCTGGCTTGATGCGCACCTTCCAAAAGTCGAGTTCTACGCCCTGGTTGGTCATCGCGTCGCGCATCACGTCATGGTCGCCAACGCTGACTCCCCCGATAGTCACCACGAGATCCGCTGACGCGAGGGCTTCGGCGAGCAGCACTTCGGCACGCTGCTGGTCATCCGGTACCAGCGGGCCGACTCTTGGACTCGCGCCCGCCTCTTTCAACATGGCCTCAATCGCGACTCCGTTCGACTCGGGAATCGAGCCCGGAGCTCTGGGCATGCCGGGACGACGGAGCTCATCACCGCTGCACAAGATCGTGACTTTGGGGGCAGCGGACACGAGCACTTGCTCGCGTTCCATGGATGCCAATAAGCCCAAATGAAATGGGCCGAGCGTGGTGCCAGCGGCGATCGCCTCTTGGCCGACGGACAGATCTTCTCCCCTCCGCCGAATGTGTTCGCCGAGCGCTGGTGCCTTCGAGAATCGAGCGCTCTTGCCAGCACGCTCCACGTTTTCTTGCATCACCACCGCATCCGCGCCTTCTGGGATTGCGGCTCCGGTGAAGATCCGGCAGCAGTCACCCGCGCCGAGCGGGGCTGCTGGCGAGCCCGCGCGGCTCTCTGCAACTACGGGAAGGTTCCACGGGCCGGAGCCGTAAAAGTCGCCGCAACGCACGGCGTAGCCGTCCATTGCACTGTAGTCAAAGCCTGGCAATGCCACTTCAGAAACGACGGACTCCACGCAAACGCGTCGCAGCGCTTCAGTGATGCCCACGCGTTGCTGTGCGGTCGGACGCGCGAGCGCCAGCACGCGGCGTTGAGCTTCTTCGAACGGCAACATGGCGAATTATTCGGGGTTCTTAGGGCCTGGAGGAGAATTTGAATTTCTGTTCTGAATTGAAGTCGCGCAGCGATTTCGCGGGCGACAGTGCAAAGCTATGGGAAACTCTGGGCGGCGTGAACCGAAAGCTAATCGTGACGTTCAATTCTCCCATTTCGCACGCACTGGCATGGATGGTGGCCGGGCTTCTGCTGGTATGCAGCGCACACGCGCAGCGGCCTCCCGATCTTCCCGCTGACCCCGCGCCCGCGCCCGAGCAGCCGGTGGCTCCTCTGGACTCGGAATCGGCGCCCGCTGACGGCTCAGCCGAGGCATCACCATCAGGCCCTGCGCCGTTGGAGGCTGACGTCCCGCCGCCAGTGGATTCCGTTGATGAATCGACGGAGTCTCCAGCGAATGTGGACCAGACCGAAACCGAAGTCCCAGACGCTGATCCCTCGGCTCTGAGCGACTTCCGACCCCACCTGGATCCCTACGGTGAATGGGTGGAGCATCCGATCTACGGCACGGTTTGGGTTCCCCACGACCATGTCGTGGGCACGCGGTTTGCTCCTTACGTGAGTCGTGGGCATTGGGCGTTGACCCCCGATGAGCAGTGGATTTGGGTGAGTGACTATCCCTTCGGCTGGGTCACGTTTCACTATGGCCGCTGGGTCTGGGTGCAAGGTCCGGGGTGGGTTTGGATCCCGGGTCGACGCTACGCGCATGCTTGGGTGACCTTCCGCGTTTCCGACGGACCGTATATCGGTTGGGCGCCAATGCCGCCGCGCTACATCTGGCGTTCCGGGGTGGCCGTTTGGATCGGGCACGTGCCGCCGACCCCCTATGTGTTCGTGTCGAGCCACTACGTCTTCTACCCGTCGGTCTACAGCTACGTCATCTACGAGCACTACCGGGTGCGGCCGCTCGTGCGGCGCTCCCACCGCTATTGGCCGCGGGGCGCTCACCATGGGCACTACTACAGCCCCCCGGTGCGTCACATTCCCGCCAAAGCCAGACCCGCGGGCAGGACTCAGCCGAGCGAGAAGGCGACTTCGTTGCGCCGCTACGTAGCCCCCCGCCGCGCCGGACAATCCCTCACATCTCCGCGGCAAGGCCGGCGCTCGCCGGCGCGCCCGAGTCGAACTGGCGCGACTGGGCAACCGTGGACCGACCAAGCCCCGTCCCGTATCAAAGCCAGGCCCAAGCCCTATGACGGGCGCAATCGTGCGAAGGATAGCCGCGCCAACAGGCCTGCGAGACGCTCCAAAGCGTTGCCCGCCAGCCCTCGGCCGTTCAAAACCGCGCCCAAGCCGGACGGCACCACTCAAGACAAGTCGAGCACCAACTCTTCGAGCAAGTCTTCTGGGTCGTCCACCAAATCATCTACCTCGAAGTCATCCAGCTCCAGCCAGCAGCGCTACAAAAAATATCATAAGAAGAGCGATTCTGGCTCAGCAGCCCCGCGTCGGCGCTCGAACTCGAGCTCGTCGTCCAATACGGGCGCTTCTGGTAGAATGCGGGCCCGCCCTAGCCGGGCGAGGTGAGAGCAGCAACAAGATCAAAGTGATGACCCTCAGAAATCTTGCGCGCGCCTGCCAGGGGCTGGTGGTGATGGCCCTGGGGAGCGCCTGTCACCATGAACACCCAGATAGCGACATCATCGATGAGCGCGCTGACGCGGAAGTGTTCGAGGTGACGATCGATACGGATGAGCGTATCGACGTCGAACCCGGGGAAGGCGCCGGGGTGTTTCTGGAATATCACGGTGATGGTCGCTGGGAGTTGTTTACTACGTGCGACACGGAAGTCTCTGACTTGCTGTGTGAGTTTGATATCTTTTTGAGCGTGCCAGTCGGCGAGCGGATCCGAGACGTAGAAGGATTAGAACTGGAACGTGAAGATCAGTTACGGCGAATCGAAGGCGGCGTCGTCCAACTGCTGCTTCTGACCGACGTCGATTTCGATCGAGTGAAGTTCGAGACGGAGCCCGGCGAGACGGTCCGACTTGATGTGCTGATCGACGGCATCGAGGATCCCGAGCTGGTGTTCTGGAACGGCTATGGCAGCTTGCAGCTGGCGGCGCCGTCGAACCCTCTGGACCTCACGCCCAGCGAACCCTAGAGTCTTCGGGTGACCCTCGTTCGTTTCGCCTGCGCTGTCGCCCTGGTCTCGTGCGTGGTTTCCTGCAACCGCGACGACGAAGAAACGACGGGCGCGGAACCCGAGCGCGACTCCGGAGCGGACGCCTCTGCGTCGCCGGTCGAGGCCGGTACAGATGCAGGCGCCGGGCTTGACGCAGGCGCGGCCGACAGCGGCCCGGACGCGGCAGTGCTACCCCTGCCCAGCTTTGGATTGAATGCGTTTGCGGAGGTTGCCTTGCCGGATGCAGGAGTACCAGACCCGAGTGCCGACCTATTGCTCGAGCTGGACCTGCTCGCGTTACGCGTCGAGGCGACCCAGGTGGTGTTGCCTTGGAATACGGAAGACGTCGATGATGTTATCGACAAGGTGGCGCGCCTAGCGAACGCCGGAGTTGAGGTTTCCCTGGAACTGGAGCTGTTCGCCGGTGAGCGCGCTCTGCGCCCAGCGGGAGCGGTCGGCTTTCGAGTGACTGACGTGCTGCCGTTGGTCGACGAGTTGTTTGAGCGCAACGTGGCGGCCCGATACTTGATCTTGGGCAACGCCCTGGATGTGCACTACGCGTCGCTCTCCGCGGAAGAACAGGTGGCTTTCGCGGACTTCATCAGTCGACTGCTACCAATGCTGACAGGGCACCCCTCCCGCCCCAAACACCTCGCGATTGGCTACAACTCGACCTTGGCTTCCCAGTTGGCGCCATCACCCGCGCTGAAGGACTGGTCGGAGCGCTCTGAGGTGATCGGGATCGACTGGTTTGCCCTGGATGATGAACTGATGGCGGTCGATCCAGCGAGTGTTGCTGAAACCATGCAGCGCCTAGTCAAAGTTCAAGCACATGCCCGCCCCATCGTTCTGCAGCAGGTAGCCTACCCTAGCGCGGCAATTGCCGGCGGTTCGACGGGCGATCAAGCGGGGTTCTACACCCAGTTGTTCGATGCGGTGTCGCTTCTGGGTCACCGCATCCAGTTCGTCTCCGTGTCGAGTCTTGACGAGCCCGATCGAGCGGCTTGCGTCACGCGCGCCGGCGACTTTGGCTTTCCCTCCGATCAACGATTTACGGAAGCGTGGTGTTCGATCGGTCTGCGCGCCCGCGATTTGACCCCGAAGCCAGCGTACCACGCGGTACTTGAAGGTTTAGGGCGCTTCGCCGCCCACTGAGCGAACATTTCGAGGCCTTGACGAAAAAGCGGCCCGCGATTCGTAAAGCCCTGTCATTTGAAAACAAATTGGTCCGGGCTTCGGCCGAAAATCGTTGCTAGGCTCTAGCTGCACAAATGGCGCGTTGGACATGGGTCCATTCGCCCAACTGGAGGCTTTTCTTTTGGACGCAACTGACATCACCTCACGGATAGCGAAACTTCAAGACTACGACTTGTATCGTGACCTGTCCTGGGAAGGTTCTTTCGAAGAGTATCTTCAGCTCGTCAAAGAGCGCCCCAAGGTTACACGCAACGCCTTTCAACGTGCGTATGACATGGTCCTGTCGCATGGCACGGACGAATACATCGACAACAAGAAGAAGCTGACTCGGTACAACTTCTTCCAAGATCCGATCGACAACGGCAAGGACGCGGTCTTTGGTCTAGACATCCCCTTGATGCGTCTGATGAACGTGCTCAAGGCAGCGGCAGAGGGGTACGGTCCGGAAAAGCGCGTGATCCTACTTCACGGGCCAGTGGGTTCCAGCAAGAGCACGATCGCGCGGTTGCTGAAGAAGGGCCTCGAAGGTTATTCCCGCACGCCCGATGGGGCGATGTACACGTTCAAGTGGGTCAATCTCAAGGGCACTGGCCTGGCTAGCGGTAACGAGGATGAGTTCGATTCACCCATGCACGATGAGCCGTTGCGCTTGATCCCGCTCGAGTGGCGCGCCAAAGCCTTTGCGGAGATGTTTTCTAACGAACATTTCACGGTCAAGGTTGAAGGAGATCTCGATCCGGCGAGTCGTTTCATCTTCAACGGCTTGATGCTCAAGTACGGGGGAGACTGGGGCAAGGTCGTTGGGCGGCACGTGCGCGTGCGGCGTATGGTGCTGAGCGAAAAAGATCGCATTGGTATCGGCACCTTCCAGCCGAAAGACGAAAAGAACCAGGACTCGACGGAGCTAACCTGCGACATCAACTACCGCAAGATCGCCGAGTACGGGTCGGATTCAGATCCTCGGGCCTTCAACTTCGACGGTGAGTTCAACATTGCCAACCGCGGCGTGGTTGAATTCGTCGAGATGTTGAAGCTGGACGTCGCGTTCTTGTACGACCTGTTGGGTGCTTCCCAGGAACACAAGATCAAGCCCAAGAAGTTCGCTCAGACGGACATCGATGAGGTGATCATTGGCCATACCAACGAGGCGGAATACAAGCGCCTCGTCAACAATGAATTCATGGAGGCGCTCCGTGACCGTACCATCAAGATTGACATTCCGTACATCACTCGCCTGAGTGATGAGATCCGTATCTACGAAAAGGAATTCAATCAGGAAAAGGTTCGCGGCAAGCACGTGGCTCCGCACACCACGGAGGTCGCTGCCATGTGGGCGGTGTTGACTCGTCTGGAAGAGCCGAAGAAGCACAACTTGCAGCTCGTGCAAAAGATGAAGCTGTACGATGGCAAGGTGTTGCCCGGCTACACTCAAGATACCGTCAAAGAATTGCGCAAAGAGAGCAAGGGTGAGGGCATGAGCGGCATCAGCCCCCGCTACGTGCAGGACAAGATCTCGAACGCGCTAGTGAGCGATGTGGGTGAGGGCACCATCAATCCGTTCATGGTGCTGAATGAGCTCGAAAAAGGACTGACGAACCACTCGCTGATCAACAGTGAGGACCAACGCAAGCGCTACCGCGAGCTGATCTCCCAGGTGAAGGCCGAGTATGACGAGATCGTCAAGAACGAGGTTCAGCGCGCGATCAGCGCGGATGAGGAAGCCATCGCCAAGCTCGCCGGAAACTACATCGACAACATCAAAGCCTACACACTCAAAGAGCGGGTCAAGAACCGCTACACCGGCCAAGATGAAGAGCCAGATGAGCGCATGATGCGGTCGATTGAGGAGAAGATCGACATCCCGGAAAATCGCAAGGACGACTTCCGTCGCGAGATCATGAATTACATCGGCGCTAAGGCGATTGAAGGTCAAAAGTTCGATTGGCAGACCAATGACCGCCTGCGCCGCGCTTTGGAACTCAAGCTCTTCGAAGATCAGAAGGACAGCATCAAACTCAAGACTCTGGTCAGCGCTGTGGTCGACAAAGAGACCCAGGAGAAGATCGACATCATCAAGAGTCGTCTGATGCGTTACTTCGGCTACAACGAGGTGAGCGCGACGGATGTGCTCAACTACGTCGCCAGCATCTTCGCTCGCGGCGACGCGAAAGAGCAGTAACACCGGCGTTGTTTTGGGGGGCTCAGCCGCCCCTTCCCCCCGGGCGGAGCTCCTTTGCCCTCCTGGCGAGCTCCGCTGACCAGGTGTTGGCTCCCGGCCGGGGCCGCGCGATAGCGGCGCGCGCCTGACGTCCGCTGTCTCTGGGTCATCCGGGGTGGTGGCTGTCCGCCGCGGGGTGCGATCTCGCAGGCGGCTTTGCTGCGGTTTAGCCTGGAAAAGAAATTGGTGATTTCTGGCACAGGCCTGTGGCACACTGCGGCGGCTTTGGCACAGCTGTGACTGGGGCCGTACTGGGAGGAAATTCTTATGTTTGCACGAACAGATCTGGCCCGTCGCGTGACGGCGCTTGGCGCATTTCTCGGATGCTTTTCGCTAGTTGCCGCGGCCAGCGCGCAAGATGAGGCGCCGGCTGAGCCGGGGGCGCCCGCGGCTGAGCCTCCCGCGTCGCCTCCGGAAGACACCATGGACCTCGGGGAGCAAAATCCCGATGAGGCGGCGGTGGTGGACGCCCTGGACACTGGCCCCGTGGAGAAGCCGGGCAAGCAGTACCTATTTGTCGGCGCCCGCTACCGGGCGGTGATTGTGCCGACTTTCATCCAGGGGTTGTTCGCGGATGGTGGTGAAACGCTGGTGTCTCACACGCCGGGGTTGGAGTTCGGCATCCGCAAGGATGCGTTCGAATACAACCTGTTTCTGCAGATGGGCATCTACAGCGCCAGTGACGTGCCGTTCAAGGGTTCCTCGGACGACAACACCGCCTGGGAGATTTTGGACTTCGACTACAACCTGTTCTTCCTCGGCTCGGATTTCATGTGGAGCACGGATGAGTTCGCGCCTGGTCTGTCGATGACCTATGGTGCGGGTGTGGGCTTGGGCCTGGTGACGGGTGAGCTGAACCGAACGCAGGCGCACCCTGCGAGTCGCGGCCAAGAGGGCGATCCGGACTCGTACACCCGCTGCACTGATGTCGGCCAGCCCTCTAATTGGGCGGACTTTTGCGGTGACGATAATGACCACTACAACGGTTACGTTGAGCCCAGCTGGGCTGACGGCGGGTCCAGTCCGCTAATTTTCCCGTGGATCGCCGGGCAGATCGGTTTGCGCCACAAGGTCAGCCGCAACTTCGTCTATCGCATTGAGATTGGAGTCATGCCCACCGGTGCGTTTGCCGGCGTGGGTGCTGACTACGGTCTGTAAGATCCTAAGCTCGATGAAAGCTGGCCGCCAAATGGCGGGCCAGCTGGAAAAAGTGAACGCCCGCGGAAATGGTGCCGTTCACTCCGGGCGATATGTCCGTCAGAAAGTCCCGTGTGCAGCGGGCAGCTAGCAGTCGCTCGTGAGTAGTCCCCTCACTTTTCCAAGCAGATACGAAGCCATCCGGCGCCTGGGTACCGGCGGAGGGGGTGAGGTTTGGGCGGTTCGGGATCGGCTCAAACAGGAGCTCTTGGCGCTGAAAGTGCTGGCCGAGGGAGCTTCTGAGCACGAGATGACCGCCTTGGTGCGGGAAGCGATCGCGCTTTCGGGGCTTGAGGGGCTGGGCGTGCCGCGCGTCATGCGCTTTGGGCGCTTGCCGGGCACTGGGCGCCCATACATGGTGCGTGAGCTGGTTGAAGGCTCCAGCCTGGAAGATCTGATGGGCACCAACGCGCCCAGCGAGCGGGTGCTGAACGCGCTGGTTCATGCTGCGGAGCAGCTCACGCTGGTGCACCGGGCTGGGTTCTTCCACGGTGACGTCAAACCTGCGAACATCATTGTTGATGAAGACGGACGCGCGACGCTCGTGGACCTCGGACTGGCCGCTCCCTGGAGGGACGCTGGTACGACGGCGCCAGGTTTGACGCCTCGCTACGCGGCGCCGGAGCTGCTTGGTGGACGCCCGCTGACGGTGCGCGCTGAAGTCTACGCATTGGGGGTCACGCTGCGGGAAAGTGTGGAACGGGGCGGGGAATCGTTGAATGCCGGGCTGATGCACGATCTGCTGTTGGTGGCCCAGCGCGCCACTGCCGTCGAGCAGGAGCAACGCTATCCGTCCGCGGACGAATTTGCTGCTGCGTTGCGCCGCGCCGCGGGACTCGAGCGCCGAAGCTCGGCCGACCACGACGAAACGGGGGCTAGCTCCCCCCAGGATGCCGCCGATCCAACGCTGATCTGGCCAATTGTCGGGATCGAAGCCACAGCCAGCCGGTTGTTGACGGCCGTCATCCGCATGACACCGGGTCAGGTGCTGGTGATCAGTGGACAAGCGGGGTCTGGTCGGAGTGTGCTGCTGCGCAGGTTGGCGTGGTCGCTCGGGGTGGAAGGTCGCCCGCTAGTCTGGGTGGACGAATACCTGGCGGCTCACCCGGACGCGCTCGAAGCGGAGCTAGCGGCACACGCCCAGGGCGAAGAGTTGACCATCTTGGTGGACGACGCCGACGTGGTGGAGACGCAAGTGCGAGCGGCCATCGTACTCGCGCGAGAGCAGGGGGCCACGGTGGTGGCGGTCGGAGAATCCGATTTTGGAGCAGAGCCCCAGGTATTTGCGCTTCCGCGGCTGGCCGAGCACACCGCGCTGGAGGTGCTCAAGCGCGCCATTCCCTCACTGACGGACGTTACTGCAAAGAAGCTGTTCACTGCTGCACAAGGGCTTCCGGGCGAACTGAAGCGACTGGTCGCTCGCTTGGCTCGGCAAGCTGTGGTTTCTGATGATGATGTGGAGCGGCTGGTTTCGGGCTTGGATGACGATGCCACCGCCGAAGACATCGGTGTGGATCCGCTGCAGCGGGCTTTGGATCTGCTGGCTCGGGGCCGTTGGATCGCAGCTGAAAAGGCGCTGGCCAAAGTAAAAGACGGCGATCCGCTGGTGCTGGCTGTGGCGCGCGCGCGCCTGGCGGTGGGGCTAGGCGATGGTCGCTCAGCGCTGGAGGCGATCGAAGCCGAGCGTGAGGAAGCTGAGTCCCGCGCCGGCAGCGAAGAAGCGAAGCTATGGCAGGTGTGGTTGGCCCGAGCCCACTTGGCGTTGGCAGAGTACAGCAAGTCCCTGCGGCTGCTGGAGCCAGTGCGCGACGAACGTAGTCCAGTTGGAGCCGAGGCACTCGCCTATGAAGGCTTGGCACTGAGTCACTTGGACGATGAAGAGGGCGCCCGCGCAGCGCTCGAAAAAGGAGTGCAGGTTGCGAGGGAGGTAGGGGACAAGCGGATTGAAGGGCTCGCGCTCACCTGCCTTGGCTTGGTGCTCCAACGTGGGGATGCCATCGACGCAGCGCAAAAGGCCTACCACGAGGCCATCGCCGTGGCCCAGACGGCGGGCGACGCGAACATGATGGGCACGGCGCAGCTGAACTTGGCGGTGCTGCTCAAAGTGAAAGGCGACATTGCTCGCGCGATTGAACACTTCGAGGCGGCTTTGGACATGGGCAAGCGCTCGGGGCGGCGCAATACCGTGCGCTTTTCGCTCAGCAATCTAGCCAACCTGGATCTCTACTTGGGTCGCTTGGCGCGCGCGCGCATCAGCATCGATGCGCTCGAGGAGCAGCACGACAGTCTACCGGCCAACTCTCGGGCGCAACTCTACGGTTTGCAGGCGGAGCTCTTTGGTCGCACCGGGGAAATCGAAAAATCGGTCCAGTATTACGCCAAGTGTGCTGCCGCGTATGAAGAGCTGGGCTCCGGACTAGATAGCGCGGAAGCGCGCCTGGAGGGGCTGCTGGTCGAAGCGCAAGCGCGCCAGCCTGACATCAGCCAAATGTCGGAAGCTCTGGCCAAAGCCAAAGCCTTGTTGGGTGACGTGACGGCTCACGCCGCGTTGCTCGCTTTGGCTGAGGCGCGGGTGGCGTTGGCGGCAGGAGATGAAGATGGCGCTAGGGAACACCTAGACCGCGGGCTTTCGTCCGCTCGTGAAGCTCACAGCCGCGACTTGGTGTGGCGGATTTTGGCGACTCGAGCCAACCTCGAGGATAGCTCTGGGCAGCACTTGATGGCGCGACGCGATCGCACCGAAGCTGTGACTGTGCTCGAAGAGATTGCAGCTCGTTTGCCGCGCGACTTGCGGGAGGTGTTCTGGAACGACGCGCGCCGGCGTGAACTGCGTTCACTAGTGGAGGTGTCGATCGCCAGCGCGGCAACTCAGATGGCGTACGAACCTCTGCCCCCAGAGACGAGCAAGATCAGCTCTCCGATTTCGGCCTTCACGTCGACCCGGTTGGAGCAGCGCCTGGTGCATCTGCTGGAGGTCAATCGCGAACTACTGGGGGAACTGGATCTCGGAAAGCTGACCGCCAAAGTGATCGGGCACGCGGTCGAGTTGGTGAACGCCGAGCGGGGTTTCGTGATCCTGACCGCCGAAGACGGCGAGCTTCAAGTCCACAGTAGCAGCACCCGCGCCGGGGACTCGGAGCATCTGGAGTTCTCACGCTCGATTGCCGATCAGGTGATGGAAACTCGCGAGCCGATTGTCAGCGTCAGCGCCCGCGACGATACACGCATGCAGGGTTTCGCCAGCGTGCACCAGATGTCCCTGCAATCGGTCGCTTGCGTGCCGATCATCGCGCGCTATGGCGAACCGATCGGGGCGCTGTACGTGGAGACTCGGCGCAAGCCAGGTCGCGGCTTTCAGCGGGAAGTGCCGACGCTGCGCGCTTTCGCAGATCAAGTGGCGCTGGCTATTGAGACGGCCAAGTTGGTCTCGGAGAATCGCCGCCGCGCAGACCAGTTGGCGGAGGCCAACAGCGATTTGCGGCGTGCCCAAGCTGAACTGAAGGAGCTGTTGGGCGAGCGCACCGAGCGCTTAAAGCGTGCGCGCAAGAAACTGCGCGACGCCCAAGACACGCTCTACGGACACTTTGGTTACCAGGGCATGGTCGGAACCTGCGGTTCGATGCGCCGGGTTTATTCTCTGATCGATCGCATCAAGGATACGGACGTGCCGGTGCTGATCACTGGCGAAAGTGGCACCGGTAAAGAAGTTGCCGCCCGTGCTATTCACCGGGCGTCAGCGCGCGGCAAAGCGCCGTTTTTGGGAATCAACTGCGGCGCCATCCCCGAGCACCTCCTGGAGAGCGAACTCTTCGGCAATGTTCGCGGCGCGTTCACCGGAGCAGACAAGGACCGCAAAGGGCTTTTGCGCGAAGCGGAGTCAGGCACCGTACTCTTGGACGAGATCGGTGAAATGCCCCAGAAGATGCAGGCCGGCTTGCTGCGGGTGCTGCAGGAGCGTCAGGTGAGGCCGGTCGGGGGCACCAAAGAAATTTCGGTAGAGTGTCGATTCATCTTCGCCACCCATCGCGATCTGCAGAAGTTGGTTGCGGAGGGGAAGTTCCGAGAAGATCTCTACTATCGCATTCACGTCGTCGAGGTGGAGCTGCCACCACTGCGCGAAAGGCTCGACGACATCCCGCTGCTGGTGGATCATTTCCTTGGGATTTTCGCTGCGCGCTACAAGCGCGAACGCAAGACCGTGACCAAGGCCGGGCTGCGGCGTTTGGCGTCCTACGATTGGCCCGGGAATGTTCGCCAGCTAGAGCACGTCTTGCTGAATGCGTGGGTGCTCGGCGAGTTGCCCGAGATTGATGCGGAGGACCTGGAGTTGCCCGGCGAGCCGAGGTCGCGGCGCCCCGAGCGTCCAGTGCCTCGGTCGGAACCCGCAGCGGCGCAGCCTGCTCGCCCAGAGGCTGCAGAGCCAACGGCTGAGCCCGCAGAAGAGCACGCTGAGCGTGACCTGCGCGCTACGTCTGATAAGAAAGGCACTCTTTCAGAACACCGACGTTCGGAGAAAGAGCGGATCTTAGAAGCCTTGGAAGCGTGCAATTGGAACCGAGTCAAAGCCGCTGAGCTCAGCGGGATCCCGCGCCGCACTTTCTACCGACGTCTGCGAGAGTATGACATTCAGTGATGCCGTATCGTAACCGTGAGTGGATCGGCCTGTGCAGCCTGGTGCTGGTGCTCGCCGGCTGCAAGTCGAAAGAAGAGAAGCCGTCCCAAGCAGAAAAACGCAGCGAAGCGATCTTGGAGAACCCCGAAGCCCCAGCTCCTGAGAGTCCACTCGGGGTGGGGGCGTCAGTCTGGGACTTCACCGCGCTGGCGCACACTGGCCAGCAGCTGAAGCTGAGCGAGTTTTTGGACAAGCCGGTCGTGGTCTATTTTTGCGCCAATGACGACGCGGAAGCATGCACCCAAATCGCGCTGTCCTTCAAAGACCAGTGGCTGAACCTGAACACGAAGTTGTCGATGGTTTTTGGGGTGTCACCGCAGGATACCTTCGTTCACCGCGACTTCGCGTCTACCCACAAGCTTCCGATACTGATGTTGGCTGACACGGAGCAAAGCGTGCATCGTGTGATGGGCGTCAAGCCCGGCACTGTCATCAGCTACTTGATCAATCCGGATAGGAGTGTGCGACACGTGTTCAGCAGCGTGACCCCTCAGACCCACGCTCAGCAGGTGTTGGCGGTTTTGCAGGGCAACGTTCCTGCGGCGCCCTCAGTCGCCCCGACGGCAGCGCCCTCCGCGGCCGTGCCTGATTCGACGAGCGCAGCTGGTTCCAACTGAGTGCAGAAAAAGAAAGGCCAGCGCACCGTCTTTCCGGTGGCTGGCCTTCTTAGCGTGGCGGCGGGCGTTACTGCGCGCGCGCTCTCAGGCGGTAGAGCACGTCGCGCAGGGGCTTGTCGGCGCTCGCTTTCCCCTTATCCATGGAGTCCTTGTTGGCCTCGACGATCTTGTCGAGAGCGTCGGCGATTTCTTTTGAACCATCGGGGTTGAGATGATCGATGATGTCCGCGACGACCAAGCGCAACTCAGCAAGCTCGAAGTGCCCCAGCTCGGCGACGAGTTCCTTGCCCGCGCCTTTGCCTTTCAGCCCCCCGAATGAATAGAGCGCTTTGATGGCGGCCATCTGAGTCTTGTCGCTCTGGTTTTCCGACTTCTTGGCTTCGGTCAGATAGCAGGCGGCGTCCTTCTTACAGGCTGCGAGCACCTTCTTGGCAAGCTCGAAACTCGAGTTCACCTTCTCGACGTGCGTCTTCAGCTGCTCTTTGTCTTTCGGCAGGCCACTGACCAGCTTGCCGACGCTCGCCACCTGGCCCTGATCCATGATCTTCATGGCTGCCAGCGAGATCAGAATATGCGCGACCGGATCGTCTTTGATGTCCCCAGCGCGATCCACGAGGATGCTCGCCATCGAGGGATCGAGGAAGCGTACCGCCGAATCCGCGAGTGATTGGATGGCGTTGGCGCCGTTGATCGATGCGTCCTTCGGAATGCTCTTGAGTCCGTCAGCGAAAGCGCTCTTTACCTCGGGAGTGTGGGGCAGCATCGCCAAGGCCTTCAACAGCTCTGCTTTGGTGCCATCTTCGCTCGTGGCCTTGAGCGCCGCGAGCATTGGGTCAATGCCCTCCTTACGACCGATCGTGCCTAGGATGAGCGCCGCGCGAGGTACGTGAATCTTGCCTTCAGGAGGACTCTTGGCTCCCGTCGCTTTCTGAGTTTGCTTCTTGTAGAACTCAGCGAGCGCGGGATCCTGGTCGTTGAGCAGCTTGACCGCCGCATCCACCGAGGGTTTGCCGATCTTGGTGAGCGCCAGCAGCGCCTCGTTGGCAGCCCCGGCCTTGGTGGGATCGAGCACGACCTTCATCAGACCTGGTACGGCGCTGGCATCACCCAGCTCACCCAAGATCTGAGCGGCGGTGATGACGCGGTACGTCTTGTGCGTTTGCTCTTTCTTCGCGTCCGCCGTGGAGTCCTGCTTGATGATCGGAAAATCCTCTTCCAGGATCAACTTGAGCTCATTAGCCCAAGCTGGATCAGCGATGGCCAATAGCGCTTCGTTCAGGTCGCGGTAGTATGCGCCTTCTTTGGTTGTAGGATCAGTCTTCTTGAAAGCTTCGAAGACTGCCGGCGCTGCACTCTTGAGCTTCATGTCGCGCACCGCGCGCGAAGCCCATTTCACGTCACGACCGCCGCGCCCGCGTTTGCCGAATTCCTCGAAGGCCTTCTTCAGCGCACCCTCGGCGCGTGGATCTCTGAAAGAGGCGAGCAAGTTGATCAGCTTCTCGCGCGTCTTTTCATCGAGGTTCGAATATTCGTTGACGTAGATGTCGTTCAGAGGCTGGGCCAGCTTGTCGAGCAGCCCTTTGACCTCGGGCTTGGACATGTCCTTGTCCGCCCGCGTGAGCGAGTCTTCGAAGAACTGTGACAAGCGCTTGATCGCTTCCGGCTGCCACTTCTTGTCCTCCAACTTTTCGATCCAGTACTCGGGCTGCGAATCATCTTGGCAAGCCAGCAGCATGGTGGATGCAGTCACGACCGCACCTGAGGCGACGATGGCGTTGCCGGAAAGGGCTCCTCCCGTGGCAATGCCACCAACAACGAAAGTACGGATCAGCGACGCTGTGAAGCGCGTGGGACGACGCATGAAAGTTCTCCTCTATTCAGCAGCAAGGGGGGATTGCTTCGTTTATCGAAGAATCCAACCCCGGGGTGTTGGGCACGGTACGTCGCCCTGTGCAAAGCTGTCAACGAAAGTCCAAGAGACGTTCAACTTTACAGGCTAGCCTTTTGCGCTTTCCCGAAGCCGACTCAGTTTCGCTAGAGCGGCATCGTGAAGCAGCGCGTTGCTCGCAAGCAAGCCGCGCCTGTTCGTCAAGTCGGGGTCACGGTAGTCCAATGGATCACCATGTGCGTCGCTGAAGCGTCCCCCGGCCGCATTGACGATGGCGTCGATCGCGCAGGCATCCCAGCGTTTGCCCGCGAGCCCCGGTGACAGATACAGATCGGCTTCGCCCGTGGCGACGTGTGCACCCTTCAGGCCTGCGCTTCCCAAAGCTCGCACTTCCCGGATACCGAGGTGTTGCGTCGCCCGGCGAGTGGCCTCCCGCGCGTGACTTCTGGAAGCCACCATCAGGGCTTGATCCAAACTCGTGACGCGGCTCGGTCGAATCTCGGTGCGCGTCCCGTCGGCGGTCGCGTGCCACGCCCCGGTTCCCACGCAGCCCAGCCAAGCTTCCCCGGTGACGGGAGCCAGCACCACGCCGAGGCTGGGACGCTCTTGCTCCAAGAGCCCGATCATCACGACGAACTCGCCGTTACGCTTGACGAAGTCCCGCGTGCCGTCGATCGGATCGACGAAGAATACGCGTTCGGCATCACGGAACTTTTCATAGCTCTCGGGGGCGCTCTCTTCGGCCACGATCGGAATGTCCGGGTGGAGCCCGGAAAGGCGCGAGATGATGAGGGCGTTGGCTGCCTTGTCAGCCGACGTGACCGGATCATCCGGTGCCTTGTAGTCCACGTCGAAGCCCTCACCGTACAGCTGGTAGATGAGATGGCCCGCCTCCTGAGCCACGCCGTGCAGCTGTGCCAGCAGAGCCAGCGTCAACGATACACTCCGAACTCGTAGAGTTTCGACTCCAGACGTCCCTTGGCGTGAGGGTCGAGGTAGGGCGGCTTCTTGCCCCCTTCACGTACCAGCTGGGTCAGCTGCATCACGCTGCGAGGTCCCAGAATTGCTGCCGCTATCTTGCGATTGTCCAGCACGTAGCGCAGCGCAGCGGCGCGCTTGCTCGGTACGTGATGTCCCACGATTGTACCCAGCGCCTTCAGCTGGTGAAGCCGGCGCTTGAGTTGGTCTTGGCTCCAACGTTCCCGTCGATGATCCCCGTTCGGAAATTCTTTGTCGGGCATCCAATAGCCAGCCAACAGACCGTGTGCCAACACCGACCGTGCCAGGATCCCCACCTGCTCCTGCTCTAGGTCGTACTGCA
>JBNLEN010000003.1:0-93581 GCA_050304975.1 Polyangiaceae bacterium
CACACTGTTCCGTTGAAGACCTGACGAATCCATCGCCGCAGAACGCCGGTTCACAGGTACCGTTGGGGCCAGAGGGACACGCATCTGTGATGATGGCATTGCCATCATCACAGACTTCACCCTCGTTGATCACGCCATCGCCGCAGGCCGGGCCGGCGTCGCCGAAGAAGAAGTCATCACACGGGCCGCCGTCACACTGCGGCGTCGGGTCCACGTCATCATCCGCATCGTCGTCTGAGGGGATGATCACGGGATTGCCGTCGTCATCGTTGCCAGTGTCATCGTCGGCATCATCATCGGTAGTGCCGTCGTCGTCGGCATCATCGGCAGAGTCATCGCCGTCGAGCATCGAGTCGACTTCGGGGCTGCTGCTGCACGCAACAATCAGGGTCAGCGCGCTGAACGCGGCCAAGAAACGCGAGGTGGTGAGCATGGGTCTCCTAAGCTTCAAAACAGAGAGTTGGGCGGTCCCGGGCACTTCGCATGCCGGGGTGAGCCCTGGTGCGCAGTCGTGTGTGTGTCGAACCAAGTGGCAGTTTATGCAATCTCAGGCTCAGATCGCAGACTGTCCCACCAATGGTGTTCCGGAAAGAGCATAGCTCACACGGAAACTACTTAATAGTTCCCACATGCGCCCACACGCGTTCTAGTGCAGCTGTATGGGCGGCCGCGCTCGCGGCAGTTTTTTGAACCCCGCGAGCGGGCTTCACGCTTCTTTGGGTGGCTCGGAATTCAGATTGAGAAGCGACTGCAACGCGCTGAGCGGTTTGGCCAGCTCCGCCTTGGTCTGCGCAGGTAGTGACCAGATGAAGCGTTCGCACCAGTGGCGATTGTATTCGATCCCGGCGTTGCTACCGGTGGCTAGGTTGAAGCGCAGCGAGCGTTCGAGGTAACTGAGCGCGGCTCGATACTGGCCATCTTGGCGGAGCACATCGGCGACCGCGGCGGTGGTCTTCGCTAAGCCCACCGCATCGTGCTTCTTGGCTTGCATCTCCAGCGCTTGATCGAGCTCGGCGACCGCGGCGGCGAGATCCCCCTGGCTGAGATGCAGGCGGCCCAATGTTTCGCGCACCCGAGCTTGCTCCCGCTCGTCCTGGAGCTCAGCGTAGATGCTGGCTGCTTGCTGGGCGCGTTGGATGCCGAGCGCGACGGCTTCGTGCTCTTTGCCGGCGCGTGGGCGGGCGTGCAAGATGAGCCGCGCGACTAGATGTTCGCTGTCCGCCAACTCTCGACGGGCAGCCAAGTCGTCTGAGGCGCGGGCGGCAAACACTTCGCGCGATTTTTCGAGCAGGTGGTTGCCGCGAACCACATCACCAATGCGGATCCAGATCGCAGCTTCGTCATTCAGCAGGCGTGCCGCGTCCAGCGCGTTACCCGTTTCTAGCAATTGGCGGCTGGCATCGTTCAGCGCGCCCAACGCCGCTTCCAACGCGTCTGAGTCTCCAATTTCGTAGTAGACGTGGGCCAGTAGGGAGCAGCACTCCGCTTGCTCTTCGGGGCTGAGGTGTGGCACCAACTCTTGACCGTCTTCGAGAGACTTCAGTGCCGCTTCCAATGTGAGTTCAGGGGCGGTGCCGGCGCCCATGAACAGGGTCTTTCCGAGCTCTAGCATCAACTGAGCCTGTAGCTCCACTTCGCCCTCTTCGGCGAGCAGAGCCTGCGCACGGCGCGCGGCTGCGACGGCGTTGTCAAACGCTCCCAGTTCCCGCGCGTGTCTGACGTGAAGCAGTAGCTCTTTGGCTCGCTGCTGGCGGCGCTGGTTCGGATCCGAAAAGTCTGGGACGGCAGCCATCGGCTCAGGCGCTGCTGGCCGCGGCGTTTCGGAAGCGGGGCTGGCCGACGTGGGCTGTTGCGAGGTCTGCGCCGGCGTTTCGATTTGCGCCGGCGTTTCGGTCCGCGCCGGCGTTTCGGTTTGCGCTCGTACTGGTGCCTCTGGCCTCGCTTGGCCCTCGCGGATTTGGCGCTCGTAGGCTGCGCGCAGCGACGGCAACAAACTGGACTTCAATCGGGCAGCCACACTCAGGGGGATCACGAGCTGCCCATCACCGCGGTCAGCGAGTGGCAAGCCTCGGTCGGCGGCGGCTTGCAAGATCTGAAGCACTTCGGTTTCCGAGCGTTCCAGCAGCGCAGCCAACTGTCGCGTGGAAAACACTTCGCCCAACGTCGCTGCCGCGCGCGCCACCAACAATTGGGTCTCGCTGAGGGACTTCAATTCAAACTGGAGTGGTGTTTCCGGACGCTGACTCAGTTCGAGTACGGCTTGTTCACCGGCTCGGAGTTTGAGCGCGTCCAGCAGTTGCGTCTCGCCTGGGCGTCCACTCAACCCACCGAAACACAACAACATCGGTGCGGACAGCCAGGTGGACGCGCGCAGCGCAGCGCTGAGCACCTGCACGGATTGTTCGTCCATGAATTCCGCGTGCTCAAATACCAACGCAGCCATCGAGCGTTCCGCCAGGGCGCGATTGACGGCGTCAACGAAGCCGGTTGAGCTGCCGTCCGTCACGCGGCGCCATTGTTGCGGCAAAGCCGCACCCATTTGACGTAGCAAGTCCGTGATGCTGCCGAAGGGCGCCGTCCAAAGCCGGCAGTCGACCACGAACATCGGCCCAGAAAACTCCGCCGATTTCGCGACGCTGCCCACTCCGACAATCGCCGTGTGCTGCCCGTGCGCAATTCGTTTCCAAGCTTGGTTCATGATCTTTCTCCTGTGGGTCAGCACATTTTGCGCGCCCCCGGTGGGGTTGCGGCGAGCCACCGCGATGGTTGCGGGAGTTCGGAGCTCCTTGGATATCGCCCGCTTACAGAGCAAACCCCGTGCCGCAGTCTTGCTCTTGCCGCGCGAAACCCCCGACGCGCCGCTGCGGCTAGTGCAGTCTGCGGTTGGGATCCAAGTCGGGGTCGCTCCCCTGGGGATCGACCGTACTCGTGCGAGGGCGGGAGCCCAGCGCGTTCAATGCCGCATCTTTGGCGATCACTTCGTCCAGCTTCGCTCGGAAGCGTGTTGCTTGAGAGTAAGACTCGAGGGTGTCTCCGAGCACAGCACTGGCCAAGCCTATCGCCATCTCGACCAGTTTTGATTTGAACAACACATGGACACTCGTCACTTGCTGCTTGCGGTGTTTCAGCCAATTGACCCAAGACTTGCGAAACTGGGTTTCGTAACTTTGCAGATCTGAGGCATCGACGAACAACTGGAATGTTTGCTCGCCAAAAGTTGAACTGAGATATTCCTGAAGCTCGAGCGCGAAGTCTGCGCCGGCCATACCATGAAACTCGAGCAGTGCGGTTCCACTGCTTGGCAGCGAGACGTCAACGGTGCCTCGCTTGCCCATCAGTCGATATCCGTTGTCAGTGACGATGCGTTCCACGCCGGTTCCTCGAGAGCTGGTCATGTCTGACCGCAAATAACGACTTCCTCACCCTAGCTCATTTGTGTGGATTTTGAGCCTCAGGGCAAGCGCAAAACGCAAACGTGCAGAAATCACCAACCCAATCGACGCGTCAGCTCAGCTTTCAAAGCATCGGCCATGGCGCGATGAGTTGCCAGGCTGGGGTGATAGTCGCAGCCGCGCCCGATGTTTTCGACCTGCATTTCCCAGGCATGCACGCGCTGATCTCCCGCGTTGCGCCGCGTTTGCACGGCAGCCTGAATACCGCGCTGGGCAGCGATCAAATCTTCTCCGCCGAGCAGCGTGCCCAGCGTGCCGATGATGACGGCATTTGGGTATCTAGCTCGAATGGTCTCCAGCAACGCCACATAGGAGCTACGAAAGAGTTCGGGGCTTGGGTCATTGTCGGTGCTGAAGTCATTCGTGCCCAGATTGATCACGACGACATGGGGTTGCCAGCTGAAGTCCCACTCCGCGGTCGGCTGCGTCGGGATCGACAGGGAGTACAGCTCAGGCAGCGGCTGGTCAACGTCATCACCATAGTTGAAGACGACGCCCTTACCAGACCAAGCTATTGTGCTTATCTCTGCGTTCAGCTCGCGCGCTGCCAACGCGCCATAGGTCAAGTAGTGGTTTTCCGTATCTGGTGAGAATGGACAGCTCGCAGAGGTGCCCTCGTTGCCATAGCCGCAGCTGATCGAATCGCCCACGAGCTCAATCCTTCGTTCAGGAGCTGTCGGTGGAGCCAGCAGCTGACCGTCCGCGCCAAAATCAAAGCCGATGAACTGGGTGACGCCCAGGTGGGCCTCAGTTCGCCGGTAGAGTTCGATGGTGTGTGTGCCGGACTCGAGCCCACGCGCCAGAACGTACGTTGCACGCCCAGGCTTGGCGACTAGCTTGGGCAGCGGCTGCCCATCTAACACTGGCGTGAATTGATTCTGTCCGGAATCTTGCAGACTGACGCTCACCTGGTCACCGACAAAGCGCGCCACCGCGCCGCTGCCCGACCAGGAAAAACGCGGGCTATCGGGATCCGCGAAGTCCATCCGTCCAACGAAGCGGACGGCCGCGTTTTCAGTCTCCAACATCGGGCTTTCTGGTTTGTCGGGCGTGGTCGGTCGTTCGCTGGCGGCTGGGGCACACGCCAGCGCGCTGCCACACAACCATAGACTCGAGGCCAAGAGAGACAAGTCGCGGCGGAGAGATGGGCGCACGCGCGTCAGTCTACAGAAGCTCAACCGGGCGCTCAATTGTGCGGTGTGAAACTGTGCCGTGCGAAACTGTGCCGTGCGAATCCAGCTTGCCTGCTCAGATAGGCTTTTGACCGTCGCCAGGCCGCGGACTACAGTGCGGCCATGCGATTGCTCTACCTCGTGGATTGGCTGCCACCTGACTTCGGTGCGATTGGCCAGTACGCAGCCATTGAAGCCCGCCAGCTGGCGGAGTGCGGAGATCAGGTCGTCTTGGTGGGATTGACGTCGGGGGCTTCGGACGTATCCAAGCAGACCATCGGTAGGGGCAGCCTCACCACCGTATTGCTGCACAGCCCCCCGATTCCCAAAGGCCAGCTCAAGGCTCGCGCCGTGTGGACGTTGCGCACCAACTTGAGATTGGCCGCGCAGGCACTGCGCCACATTGGTGACATCGATCAGATCTTGTTCACCGGAAGCCCGCCATTTCTCGAGTATGCGCTCGTGCCTCTACGCAAACTGCTCGGGGCGTCGTTGACCTTCCGCATCGCTGACTTTCACCCAGAATGCACGATCGAGGAACTTGGCGACCGCACTCCGGGCTGGCTGACGGCCATGCTGGCGGTCACTGTTCGGCTGCGCCGCGCCATCGAGCGCTTCGAGGTCCTGGGCGAGGACTCGAAACGCCTGCTGATTCAGCAAGGGATCTCGCCTGAGCGGATTGAGATTGTGCGCAGCGAGTCACCGGTTGTCTTCTCCGAAAACACACCCAGGTACGCGATCCCGACGGAGCTACGAGGCAAGAAGCTGCTGTTGTACTCCGGCACGGTGGGTTTTGCTCACGACTGCGACACCTTCATCCAGGGCTACGAGGCCTATCACCGAGGAACTGCCCCTGATGATGCGGCGCAGAACGACGGAGACAAGTTCATGCTGTGGCTGAATGCCAACGGCGTTCGAGCGGATGGTTTTGAGCAGGAGCTGCGGCGCCGCGGCTTGCCGGTCTACCGCACCAAAGGGGTCGATCTGGACGCCCTGCCGTCACTGCTGGTCAGCGTCGATGCCCACTTGATCACACTGAAGAACGAGTTTGTTGGGCTGTGCGTACCTTCCAAGATGTACGCCTGTATCGATTCCGGAAAGCCGGTGCTGTATGTGGGCAGCACTGATGGTGATGTGCATCTGATGTGCAGCACACGCGCAGCGGGGCGTTACTTTCGTGCCGACATCGGGGACGCCGCAGCCGTCACCCGCGCGCTTCAGAAGCTCCACGACGCGCCGTCCGAAAAACCTCGGCAGCGTGCTCCAAGTTCGGAGGCCGGAGCCGCCTAACCGTCGCTGACCCCATCCCAAATTGGATCGGGTGGTGGCGGTGGTGGCGGCTCCGATTCTCCGCGGTCTGAACATCTAGGGGCTAGGGGCGATCGCCGAGAAGGAACGCTCCGAATGGTAGTGCTTGCCTAGGATTTACCTGTGGAGTTAGCTTGTCGGGGTGAGTGAAGCGCCCAGCGACCTGCCAGACGCAACCGGTATCGCCGAGGCGCGAAAGCCGGGGCTGCCCCCACGGATGCACAATATGATCAGCTACTCAGTGGCTGCTCTGGTGCTGCCAGCGGTAGTCGCTTGGGCGTGGCCAGCGAGTTCGCGCCAGTTGGAGCTGCTGGTCGCGGTAGGATTGTGGGGAGTGCACTTCGGCAAACGCACGTTGGAAGCGTGGGGGGTCCACCGCTACAGTGGACGTCCCATCTCCGTCGGAGACGGGCTCTCGGAGTACGCTTACTACTGGGGGTTCGGAGGCTGGATTGCTTGGGGGCTGGCGTCGCCCGGGTGGCAGCCTCCTGGCGGAGCCACCGCAGTCTTGGCGGTCGCGCTATTCGTCATCGGTCAGCTCGGCAACGCTCGCTCCCACTGGATTCTGCGCCAGCTGCGGCCTCACTCGGGCAGTGCGGAGCGAAAGATCCCGGAGGGATTTTGCTTCCGCTGGCTGTCATGTCCCCACTACACCTTCGAGATCTTGTCGTGGCTGGGGTTCGCGCTGTACTGCCGCGTGCTCGGCGCTTGGGTGTTCACGGCGGTCCTCACGCTGATCGTCTCCAGCTATGCGTGGAAACGCCACCGCCTGTATCTGACTGAATTCGACGGCACGGATGGCAGGCTCAGTTATCCGCCGAACCGCCGAGCGATCATTCCCTTCGTCCTGCTCAACGCTTGAGCTTGACGTCCAAGTTCTTCATCAAGCGGGCCATGTAGGGCTGGGTGATGCCGAGGGCCCTGGCCGCGTGAGTTTGCACGTTGCCGTTGCGCTCCAGAGCTTCCCGCAGCACCAGCCGCTTGGCTTCGCGCACGGCATCGTGATAGCTGGGCAACTCTTCCGTGTCAGGCTTGACGACCATATACGACGGTCGGGCTGCGTTGGTGGGGGCGTCAGCATCATGCAGCTCTTCGGGGACGTCATCGACGCTGATGTTGTCGCCAGCGGATAACACGACCATACGCTCCACGACATTCGATAGCTCGCGCACGTTGCCGGGCCAAGCGTAGCGCAGCAGCAGCTCACGGGCCTTCGGCTCCAGGCTGATGGAGGTGCGGCCTGTCTCCTGAGCGTGACGGTTGAGAAAGTGGTCAATCAGTGCGCTGATGTCGTCGGGGCGTTCACGCAGCGGGGGGACGCGGATGTTGACCACATTGATCCGGTAGTACAGATCTTCACGGAAACGCCCGTCGGAAATAGCGCTGCTGAGGTCACGGTGCGTGGCGCACACGATCCGAACGTCAGCCTGGATGGTGCGCGTTCCGCCCACGCGTTCGAACTCACGCTCTTGCAGTACCCGCAGCAGCTTCGCCTGAATGCTCGGATCGAGCTCACCGATTTCATCCAGAAACAGAGTTCCCCCCGCGGCTTGCTCGATGCGTCCAGGCTTGGAGCGTTGCGCGCCCGTGAAAGCTCCCTTCTCGTGACCGAACAGTTCACTCTCCAGTAGCTCTTTGCCGAGCGTGGCGCAGTTGACGGCAATGAATGGGCCGTCGGCGCGGGGGCTTTGCGCGTGAAGAAACCGAGCTAGCACTTCTTTGCCGCTACCGCTTTCGCCGAGCAGCAGCACCGTCGCGTTGCTCTTGGAGGCGCGCGCAGTGAGGCTCATTGCCTTGTGCATGGCGTCACTCTTGCCCGCGACCAAAGAATGACGGCTGGACAGCTCTGTCTGCAGCTGCACCACACGCCGTCGAAGCTGGCGTTCTTGCAGCGCCTTGCTGACGACATGCTGTAGATGCACGGGTTCAAACGGTTTGGGGATGAAGTCGGTCGCGCCCATGCGCATGGCTTTGACGGCCGCCTCGATACTTCCATGGGCGGTGATCACGACCACAGCCGGCGCTGACTCTTTGCCTTGCAGTGCTTCGAGTACGCCATAGCCATCTTTGCCGGGCATGCGCAGATCGAGCAGCATCAGATCGGGTTCGAACTCGTCCAGCTTGGTGAGCGCATCGTTGCCGTCTTTGGCGGTATCCGTTTCATAGCCTTGGGCTTTGAAACGGTCCTGCACCACGCGGCGGATCATCGGATCGTCATCGACCACGAGCACGCGCGCGCTGATAGGAGCCTCAGAATCAGTCATGGCTGAGTCAGTATCACTCAGCTGGCGCGCGGGGTCACTCATGGGCATCGCACTAGCACTCATGGGCGTCGCACTAAGCAGTTGTCGTGCCAACCGCAAGCGCGGGCAAATAGCCGCCGCGCCCGGAATTGGCGTCCCGTTGGGGCATGTCCTTTTGGGCCGAGGCATGTCCGGACGGACATGCTGCGGGCATGTCTGATTGGACATGCGGGCTTCCGGCGACGAGCTATGGCCAGTGCGGTGAAGAGACACTAATTGTGCGAAATCACTAGATCTAGACCCAGTCTGTGGGAGCTGGAACGAGTCTTGCGTAGGACCCTCTGAGGAGATTTGTCCTGCTCCCCAAATTTCCACCTAGGACCCCGGAGCCAACATCAGGTACCCAATGGCCATGATCGATCTCAGCGAACTCCGTGGCTACATCTCGGACATGTACAGCGACGTCGCTCGTTTTCCGCGTGGCGACTTTCACTTCCCCACCGGTCGGCCTTTGATGGAGCGACTAGGGTACGATCCGGCGATCTTGGACCAGGTGCCCAAGACGGCCATGGAGTCCTTCGCTGGTGTGGGTCACCACTTCGCCATGGACCCGCTCAAGCCCGGCGAGCGGGTGCTGGATCTGGGCTCTGGCTCAGGCAGTGATGTGCTGTTTGCCGCCATTCAGGTTGGCTCGGAAGGTCAGGCCACTGGCATCGACATGACCGAAGCGATGTTGGAGAAGTCGAACAAGAACCGTGAGAAGGGCGATTTCAATCACGTGACCTTCGTCAAAGGTCTCGTTGAACAACTGCCTTTTGATGACGACAGCTTTGACTGCGTGATCAGCAACGGCGTGATCAACCTGACCCCGGATAAGCTCGTGACCTTCCAGGGCATCAAGCGCGTGCTCAAGCCCGGCGGGCGTCTGATGTTCTCCGACATCGTGACCGGAGTTGAGTTGCCCCAGTCCGTGCGTGAAAATTGCGAGCTATGGGCCGAGTGCATCGGTGGAGCTTGGGAGCAAGACAGCTACGTTGAGTTGATCCGGCAAGCGGGGCTCGACGTCGAAACCGTGAACGTGAACCAGGCGTATGCATTCACCCAAGAGTCCACCATCAACGCTGCATCGAAGTTCGCGGTGCGCAGTATCAGCGTGCTGGCCTACAAGAAGTAACCCGTGAGCGTGGTCGGCGAGCGCGTATCGCCGAGAAGCAGTCCATCTGAATGAGTGACGAACTCGCACAACTGAAGAAACGCGTCGCTGAGCTCGAAGCCGAGCTGGCTGACGCGGACGACCAAAACCTCCAGTTGGAGCGAGAAGTCGCGCGCCGAGGCGTCAAACTCAGTTGTGCGAATATCGCGCTCAGTCGCGCCAAAATCGCGTTCGATGAGCAGGCGCGACACCGCGAAGAGGCGATTCAAGATATCGCGCATGATCTGCGGACCCCGCTGACGTCGATCAAGGGAGCCACGAACAACGTCTTGGATGGCATCGCTGGGCCGCTGGATGACGGTGTGCGCAGCTATCTGAACATCATTGATGACCAGGCTAGCCGTTTGCTGGAGGTGGTCAACTGGCTGCTGCAGGCCATCCGCATTACGTCCGAGCCGCGGGCGCTCAACGCCGAACCGACGGACTTTGGGGATCTCGTGAGCCTCGCTTGTGAGAGTTTGCGCCCGATCGCTCAGGAGCGTGGTATCGACCTCACGCTTGAGGCGCCGCACGTCCAAGCCTGTTGCGACGCCCAGAAGCTGCGCTTGGTATTGGACAACTTGATCGGCAACGCGCTCAAGTTCACCGACGCTGGGGGCCGGGTCGCGGTTCGGGTCGGCGACTCGCCCCGCGGATTCTGCATTGCCATCGAGGACACCGGCGTGGGGATGGACAACGATGCCCTCGAACGCATCTTCCACCGCTACTACCGCGCCAATCCCGACCGAGAAGGCTCAGGCTTGGGGTTGCTAGTGGCGCGGGAGCTAGTGCGCCTGCACGCTGGTGACATTGAGGTGCAAAGCAAGTTGGGGGAGGGCAGCTTGTTCACGGTGACCCTGCCGCGCTCTCAAGACGATAACCCCATGGCGAGTCTCGGCAAGTCCAAGCCAGCCGACTGAGCGCCTGGAGCGCGCTAGCACCTGGTTGGCTCACCCAGCTCAAGGCCAACCTAAACAAGAAAAGACCTCCAAAGCTAGCTTGGAGGTCTCGGGGGGGCGCTGGCTCAGGGCACCCCAGGGAGTCGGTCATGCCGAAGAGGGCTAGAAGGAGAGCGTGCTGGCTCCTTCGATGATGGCGTTGTGCATCACGCTGGCGCCACTGATGACGACGCCGTCCAGCAGATCGTCCTGCTCATAGCCGCGTGCCTTGACGCAGGGCGTGCAAGCGTAGATCCGTCCGCCACGCTGCATGAAGTCGCTGATCAGCTTCTGCAGCGGCTCACCCGGGTGGTGGTGAGTCAGATCTGCGGCGCGCTTGCGCACCAAGTCGACGCCGTCACTGGTGAGGAAGATCTCGACCGCTAGGCCGCTGGTCATGCCGCCATTGGCGATGGTGAAGGCAACCGTCGACAGCTCATGAGCTAGACCGTGGGTGATGACGACGAAGAGTTTCTTGTTGGGGGTGGTCATGGGTATTTCTCCGGGTTCTGTCTTGATGATGGTGTTGAGTTTGGCAGTGGGTTGAGTGTGTCTGGCGGTCAGCGCTTCACTGCGAGCAGTGAAATGCTGCTGACATCAAATCGGGCGGCGGCGCGGATGGCTTGCCCGGTGAGGAAGTGGTATTGAGGGTTGGGCTGCACGAAGACGAGCTCGAAGCCTGCGTCTTCAATGGCTTGTTGGTAGTCTTCGCGCTCCATGGCGCCGCCGATACATGAGCTCCAGAGCAGCGCGTTGCCGGAGACGCTGTCCGTGACTTGTTCGGTGCTCACGACGTCGCTCAAGGCGAGGCGTCCGCCTGAGCGCAAGACCCGCGCGGCTTCGCGGAACACTTGGTGCTTGTCGCTGACCAGGTTGATAGCGCCGTTGCTGATCACGCAATCGAAGCTCGCGTTGGCGAAGGGCAAAGCTTCCAGGTAACCCTTCAGAAACTCGACGTTGCGCAGATTGTCCGCGGCTTCGTCCTTGGAGCCCAGGGCCTTGAGCCCCTGGGCGTCAGTCATGTCGACGCCCATCACGAGCCCTTGTGTCCCCACGTAGGTGGCCGCAGTGAAAGCGTCTGTGCCGCTGCCGCTGCCTAGATCCAGCACCCTTTCGCCTGGCTGCAAGTTCGCCAGTTCGAAATGGTGTCCGACTCCGGCGAAGGACTCGAGCGCCAACTGTGGGATTTGATTGAGGCGCTCCGCAGAGTAACCGAGAGCTTCTGCGAGGCGTCGTCCGGTTTCAAACTGAAAGCTGCCGCTTGGCTCGAGAGCGACGCGGCGATACACGTCCTTGATTGCCGTTTCCAAGTTGCGAGAGTTGGCGCGAGAGTACATGACGAGGCTCCTGTTGAAGGTTGCTTTTCGCCGACGATTGTGGCGAGACAATGACTGACAATGCAGACCTTGTGCCAATAGGGTGTTTGGTATTTGGCGGGTCAATTTGTGGCCGTTTGGCTGCGTCGTTGGAGAGATATGTCGTTTAGTCCATGCCTAAATGTATGGGCTATGTCGGATCGATGATGAGCCTGGCAAAAATCAAAAAAGGGGTCGATGGCGGAATGCCATCGACCCCTTGGGGGGGAGATTGGAGAGAGGGTAGCTGTGGATAGAGTCAGAGAATTTCGGAGTCGAACCCGGCCTTGTCTTTGATGACGGCCTGAATTTCTTGGGCGCTCGTCTGAGCCGCGTCGATGTCGATGCTGACAGTTCGAGTGTCAACGTCAGCCTGGACGTCCAGCACTCCGGCGACGCCGCGCAGCGCGGCTTTGACCACTGCCGGACACGCGGCGCTCTTCATGCCTTGGATTTTCAGCTGGATTGTCTTCAGCTGTGGGGCCGCCAGTGGAGCAGCGGAGCAAGCGGTTGGCGCCTCCGGCGAGGCGGGACGGGAGACGACGGCAGCGCTGACTACGGTAGCGGCCAAGATGCCAGCACCAATAATGCTGGTGATGAGTACCGTCTTGGAGCTTGGAGTGTAAGTGTTCATGGTTCCTCTTTGGTGTTGGTGAGCGATGGGTGCGCAGGCAGTTGGATGGAGTGTTTTAGGCGAGGGCGGGCAGCACGACGTACTCGAAAGCGTTGACGCTCACAGCTAGCGCCGTGGCCAGCCAC
The DNA here is from genome assembly GCA_050304975.1 of Polyangiaceae bacterium. GTDB lineage: Bacteria > Myxococcota_A > Polyangia > Polyangiales > Polyangiaceae > SZUA-265. Next base: position 12,420 of record JBNLEN010000003.1, read on the forward strand.
AACAGTCGGCGGGAGAATCGACGCTGCTGTTGAGCGTGGGGCTTGCTGCATTCGGGGCGGAAGTAGCAGTAGTAGAAGCCCACGCTGAGCATGAGCAGCGTGGCCGCGGAGGCGGGCAGTCTGAGGTGCGCATACTGAGTCAGGAATCCAAGGCCCCCGATGCCTGCCAAGATAGCGAGCATGGGTACGGCGCAGACCGCGCCGGTAACCAGGGTGGCCGCGACGCTGCCGACACTGGCGAGAAGCGCGACGCGGCTAGAGCGTACGGCTGCTTTAGGACTATCCGTGTTGGGCTGAGATTGGTTGGCTCGAGTATTCATCGCGGGTTCTCTGTTCATGGGGGCTAATTGTTCATGGGGGCTGATTGCCATGGGCGTTAATTGCAGCGTGTATGCCAACCGGCGCACCTAGCTCACGAAAGCGCGCAGCGGCCGATTTTTGGCGGGATCGGGTGGGGCGCCCGCGGGCGATATCCAAACGGACATGGGCCGGCGCTATCTACGAATCGGCATAACTCATACCCTTTGGACATGTCGGTTGCGACATGCCTTCCCCAGCTCGTGGGAACACGGCCGGTGCTGCCGCAAGTGAGTTGCAGGCAAAAAACCTGAAGCTACGGCTGCTCCTCCAGGTAGCGAGCAAGCTGGCACGGCGGCTGCAATGTGCGGCTCTCGTGAGGGCATTCACCGCCCTCGAAGTATCACCTCAAACCAAGGAATCTCATCATGTTGAACCGAATCATTGCTACTTCTGCAGTCATCCTGCTCGCCGCTTGCTCAACTGCGACTCCAGCTCCCGTGAGTCCCGCTGACTCCGGCTCTCAGACAAGTGCCGCCGCAAAGCCCGACGCAGCCAAGCTCGTCCAACACATGCAAGAGCACGTCAGCTACCCGGCTAGCCGCGCCGATGTGCTTGCCGCATGCGCCAGCACGCCGGAGTTCTCTGCCGAAGAGAAACAGTGGACCGCGGACAATCTCCCTGAAGGAAGTTATACCGACGCCGACGCCGTGGTTGCGGCGCTGGGGATTTGAGCCGCGGCAGTCTCTAGCTCGCTTGAGACTGGATCTCTGAGACCAACACTGAAAGCCGCGTTGGTTTGATGAAAACGCGGGAGACGGCTTCTGGTGTCGCGGTTTTGAAGTTCACGCCGCCGCCGGTGATGATGCAAATCCGAGCATCAGGGGCCAACTGCTTCAATCGCGTTGCTACCGTGAAGCCGTCATCGTCCGGCATATTGTAGTCGACGAACGCAGCTTTCAACTCACCTTGCCGCTCGCGCACGATGGCCAACGCAGCGGACCCGCTCGAAACGGCTAGCGCCTCAAAGCCGTAGCGCTTGAGGCCTTCTGCCAGCTGGGTCCTGAGGGTCTGCTCATCATCGATGATGAGTACGAGTCCCTTGCCGCCAGTAGGGCGTTGCTCGGCGGCGCGCTGGTGGCTCTGTGGAGCGACTTCGCATAAGGGAAACACGACGCGCACCCTGGTGCCCGCCCCGTGCTCACTTTGCAGATGTAGGACTCCGCCGTGGGCTGACACAATGCCATGCACGACAGAGAGTCCGAGGCCGGTGCCTTGGCGTGCCGTTTTGGTCGTATAGAACGGCTCCAGCGCTCGCTCCAACACCTCGGGTGACATGCCTTCGCCATCATCTTCGACGGACAACTCCACAGCAGGGCCACCCTCGAGTTGGTCCTGAGTTGTCCCGACGCGAACGCGGATCGAGCCTGCGCGTCCCTCGATGGCGTGTTGCGCGTTGGTGATCAAGTTGGTGACCACTTGCTCGATTTGTTCCGCGTGGGCGCTCACCGTGAGGCTGTGATCCAGATCCAACGTCAGCGTCGTTGTCTTCGGCAACATGCGCTGGACCATCCGCGCCGCCTGCTGCACCACGTCTGCCAGCTGCATGGGTTTGAGGGTCGCTTCGGAGCGGCGTGAGAATGTGAGCAATTGCTTGATGAACCCAGCGCTGCGTTGGGCCGTGCGCGTGATGTCGTCCAAGATCTCGTGGGTTGCTGGTCGGTCCTCCAGGTCGAGCTTCAGCACTTCAGCGGACGTCAGGATAGCGCTGAGTGCGTTGTTGAAGTCGTGGACGATGCCGCCCGCCATACGTCCCAGCGCCTCCATTTTCTGATTCTGGCGTAGCTCAGCTTCCAAGCGCTTCTGTCGCTTGTCTTGCTCGCGTTGTCGAGTCAGATTGCGGTTGAAAATAGCTACGCCGTCGCGCAGCGGAATGACGTAGTGATGATAGTATCCGGGGGCGGTGTGCGGCGGCTCGATCTCGTACTCTTGCTCGAACTTGATGCCCGTATCCGCGACGCGTTTATAACGCTCGAAGAAGCCACCAGTGCGGTTGATGGGGAAGGCCTCACAAATCGTCCGACCAATGAGCTCTTGGCGCGGTGTGGCCAGCTCAGTTTCGGCCGCGGGGTTCATGTCTTCGAAGATGAAGTCGACAATCTCACCGTCGTCATCTTTCAGACTGCGCAGCCAATAGGCCGCGTCGTGAGCGCCATCAATGGCGGCCCGCAAACGCTCTTCGCTGGAGTAGATGCGCTGCAGATTCTCACGCTCGCGTGTGATATCTGTCTCCAGCGCCAAGAAGTGCCGGGTTCCGTCTGGATCGGTGATGGGTTCTGCTTCGATGCGAACCCAGTACTTGCGACCATCTTTGGCGTAGTTCAACAGTTCAGATTGGAACGCCTTGCCTTCCTTGACGCAGCCGCGAACCCGACTGGTTTCCCTGCAGTCAGTCTCCGGGCCTTGCAACAGTTGCCCTAATCTCAACCCCAGCAGCTCCTGTTCGGTGTAACCCGTCATGCGCTCGAAAGCTTCGTTGCACCACTCGACCGCTCCTGTGGCCGTTGTCAGCACCACTCCCTGGCTGACGCGCTTGAGCGCTTCGAGTAGTCGCCATTGCTTGGCTTCCGCCGCCTTTTCTTCCGTAACGTCGCGAGCGACCCCAAACAGCAGGCTGTTGTCATTGGCACGCCCACGCGCACGCCAGCGAAACCAGCGATAGCCCCCATCGCGGCACAGATAGCGATTGTCGAATCCGACCACGTCATGCCCGTCGCGCAGCGTTGCCACTGCGTTCATCGAGCGTTCGACGTCATCGGGGTGGATGAACTCAGCGAACGGGCGCGTCAACAGCTCGCTTTCCGAATAGCCGAGAGCAGAGGCGAAACAGGCGCTGACGGTCGTGAAGTAGCCTCGCCGATCACTGGCTACCAGCACGTCCAGGGTGGAATTAAGAAAGCCGTCGAGCAACTGCTGGTACGGAGCCGCCTTTCCTAGTTCTGACCAAGTGATCACGACTTGGTCGTCGAGTTTGAGTAGTTCGAGCTCTACGGGGACATAGGAGTCGTTCGCGGAGCTGGTGGGTGGCGCCGCTAGCTTCCCGTTGACCTTCACTTGAGCCATCGCGTGCGCCGCCGAGGAGTCAGGATCGCCAACGAGCTCTTTTACGAACGGCGAGATGGCAGCGGCGAACTCCTCACACGACCGTTCCAGCGGCTGGTCCAATAATTCCTGTAGGGTAACGCCGAGCCAGGAGCAGGCTCGCTCGCTGGCGCGCAGACAGCGAAGACTATTTCCCGCGACCCTCACCCAAACGGTAAACACCGATTTCGATTACGACCATCCGGCGGCGGCGTGAAGTGCAATCTCAGACATGTCTGAGCGCCGCCCAGCGATTTCGGCCTCCGGCAAATACTTGCCCATGGCATCACATTTGCCCTGAAGGCTGTCGGGTGAGATCCAGGCGTCTTTCGCGCCAGTCCATGCTCCGTCCAGTTGCTCTGCCAGCGAGCGCACCCAGATCAACCCAAGTCAGTCTGACCCAGATCTTGCCTGCGCTCGACCTACAAATGCGTACTTCAGCGCATTGGTCAACAAATCGGAAGCGATCAGCCCTCACGGAACCTGCCGAGTCGATCGGCGGCGAGGGCGCATCGACCTGTGTGAGCACTTCGACGTTGGTTTCGAGATCAGTGCAGTAACCAGCCCAGCAATATCAACAGCAATGCTGCGGTCCCGCTCAAACACAGAGGGGGAATATCCAGCGTTTGAAGATCAAAGGGTTTGGGGGGACGGAGCAGGGCCGGCCAGCGTTTTGAGCTGTTCGAAAGGATTCGTCCGGGGGGATAGCTTGGGGTCATCAGACACCTCCAGTGAAACGATGAACAATTTCTCCCCTTCAACGACGACTCCGTCGACTCCAAGGGGGATGCGCGCGCCATTGTCAGGATCGAGGCGGGCTAGCTGTTCGCATAAACCCGCGGTGAGATGAGTTAAATACTCGAAACGCTTGGTGTCGTTGGCTGCCAGGGCTTGTTCAGCGACCTCGCGTAAGGTGGGGAGAAATTTGGTCACGCACCACAAGCGCCAGCGATCGTCTTCTCGACTCAAGAAGATCACCCTCGAATTCGGCAGCAGCTCCGAGCGCCTGACTTGTTTCTGCACGACGTCGAGCAATCGATTTCTGGCCTGAGACTCGTCTGTGAATACCCAGTCGGGGGTGGAGTGCAGTAGCCATCCCCCCTGGGTGCGCAACTCCACCGGGTCGGGCGGGGCCCACGGGACGGCCCGGCGACTCGAGCGGGCGGCTTCAAGGTCCACGGCTGCGAGCAAGCCTCGTCCCTTGACCGGTGGCCATACGTGTCCGGCGAACAGCTCCAAGTTGGGACCCAAGCGATTGACGAAATCGAGCGTGTTGCGGTCGCTTCCTTCGTCGGAGGCGTCGCGTCCCAGCGGCGCGGGACGCTCAGTCGGGATGAGCGACAGCATCGCTTGGTGCAGCTGAGAAGGTGTTTCGTGCTGCAGCGGCAAACCTGTTTCACTCACGAGTGCCCGCACCCGATCGGTGGCTAGGCGGACCGCCACGATGAAGGTCTGCATCACGCCCAGCCCTGCGTCAGCGTTGGCGCTGACTATCGGCACGCTGGGATCCAATTCGAGCTTGGCGCGTACTTCTTCCGGCGGCATGGCGTCGGCCAAGTCCTGCTTGTTGGCTTGCACCACCATTCCCACTGGCAGCTCTTGGGGAGCCTTCAAAATCGACGCGTACGCCTGCTTCAGGTTTGCGCTGACGAGCTCCACCTGCTCGGGTCTAGAATCTGTGACGTAGACCACCGCATCCGCGGTATCGAGCAGATAGCGCCGGCGATAGTGCAACGTGGTTTGGCCGGGAACACTCACCAGTTGGCAGCGCACTCGCTTGCCATCAATGAACCCCCCGGAAAAATCGAGCCAATCAAAGTACTCCGTCTGGCGACCGCTGCTACCTGGACTGGCCAAGGCGCCGCGGCGCTGTAAAGAGATGTTGGCAGCTAGTTGCTGGATGTTGGTCGTCTTGCCAGCTTCCGGCGCGCCATCGTAGATGATGCGGATCACCAGTTCGTTCGAGACCTCGTCAACGTGTGCCAATTGCTTCCCCTAGATGTCTAGCAGCCATCGAGTAGGCGCTGCGTCAGGCGGGACGGCAGCCCACTCGTCATGATGGCGTCCACCGTCTCCTGTACGTCATAGGGTGTTCGATGGAAGCTGACTGTTTCTTGTGTTCGGTCCCAAATCGCAAACGCCGCACGCACGTCACCATCTCGCGGTTGTCCAACGGAGCCGGGGTTGACCAGGAATGGCCCAGCTTCCTTCAGGTTGAGGAGCGTGCAGTCGCGCAGCTTGCTGGGACCTAAGGGGCTGTCGGCGTGCACCAGCTGGACGTGGGTGTGCCCATAGAAGCAGAGGCCACGGGCGTGCTGTCTCAGGTAGTGCAGGTTGTCTTCGAAGGTCAGATCATACACGTAGGCAAGGAAGCGGTGCGGGTCTCGCGGAGCTCCATGGACCGCCATCCAACCGGGCCCCAAGTGCTCGGTCTCCAGGCGGCTGAGCCAACTCAATTCGGAGACGTTCAGTTTTGTTCGCGTCCATTCGGCGCACTGCCTGGCTAGACGGTTCATGCCACGCTCTAGCCGGCCTGTGGCAATGGCATGGTCATGGTTGCCTCTCAACATGACGGCGTCATTCAACGCGGCCAGCAGTTGCACGCATTCTACCGGGTGGGGGCCATAACCCACGGCGTCCCCGAGAAATAGATAGCTGTCGACACCGTGCTCGCGGGCGGCGCTGAGTACCGCTTCCAGGGCTGGACGGTTGGCGTGCACGTCGGCAAAGACGCAGGTTTTCTCAGGCTCGCCGTGTTGGCGTCGTCGTCGCCGTTGTTGGTTTTCTGCCAGCACGAAGGCCGCCACGACCCGTCTTCGTTGCGGTTCGAATAGTTCCACCAGCGGTAGGCTGCGTAGTTCGTCAGTCAATGCCTCCCAGGAGAGGCCGCTGGTGTATCTCTGGAGTGCCTTGCAGATGTCCCTGGCCCAGGTCGCCCAAGCCTGTTCGCTGACGCTTGGCTCTTCTGGAATGCGGGCAATGATGCAGCCAGCGAGTTGCCGCTCAGTGAGAGTTGGATAGATTTCGTCGTCGACGTAATACAGGCGCTGGCTGCCGCCAGCACGAGCGAAGTTGGATGGATTGATGTCGAGTCCAACGCCGTGCTCTTGCCAAACGGATACTGAGAGCTGAATCATTTGAACCCAGTCTGAAAGTCGCTGCTCTGGCTTTGGGAGCTGCCGCAAGGTTGTCAGCTCCGGACACAGCGTGAGCGACCTCCAAGCGCGGTCCGCCCGGTAGACAAACCACTGTTTCTCTGGGTGCCAGACGCCCAGGTGAATGCCCGCATCCCGCACCTCAGCCGCTCGTTCCATCGCCCCCTCAGCGGAAGCAAAAGTTTCGTTCATGCTTGTCTTGGCGACAAAGCCGTCACACGCAAGCAGGCGTGTGGTTGGTTTCCCAGACCCATCGCGTCGGCCCACCACGCCGACGCGATCTCTCCACTCGACAGCATGCTCGCCACAGAGCAACTGGAAAAGCTGCTCTGCGCTGGCGAGGTGTGGGGTTGAAAGGGGGACGATATCGCTGGCTGTCGTTGGTCTGGGAAACCAACCACTCAAGGCAACGTGTCCCGGATCGCGTCCTGGTTATTACGGATGGCTGCCCATCCCATACCCTGATTGGTCGACTTCTTCGTGACCATCACTACGACCGCGCCCTTTTCTCTGATCACGGTCATGAAGTGAAAGACCTTCGTCGACGAGATAAATACCTCCTCGAATGAGTCTTTGATCTCTCCGCCTCGCTGCTGGCTCAGCAGCTCCTCGATGCGTCGGACGTTCTTGCCTCGGAACATTTCCACAGCAGCCGCAGCTACGGCGTCCAGGTATGCTTGGGTGAAATAGGGAACCGTGTGGTGCACCCCCATCAACATGCCTGTGTTCAGATCGACGACGCCGACGGCGATGCAGTCGTCGACCTTCTCCAATATCGCTTTGCAAACATCCTGTGTACTAGCCATGACTTGCCTCCCTCTCGCAGTGCATCACGTCGCAGATTCTATGTCAGCTAGCGCCTGACGGCTCTTGGTTAGCACCATGCCAATGTTGGCTGATGCGCGAGTTACGACGACAGCTGCCTGGTCGCTCTTGTTCTTGGCGCGCATGAATACGTGGATGAGGTTGTCGCTAAAGACGACAATTTCTTTGAAGTAATGATTGCCGTCCTCTGACTGTCCACGGGACTTTCTGAATAGCTTTTCAATGCTGGTTACAGTCTGGCCTTGAAACAGGTCAGCGGTAGCTGCCGATACCAGGTCCAGTACTTCTTGCGGGTGTGAGTCCACCGTCTTGATGCCAAGTAGCATCCCGGTGCTCATGTCGACGTAGCCAGTGGCTACACACTCTGGAATTGATTGTTGTGCTTTGGACAACATTTGGTCAAGCGCCATGCTTATCTCCTTCTCCTCTTGGTGGATTGTGCGCGTTGCGCGTATTCGCCTCGCTCACAATCGATTTCTCGAATGTCTTCAGAAATTGCACTTGTGCATCTGATTGGACGCACCTTGGGTTGATGCTGCGTACCTGCTCCAACGCCTCCCGGGCGGAGCGGCCTTCGGCGATCAATTGGCAGGCCAGCATGGTGCCGGTGCGTCCAAGTCCTGCCAGGCAATGAAGCGCGACCAGGTCACCTTTGCTGAGCCAGCTGGACACGTCTTGGCAGCACTCCTTAGCCTGGTCTAGACGCGGGCCCTGCATGTCGGGGATGGGTACGTGTTTGACGCTGATACCGTGTTGCCCCAATACCTTGGGGTCCACCGTGGGTGATTCCTCGAGGGTTATCAGCTTGGTGATGCCAAGGCGCTGGAGTGCTCGCGCGTCATGCTCCAGTCGGTCAATCAGACCTGGACGCGGCAGGCCGCCCAATTTTCCGGGCTTGACCCAGAAAAAGCCGCGTGGCCCGAGGGTATGACTCTTGACGGCCTTGAAGGCGCTGGGGGCATCAACTGGGGTGACGCGGTCATCCAGCTCCACCGCGGGCGTTCCTGGCGTGACCTCGAGGCAGCGCCCGCTCTGCACGAACGCGCGACCTGGCTGGGTTTGCGGGGCCGCGTAAAACTCGGCGGTCGAGGTGGCCTCCTGAACCCGGCCAGATGCCAGCAAGATTGTATGCCCTCCGGCAGCCAAAGCGTGACGCTGATTGTGCGTCACGAAGACCACGGGCATTTGGCGCGCAGCATTGCGGAGCGCCGCGATGACCGCTAGTGCGGACGGTCCGTCCAGGCCTGCGGTGACTTCATCCGCGAACAGCAGCGGCGCGTTTCCAATCAAGGCCCGTGCGATGGCCGCGCGGCGCTGAGTGGCCAAGGGGAGATCGACTGCTTCGGCTTCCATGACGGGCAGCAGATCTTCAAACTCGAGGGCGAGCAGACGCTTGCGCAGCTCCACGTCCTGCTTTGCACGTGTCAAACTGGAGCGCTCCGGTAGAGCGGAAACCAGTATTTCTCTGACGGTGTCGAGAAACATGCGCGCATTTTGCATGACCATCGCGCTGCTCGGGACGACCGCGCCGTTTGCTGAGGGACTCCTGAACAACGCCGTGCCCCAGGTGCGCATCGATGGATGCGCGTCATTGAATCCGCAGAGCGTGCGTAGCAGCGTCGACTTTCCGGCGCCGGCCGGTCCCACCAACACGGTCATGCCGCGTTGTGGAAGTTGCAGGGATACTTCCGACAGCACGACGCGCTCGAAGAACGAAACGCCGAACCCGTCTAGTTCCAAAAGTGACTCCATCAGTGGTTCTCCAATTGTTCCAACTGGGCCGCGGGTCGTGACAGGCGCGATGCGCGAGAAAGGTTGCGAGTCAGCGCCGAGAGGTACGCCCAACCCAGGCCCTGAGAGGTGGATCGGTCGATAAATAGCCAGAGTGTCCCTCCAACGTCTGCCTGGAGTTCCGCACCAAAGCACCACAGGGCCCCTTCACCGGACACCATCGTCTTGAGGTAGAAGCCGATCGAATTCAGCGTGTCCGGGTCACGGCTGAGCCAGCTGCAGTCGCCCAAACAAGGTGCCCGGCGCTGGCTGATGTCGACGCACCAGTGTGAATCTAGCGCGGCATCAACGTACCCCTGACAGTCGCGTGTCTCGGGAGACAGCCGAAGTACGGCGCGGATTTCTGGGGCTCGCGCCAGTACGGGCAGCACGTCTTGACCAAACGTCGACTGTTCTGTGCTTCCCAAGCTACTCAGTGTGGGCGGGGAGGGGAGCGTAGAGCGCGGCGGCGATTGTGAGTCAGCCGTCAGGGCCCAAAGCGCAGATACCACCGCGCCAAAGGTCGAGGCGGGATTCAGCTGACACCAGAGCGATGCATCCCCTGGCAACTGCAGACCAACGATGCTGCCCCGAGCGGAACGGATAGCTACGAAATCCGCACCGTCGCAAATGCTCGAGTCGCACACGCCGCGGGGCGCGGCGGGTTCGGGCCCCTCGCGCGGGTCGCGGTCGAGCACGGCGCCAGCCGACAAGATCTCGACCCAGCTCAAACCTTCGACCGTCTGACGGAGCTGCCGGGCGAGTCCCGGTTTGCCGTTGAGACTGATAGGAGCCGACTGGTCCAACGACATGCTCTCAGCGTCCTCTGCGTGCAGAAAGTCATCGACCGAAAATGTCAGCGTTGGATCGTATTCGGAATAGGTGCGTTGTAGGAAGATGGTCTGCGCGTCTGGGAGCCTTCGGAGCAAAGAGAAGGCCATTTGGATCTGATGCCGGAGCGCATCACGCACGCCATCCCAAGAGGCCAAGCCCCACTCCACCAATGTTTCGCCGAGTGGTAGCCTTTCGCGCCGACACTCTTCGACTACCTGTCGGAAGGTACGCTCATCGATGCTCGCAGACTCCTGGATGCGCTGACCGAAGGCAAACGGGTGGCTGGAATCAGTCGCCCAAGCAACGCGTCCCGATTGCAGGAACACGTGCACCTCAACAGAAGCCGTGGCGCAGATCATCTCTCCACACACTCCCTTCTGGCTGAGCTCGAGTACCTTTTGAATCGGACCACCCACTTCTACTTCCTGGACCGCGGCGCACCGGGAACCAATCGAGAGAGGACAGCGGCGCAATGACCTGCCTCAGGCGGGCTCGAACGACAAAGCAGTCGATCGAGATCTTCGTCCAGGCCCTCCAGCGAGCGAATGTACCTCCAGGTTTCGGAGGGGATGTCAGAGTCGTCGCTGCCCAGAACATTCAGTGCGTTTTCGATGATCCTTTGATCATGAGCCACCAATTCTTGCCGCTGATTGACTCGGCTAAGCAGATTGATGCACGCGACCACGTCTTCCCACAGACGCAGTCCGGTGGCCTGCTCCGTGTGGTCCTCGCGAAGGTAGTCGAGCACTCGTCGCTGTAGGTCGCGCAGCAGCAAACGGTCGGCGATGCGCATGTGGGGGTAAATCTCCCAACCGATCACCATGGCGATCAGCGTGCCGACCTGACGCAGTCGCAGCTTGAGCACGTCCGCGGTTGGAACACCACCTTCCAACACCCTCCGTCGAAACTTCGAGTAGCCGCGCCGAATTGAAAGCGATTGCTGGAGTTCCGTCTCGAAGGTCAGCACCGGCTCTGTTTGTTCGACTCGCGCAATTGCCGTGTCGAGCGCTGCAGCGGCTTTGACCACTCTCCGTAGTGAGCCGTCAGAGGCTTCCAATAGGGCCATGGCGCCGCCGGAGCGTCGTGCGCGTTCCAAACGCCCCAGCCGTTGCTGCAGCTCGAGCTGAGCAATGAAGGCCAACTCTTCCACCGCGGACTTGGAGCCCAACCTGGTTGAGACGTTTTCGTCCACCGCACGCTCAAATGGCAGGTAAGAGGAACGAAACTCGCCCGAGTGGGTCGCTGTCTCTTGCTGGCGCAGCTGCGCGCGACTCCGTGTCGCCTCGAGCTCGCAGTGCTCTAGTATGTCATCCAGAACGGCCTGCATGTCACGCAGGATGTGTCCGACCTCGCGGGCGAGCCCGGCTTCCAGCAAGTCTGCCGACAGTAGCTCGTGCTCACGAAGGTTGATATCCGACGCACGCTCTGCGACGGTCTTCAACTCGTGTTGGAACTCGGCCAAGTTCGAAGCTTGAGTTTCTGTTGCGAACGTAGTCACCTTCACAGTGAGCAACGAACGCCATGAGCAAGCTGCTGATAGTCACTCTCGTTCAATCAGCTAGTCAATGAACGTCATGTGTCGCTTTGACTGACTGCAGCGATGTCTGGTGTCGCTGGGGCGCTATCATGCGCGAACTTTCAGGTGTTCGCTTCGGATCAGTACGCGTCCTGGTTGCTTCTAACCAGAGATTAGTCTGTTCTAGTCGCTGAGCAGCTTGAGCACCAACTCCGACTGTGACGCTATGCCCAGCTTGCTGTAGATTGAACGCACGTGATTGCGTACCGTGTAAGGAGAGATGGACAAGCGTGAGGCGACTTGGTCGTTCTTCAGACCATCACACAGCAGTAGCGCCACCTCGCGTTCGCGAATTGAGAGCAGCGATAGCTGTCGGTCCGAAACCCGCCTGCCGGTGGAGGGAGGTTTGTCATGCTGCCCGTTCGTCAAGCGTGAGACAGCACCGGCCGCCTCAACCAATTGCTGTTGCGCTATCTCGGCCTGGCGCTTGTGACGAGCGGCGTGAATGCTCTGCACGAGCTCTTCCATGTCGAACGGTTTGGTCAGGTAGTCATGTACTTTGGCTCTGAGGGCGCTGACCGCGGTCGATACCGTCGCGTTCCCGGTGATGATGATCACACCGGTACCTTGTCGCTTTAACAGATCCACGCTGAGCAGCTCCAAACCGAAGTTGCCTGGCATGTTGATGTCGGTGACCAGCACGTCGACGTCAAAATGGCGGGCTAGGTCTATCGCCTCCTTGCCGGTTGAAGCGAGACGGACCTGCATCCCAGCCGCGGACAAGGCACGCCCGAGGGCCTCACGAGTGCGCGGGTCGTCGTCGGCGACAACCACGGAAACTGTTTCTCGGGATTCCATAAGTCCGGGTTTGAGTATGCTAGCCCTATTTGTTCACCAGGAACACTTGGCGACGTACAATCTGGGGGTCGTGTGTTCAGTCTTGGGCCGCGTTTGGTGAATGGGCCTTCTCGCCGCGGTGGCTTGGCTCCGCCGCCCGAGCGCGTCGAGTGTGGTAGCTGGATCGCGCTGGTGAATCCGTGCTACCCGGCTAGTTACCGCCTACCTAGCCTGGTCTTCCGCTCCGCCAAGGGCCTATTTGAACTGGCGGTTTGAATCAGCACAGCCTGGCGGTCGGCGTGGCGCGACCCTTTGTGTCGTGACGCAACTAGGCTACACTCCTCCTGCGTGGGGATGGATAAAAGGGGCAGGATCCTGGTCGTCGAAGACGAGCGTGTCGTCGCATTGGCGTTGACGGACAACCTGAGTCGCGTCGGATGGACCGTTGCAGGGTCCGCCGCCAGTGGAGAAGCTGCCATAGAATTGGCTGCGCAAGAATCTCCGGATCTGATCCTGATGGACGTAAAACTTGCGGGAAAACTGGACGGTCCGGAGGCTGCAGTCCAGATCCGACAGCAACTGGGGATCCCCAGTATATTTCTCACCGCCTACTCGGATTCCCAGACGCTCGAACGCTGCAAGAAGGCAGAGCCAGCTGGCTACCTGCTCAAGCCTGTCAGTACCCATGCATTGACGATTACGCTCGAAATGGCCCTGAATACGGAGCGGTTGCGACGCGAGCGAGAGGTCGCGGAGGCGGCGCGGCGAGAGGCAAAAGCTGCCTATACGGCTGTTTTGGACCACTCACCAGATGCGATACTCGCGATCGACGCGAACCAGCTGATCGTTACTTTCAACATGGCTGCGGAACGTATCTTTCAGTATCCAGCGCACGAGGCGGTCGGCAAGCCAATCGACATGCTGCTACCCCAGTCGGATGGCTCGGGGGATATTCCGGGGATCAGCGGTTTGGGGGACGTTGGCGCTGGTCCTCTCGTGCTGGGTACTCCGCATCCCGTTCGCGCACGCCGGCGGGACGGGGAGCTCTTTCCCTGCCAGGTGACCGTGTTCGGATTGAAAGATGGCGGCACGGGAATCGTGGGTGTCATCATCCGCGACGTGAGTGAGCATGCTGCATTGCGGCAGCAATTTGAACAAGCGCAACGCATGCAAACCGTCGGGCAGCTGAGCGCTAGCATGGCCCATGACTTCAACAATCTGTTGATGGCGTTGGAGGGATTTCACTTCGTGCTCAAGGGCAATGAGGGCATGGACCAAGAGCTGCTGGACAGCTGTCGAGCCACGATTCGGCACGGTGGCTCTCTGACGAGGCAAATATTGAACTTGTCTCGCTCGAGTGCGAGCTCTCGCTGTGCGATCGATCTGAATGAGGCGACGGGGAATCTAGCCAAGTTTGCGGTGCACGCCGTGGGGCCGGGCATCGCGATTGATGTGCGTACCGCCCCGGACGCGGGATACGTCTACGTCAATGACGGCCAATTTGAGCAGGTAGTCCTGAATCTGATCATCAACGCCCGGGACGCGATGCCGAATGGCGGCCGCTTGATCTTGGAGACGGCTCTCGCGGAGGATCCAGATTTCGCCTGTCTCACCATATCGGATACCGGCGCCGGGATTGAGCCGGATGTCCTGCCGCAAATTTTTCGTGCTTTTTTTACAACCAAACCAGTGGATCGAGGCACTGGCCTCGGTTTGTCCACGGCGAAGCGCTTGGTCGAAGAATGGGGAGGCAGCATTTCGGTCGAGAGTCAGGTGGGCAAGGGGGCCAGGTTCAGCCTGCGGCTACCGAGGGCCTTGCAGGTTCCGACATCGGATGCCGCGGCCGAAATGCCCTTGACCGGGGACGAACAGGTTTTGCTAGTTGTGGATGATCGCCGCTTGGGTTTGGCTTTGAGCCGTCTGCTGCAGTCCCAAGGCTATCGGGTTCACGCGACGCATACTTTGCGGGATGCGCGGAACGCCTTGCAGAACGGGCACGCGCCGCGGATCATCATCAGTGACTTAGTCCTATCCGATGGCAGCATTGCGGACATGATTGAGGCATCGTCGGGGATCCCCATCCTGCTTCTCGCCGAGCGTGGGCAGACGCTCGAGCTACCGGAGCACGTGCACGTGTTACACAAGCGCACCCCCGCCGAGCGATTGCTGGGCGCGATCCGAGAGTTGTGCAACTCAGTTCATGGGTGAGCGGCCGACGCCAGCGGCGCTCGATGCGCAGCGAGTCCTGAGCGAACTCCCACGGGGAGTGTGCGTGGCGCGCGCCACTGATGGAGAAGTGGAATTCGTCAATTCAGAGTGGAGGCGCATGCTGGGGTCGACTCGGTACCTGGCTCCTTCGGCTGAAGAAGTCGGAGGCGAATTGGTTCGCGCAGACGGGACGGCGTATCCGTTGGCTGAACTGCCTTTTGAGCTGGTGCGCGAATCCAGGTCGGACGTTGAATTGGACGATATCTACGTTGCCCAAAACGGCCAGCCCCTTCGCAGGGTTCGACTGCACGGAAGGCCCGTGTTTGGCAATGACAGATCGCTGACGCACGTGGTGATAGTGGCTGAAGGATGTGCGGCTCAGGACCTCGAGAAAGACATCGTGCAAGTCATCAATCAGGTGACGCCGGTGTCTTTGGTGGTCAGTCGCCAGCGCGACGCGGTGGTGCTCTACAACAACAGGGCTGCTCAAGAATTTGCTGGCGGTGACATGGTGGGACGATCTGTGCTGCCGTTGTATCAAGATCCAGACGAAAGGCAGGCGTTGCTCGAAGAGATCCGGGCGACCGGTAGAGTAGACGCGCGACGCCTCCGCTTGAAGACGATGTTGGGCAAGCCCGTCGTCGCGTCGGTCTCTTTGCGTCCGCTGAGCTTAGACGGGGAAGAGTGCTGGCTTGGCACGTTGATGGACGTGACGGCGCTCCACGAAACAGAGCAAGAGCTGCGACGATCCATCCACGAAAAGGACGTCTTGTTTCGGGAGTTGTGTCATCGCGTCAAGAACAACCTACAACTAGTCTCGAGTTTGCTGGATCTACACGGCACGGCGGCCACGCACCATGAGGTGAAGAGCGCACTACGCGCCAGCCAGGGGCGCATCTCTACCATGGCGATGGTGTACGACTTGCTGCAGCAAGATCAGGAGATCAGCCGCATTCGCTTCGATCAATTCCTGGAGCAGTTGGTCAGTGTAAGTCAATTGCGGGTGTCGGGCGTTCAACTGCGATTGCAGACGGTGCCAGTTGAGCTCACGATTGGCGTCGCTATCCCGTGCGGCCTGGTGAGTAACGAGTTGATCGCTAATGCGCAACGCCATGGGTGCCAGCTGCGAGGCGGGGTCGTGTGCATTGAGCTCGGCTGCCTGAACGGTCACATGGAGATGTCGATCGCGGACGACGGGATTGGGATGCCAAGTGGTCGACAGTCCTGGGGGCTCGGCATGAAGTTGGTCGAGGCTCTGGTTGCTCAGGTTCATGGCACGCTGCAGACGTCCAACGGGCCAAACGGCGGCACCATCCACCGAGTTGTCGTTCCCGTAGCGGCAGGCGTCGGCCCCTAGTAAATATTGGGCTTCACGCCGCGAGGCTGATATGGTTCAGCTATGCCGACCGTCGTGATGGAGCGCCTCTACGAGCAGGCCCAAACAGAAACCCAGATCGATACCACGAATCAATCGATCGCCACCTGCCTCGACATCAACGGGGTGACGCATCTGCAGTCTCTCGTTTCGCCGGACCGCACTCGCTTCATCTGCCTGTTCGATGCGCCAGACGCTGCCACGGTGCGCCGCGCGATCGACTCAGCGGGAGTTACCTATCAGAAGATCTGGACTGCGGACGTCTTCAAGGGAGCTTAGCCACCTGAGCAGGCTCTTCGGGCGTGACTTGGGGCGCTAGGGAATGAAGGCGAACACCGGAAAGTAAGTGCCGTTGGCGTGAGGTGCATGCGTCGCGGCACCCACAGCGATGATGCCGCCAGTTGGTGTGCGGAAGAATTGCAGTGCGCTGCTGCCCGTGCCTGTTCTTAGCCCGAGCGTGACGTCTGGCGGTTGGCCTCCTCCAGGTTGAAACGTCTGGTAGGGTTCGGCCAGTACCTTGGCCCCCGCAGAGTGCGCGCCTGCGCGGTGCAGCACCAGCTGGTACATCAGCGCGCGCGCGTCACAGCGGCAGGGGATCCGGTTTCCAGCTTGCTGGGTGCCGTGCGCGTCTCGTGGGAGCTTGGTTCCGGTGGTTGCACACTCCCAGGTGTCGAGCTTCTCGCCGTTCAGCCAACGCACAGTTGGTTTGCAACTCGAGCATTGGGGGGCGCCATGGGCAAAACAAAGGTCGTAGTCGTTGGGATCGCTTCGGTCATACATTGCCATGGACGCGGTGCTCCACAGTTGGACCAGCTCGGCGTAGCCGCCCGCGGCGAGCTCGACCCGTGCGCGGGCAGGATCCGCTGTGCCGCTGTTATCCACGACCTCGACTGCTTCGAGCTCTCGGAGCAGGCCTTGGCTGAGCTGCTTCTGTTGCGGCTCCGGCAGTCGCTTCAAGTACTCGTTCAGCATGAGTGAGGGATCAGCCGGGTGCGCCGCGCCGGCTTGGCGCTGGATTGCTTGGCGGAACTGGCGCAAGAACTGACCGCGCTGCAACGGCACCTGGTAGACCAGGTGGGTTTCGTCTTCTTGCAGGTCATAGTCCATCACGATCGCGATACTGCCGTTAGCGCCGATGGCGAGCAGTTGTGAAGCTGTACCAACGACCACCGTTGCGCGTGCATCCGTGGGGGCAACCAATGTCGCCAGTGCTGCCAGTAGCAAGGCCCATATTCTTGACATCTCAGGCTCCTGGTTGGTCTACGCGCTACGCCGCTTGAGCATTCCTAACATCGATTGCGTTCGGCAAATACCAGGGCTAGGCTGCGGCGGCACAGGCAAATCCATGATCACACGCAAGCAACTTTCACACGACGACGCCTTTCGCCTCATTGCCGCCATCAAGGCCGAGCTCGAGCGGCGCGGAAAAGGGGCGGCAGCAGCCGTCGTGGACCCTCACGGAGAGCTGCTGGCGTTCCTGAGAACGGACGGATGCCGGCTGTCGTGCATCAACGTCGCGATCAACAAGGCCTACACCGCGGCCAGAGAGCAAGCCAACTCGGGTGCACTCGGCGAAGCCTCCAGGCGCGAAGGCTTCGCGCTCACCAATTTCGGTGAGCTACGCTACGTCTCCTGGGACGGTGGTCTGCCCATCCAGGTAGAGGGCGAAGTGGTGGGCGCCGTCGGCGTCAGCGGTATGACCGAAGCCGAAGATGTGGCCGTGGCACAGATGGCGGCCAAGTTGCTTCAGGCCTGAGCCGCACTCAATGTGTTTGCACGTCCGTGCTGCAGGGGCCGTGACTCACGTAGCGCACGGGCGCGCCTGCCGCCGAAGACAAGCGTTGTAACAACCGCTCAGTGAGCTGCGGCGCTTCCAGAGTGTCGTAGCTTGGTTCGAGGTCGCGCAGGGGCGCCGCGTTCATCGCGACCGCTCGGGGGTCCGCGGAAAATTGGCGCGCGGCGCGCAGCTGCTGAAGCGCGCTGCGTCCGCGCTCAGTCGAAGCGTAGTCCGTCGCCAGCTTCAGGCGTGGCAGCGTTGCCGTGACGTCCGTGTGGGTGACGGCGAGTTCATCGATGCCGCCGCAGATGTCGGCGGCGTAGGCCAGCAAGACCAAGTCTGGCCACCCAGCCCGCAGCGGACCTTGCCACGGCCCCGCCGCGTTATGCGGATCGACGTGCTTCAGCTCCTGAGTTTCCGTCGGGAGGGGCCCCGCGCCGTGACGCGTCAAGAAGGTGCGGATGACGCCCACGTGCCGGATCTGTCCACTCCAGCCTGAACGCTCAAGCGTATGCCTGGCGGCTGTGAATCGACAGTCGGACCAAGTGGTGTGCGGATGAAAGCCGTAGGTCTGGTCGAGTAGCATCCCCTGTGCGCCTTCAAACACGACGCGTTCCAGAGAGTTGAGGCTGTGCGCAAATTGGTCGTCATCCAGTTGCTCGATCCCTTCAACAGGCTCACAAGCGTCGAGCCAGCGCTCAGCCAACGACGCGTCCTGAAGGATGGCCAGCTCAGCTTCCGCCTGGACGTTGCCGTGCAGTTCTGGTCGCATTTGGTCGACGGTGGTATTCACACGAGCTCTAAGCTCCCCCAAGAGTTCAAGAGCTGAAGTGCGCTCGCGGAGATGATGCGCCCGCAGCGATTGATTTTGCAGCGAATCGGCGACCGCTTCGCCGAACCCAACGCCGCAACTGCCGTGACGGGTCCCAGCGCGCGCGAGCTCTCGCAACCGATTGAGCGCCTGATGATAAGGGGTGATGAGTCGGCACTCGCGGTGTACGGAGATTCGACTCAGAGGGTGCTGGATGCCCTTGGCGCGCAACGCCTTCGCCTCGATGAGCAATGCTGTCGGGTGCACCACGACTTGGGGAGCGAGCAACGTTCGAACACCAGCGACGAAGCTGCCTGCACCAAACTGACAAAAGGTATGCTGGCGCCCTTCGGGGGTGAGCACATTGTGTCCCGCTTGGGCGCCGCCATTGAAACGAACGACCGCGCCGGCAGCATGGCGCCGCACCAGGTAGTCCGTGATCAGTCCTTTGCCTGCATCACCAAACCCAAGGTCGACGACAATCCACGCCTGCCGAGCTGGGTCCACCGACGACGATCCTAACGTTTGAGCCCGCTCGGACGATCGGCGGTGGAAATACCGGTGCCCTCCAGCCTGGGTTTCGGAGCACCGTCTCGCTCGAGAGCCGACGCGTATGGGGTCACCGCCCGAATCACGGAGCCGACGCGCTGTTTATCTGCACCGCTCTTCTCCAGCAGAGCCGCCAACTGGTCCAAACTGCTGATCACGCCTTCATTGATGGCGATCAATGCCGCGGCGACGTAACAGGTGTCTTGGTAGCTCTCCATGCAGATGACGTGATCACCCAAGAGCTCACGCCAGCGAGTCTCACAACGCCCAGCACGCTGCAGATCGGGGATCAAGAAGAAGGGCTCAAACGTCTGCTGTAGCTGCGCCACTGCTTCTTCGGTTTTTATGTCTTCATCCAGCTTTTCGCCGATGATGGCCTCAACCTGGTGACGCGAGACGGCGGGGTAGGGTAGTTCATCGCCGGTCATGAACATGTAGCCGCGCTTCTTGCGCTTGACCCAGCAGTCCATGTCGGTGTGCTCGGCCAAAAAGTACATCGCTAGCTCGTAGGATTCCGTGTTCTGGCCGCCTCCGCCACCTTCCAGATAGCTCCAGGTGAGCCACTGATCCATCAACTCTGCCGTGGTCTCGAATTGTCCGACCTGGAGCGAGGCGGCGTCACAAGTCGCATCACCCACGGCCATGAACAGTACCTGAGGGTCCGCGATGTTGCAGTCCATCAGCACTTTCATGAACTTTGGCAGCTCTTCTTTTGCCAAGTGCTCGGGGATGCTGCCCATCGAGCCGGTGACGTCCAGAGCGAAGGCGATACCCAGCGACTGAGGGTGGTCGTCGCTGTCTCTGCATTCGCGGGCTTTGACCCCTTTGGGATTCATCAGTTCGTGACAGCGCGACTGCTTGAATACTTGTTGGGTTGGTAGATTGGCGCGCGCCCCTGTCAGCGCCGTGTGCGCTTCGTGGCTGTAGTTTCCGTACCCCATGCTTCCCTCGTTGGTTTGAGTTGGCGCAGCCTACCACCATCTATCAAGCTGGCAGGTCGAATCGGTAGTACTTGGGAGGCCCGAAGTCTTGGCGAGCCGCCTCACCGACCAAACTGCGAAGCCGCCAAGCATCGGTGGTGGGAAGCGACTTTGGCTGCGTGCACGACTGCAGCAGTCGACCAAGCGCAGCGGGCGCGCCTTCAGGTAAGGTGTGTCTTCCTCCTGAAAGCACATAGCGGATCACGCGTGCAGCCATCACCAGATCGAGGTCTGGTGTTGCCGGTCTGCCTGCGCGCATGTCTTCGGGGTAGAACTCCGGGCGCTCGAGTGCGATCGCTGCGATGGGTTCCCGCTCGGACAGACGGGCCGCGCAGCCAAAGCCGAGTAAGTTGACCCCGTGGTCGCGGGCGTGCACCACCAGATGCTGCGGCAAGATTGCGCCGTGTACTACCCCGCAGCTGTGGATCCAGTGCAAAGCTTCCAGTATGCGGCGCCACATCCAGGCCACGTGTTGCCCTTCGACGCCGCCCGGAAAGGCTCGCACGACATCGTCCAATGTTTGCGTGAACCCGCTGCGATAGCGATAGACGAAGGCACGCATGCTGGAGTCGTCAGCGCTGCCGTTGGACAGTGCACTCGGGGCCAACGTGCCATCCCGAAAGAGTGGCTGTGGGATCCTCGAGTGCAAGGAGACGGGCGCGTGCCCCGAGCTGAGTAAATGGTCCAAGACCATGGCTTGGCGCTCGAACAGATCGAGGTCAGAGTGCGCGCGCAAGACCTTGATCACGATGCGTTCACGAATAGGGGTCACACGCTCCGCCAGGAAGACGTCGGAGCTCTCGCCTCTAGCCAAAAGTCCCAGCAACCGATACGGAGTGCCAGCAATCCGCACGTCGGCTTCGCCCGGAGGTTCCAATTGCAGCAGAGTGCGCCGGTACTTGGCGCGATAGACGACCTCTTCTTCGGCCATCACCGACGCCCGACAGTACTCGCACACCACCACCACCTTGGCCGCTCGTGGGGGAAGCGGAGCGCCGCAGGCTGGGCAATTCAGCGTCTTGAATCGCATCGCCCGGTTATAGCCGAAGTTTGGTTGCCGCGCCGCCGTGCTTTGCGCCTTCACGCCTGACTGCCACGGAAAGGAGGACAGTATCCTCGGGTGGCGTCAGGGCAGGACCAGGCACTGCTCACACGACCGTTCTTCGAATGTCACGCTCATCCTGCTCTCGCAAAGTTGGGGGATGACTTCGTCAATGGACGGCTGATCCAGGGGGTTTCCGTCGAGGAACACTTCGCAGCATTCGGCCTGACAGCTCAAGTTGCTGATCGGACTCAGGTCCACGATCTGATTGTTACTGAGGCTAACCCCCTTCAGCCCGGTGAGAGCGCTCAAAGGCGCGAGATCTTCGATCTGATTGTCCGCCAAGAGTAGGGTCCGCAGCTGTGTTAGCCCCGCCAGGGGCGAGAGGTCCTGGATCGCATTGCCGCTGGCGTGCAATTCTTGGAGCTGACTCGCCGTCAGGGGCGTCAAGTCAGTGACCGTTGTCTCGCTCACGTTCAGAGTGGACAGCGCGGGAAGCGCTTCAACGCCAACGAGAGACTCCAAGGGGTTGTCGGGTAGCAGTAGCGTGGCCAGCTTCGGAACATCCGTCAGATCTGCTAACGTGCTCAGCTGATTGTCGTTGGCGATCAGAGCCTCTAGACTCTGCAATCCGCTGAGCGCAGCCAGAGACTGGAGCTGGTTGCTGGAGAGCCTCAAACTCTGCAGCGCGGTCATCTCGCCCAGAACTGAAATATCAGAGATCAAATTGTCGCCCACGTCCAGGTAGGTGAGCTGTGTCATCCCGGATAGCGCGCCTATGTCGGAGATCTGGTTGTTGTTGAGATACAGCGTCTCGAGCTCCGTTGCGGCTGCGAGTGCATTGATATCCGTTAGCTGATTGTTGTGGAGCATCAGGACCTTCAGCGAGCGCAGTTGTGCCAGTGCGCCAACATCCGTCAATGCGCCTCGCACGACCGTCAACGTTTCGAGTTTGGCCATGTTCTGGATGCCATCCAGGCTGCGGACGCTGCCGCCGGAGGCGTGCAGGCTGACCACCTCGGTCAAGGGCTCAAGCCCAGTCAGCAGCTCGATACTCTCTCCGACAAGGTGCACGTTCGTCAGCTGACTCAGCGCACCGATGGGGGCCAGATCGCTGAAGTACGGTCCAGTTAGTGCCAGGTTGGTCAGGGCGCTCAATTCACGCACTGGTTCGACGTGAGTTCCCTGAAATCCCCAAATTCGCAGCTCGTTCAGATTGCTCGCGCACTGCAGTCCGTCGAGATTGGTGATCTCGCCTTTTTGGGTCACGCCGTGGATGTTTGCCAGGGTCAAAGCAAGCAAGTCCGAAGCGAGCAGGGGGGCGTCGTCTTCCAGCTGCAATGACTCACGCAGGCTGCTAGCCAACGCTGCGTCGGGGAGTTGCAGTTCACCCTCACAGACCACCTGCATGGGGGGCGTGGCCGGTGGCGGGTCCGGTGAAATCGGATCAGGCCCTGTCGGATCGGGCTCTGCGTCCATTGGCGGAGCGTCGTCGGAATCCTCTTGTCGTGTGTCAGGTCCCTCAGCGGCGTCCGGGCCAGGAGGCTGGCCATCGTCCTCGTCGTTGTGCGACGCTGCCGATTCTTCGACGGGTTCCCCCGCGGAGGAGCCGCAGCCAAGTAGTCCGCCCCACAGCAGAGCAACGCCGACAACTGTTCGTGACGCAAGCTTGGGCATTGGCACAATTGTACCCGCTCCGTCGGCGCCTAAGCAAATCGACATTCACCAACGCCCATTGCCCGACGCCGGCCCATTGCCGATTGACAGCCGGGGAAGGCCAGCGCAGAAGTTCGACTGTGCGACGACTTCTGAACGCGTTGATCGCGAGTGCGATGGTGGCGGCCTGCGGGGGCGCCACTCCGGCACGCACAGCACCGAAGTATGAGCCTGAGCCGCTGCAGTTCGTGCGCGCCGAAAACATGCTTCGCGGGGTGAGCCTCGCCGGTGCCGAGTTTGGAGAACACACGCTACCCGGCACATACATGCGTGAGTATGTCTATCCGCACCATAGCTACGTGCCCGGGTACGAGTCGCCGAAGTACTTCGCAGAAAAGGGCATGAACCATTTCCGGCTTCCGTTTCGTTGGGAACGCCTACAGCCCGAGCTGGGAGAAGACTTGGATGCAGCCGAGCTAGAGCGTCTGCAGCGCACGGTCTCCGCCTATCGAGAGTTGGGTATGAAAGTCGTGCTCGATCCCCACAACTACGGGCGATACCAGGAACACCTGATTGGATCCGATGAGGTGCCGGCGGCGGCGTTCTTCGATTTTTGGCACGAGCTGGCTCAGCTCTACAAACATGATGAGCACATCATCTTTGGTTTGATGAATGAACCTCACGACATGCCGAGTGAACAATGGCGGGACGCTGCGAATGCTGCGGTCGCGGCGATTCGTGGCACGGGCGCCAAGAACCTGATCTTGGTTCCCGGCAACGGCTGGTCTGGGGCGCATTCTTGGAATCAAGACTGGTATGGGACCCCGAATGCCGAGCTGATGTTGAGCATCGAAGATCCCGGCAACAACTACGCGTTTGAGGTCCACCAATACCTGGATTCAGATTCCTCCGGACGCAGTGATACTTGCGTCGATGAAGAAGTCGGTGTGCGTCGCCTGAAGCAGTTTACCAAGTGGGCGCGCATGCATCAGCGCCGAGGTTATCTGGGGGAGTTCAACGGCGGCGACAACCCCACCTGCAAAGCCGGCGTGCAGCGCATGCTGAATCACGTGGAATCGAATCCGGACGTGTACATCGGCTGGGCATTTTGGGCGGCGGGCCCTTGGTGGAACACGCATCCGCGGGTGCTGGAGCCAAAAAGTGGCGTCGACGCGCCACAGATGGATTGGTTGATGCCCTGGCTCTCACCCTAGCCTCGGGGATGACGACAATGTCATCTGCGCGCTCTCCGGGGGCGTGGCAGACTCGGCGGAGCATGAAAAACCACCTGGGTTTTGTGGGGTTAGTGGCGTTTCAATTGATCGCATGCGGGGCCGAGGGGCCTGGCGAGCAAGCTGAGACGGCCGTCCCTGAAGAGGGGGGCGCGGGCGAGGACGGCTCTGGCGGCGCTGCCGCGGGAGGTGAGGCTGACATCGGAGACTCCGGGGGTGCCTCCGAAGGCGGAGCCGCGGATATCCCCGAACAGCCGATGGCGGGCGCTGGTGGTACCGACTTAGCCGGCGGCGGCGCGGGCGGCGATCCCAGCGCAGAGCCAGGGCCCGCGATGTTGGGTCCGGACGGTTACCCTGCGGAGTGTGTGCAAGCCCCCGCGTTGCCCGAAGACGCCACCGGGCGCACCGACGTCACGCTATCGCTTGGACTTGGTGATGCTCCGTTTGTTTTTGGAGAAGAGAACACCCTGCCCAGCGGTGGCACGGTCCTGCCCACCAACTTCAGGTTCTATCTCTCTCAGTTTGAGTTGATTCAAGCTGAGACGAGCGTGCCGGCCGCACCCGTTTCGCCAGCCGGGGCGGTGTTGCCTTACGGCGTGCAGCTGGTGAACGCGGAGGACGCGGCGAGCCTCGAATTTCAGTTGGCTGCGCCCCCCGGCGAATACGAGGGGATAACGTTCTTGGTCGGCTTGACTGAGGGCTGCAACAGTTCGTTCAGTCCACTGGCGCCGCCATTGGACGAAGCGTCGCAGATGAAGTGGCCCCACGTGCTCGGGTTCTTGTTTTTGCGCTTTGAGGGTGTTGTGAGCATGGACGCGGCTGAAGCCACGCCGGACATGATCCACATGGGCAGCGCTAGCCCGACGGAAGGTTTTGCCCCCTTACTCCGGCTGGAGATGCCCGTTTCCGTGGCTGAGGCAGCGGTACCCTTGGCTTTGCACGTTGATTTTTCAGCAATACTGGAGGCGGCCAGCATGGAGACGGATTTGTCTGACTACAAACCATTGTTGCCGGCAGCAGGGGAAGAAATCGTCAACGGAGAGCGCTTGCGTCGCAACGTCAGTTTGGTGCAAATCTTCAGCGGTCAGTGATGCCAAGTTCCCCCGCTATTTTCGTCGCGTTGCTCCTCCCCGTGGCGTGTGGAGTTGAGCACGCTGCTACCGAAACAGCGGATGCAGGGCTGGACAGGCTTGCGGATGCCGCGGCGACACACAACGAGGCTGAGCCGGATGCGGCCATCTCGGCGGACGATGCCGCTGCGGATGATGCCTCTACGGATGACGAAGCGGACCTGGCGCAGCTGACGGACATTTCCACGCCGGCGGGGTTTGCGTTGTCTGTCGCGGAGATGGCGCCAGCGGACAACGCGTTGACCGAAGAACGAGCGCAACTCGGCAAACGCCTGTTCTTTGACACGCTCTTGTCGCGCGATGAAACGGTGGCCTGCGGTTCATGCCACCTACAGGAGCACGGCTTCGCCGATCCTAGGGCCGTCAGTTTAGGGGTCGATGATAAGCAGGGTAAGCGCAACGCCTCACAGCTGGCCAATCTGGCTTGGGTGCAAACGGGGCTGTTCTGGGACGGCCGAGTGAAGTCGCTGGAAGAGCAAGCCGGGAAACCCATCGAAGACGCGGCCGAGATGGATCTGCCGATGGACGAAGCGATCGCGCGCTTGAAAGCACACGCGGACTACCCCGCGCTGTTTGAGCAAGCCTATGACGCGCCACCTTCCGCGGACACGCTGACCAAAGCTATCGCCAGCTTCGTGCGCACGCTGGTCAGTGCGAACAGTTCGTACGATCGCTACTTGGCCGGCGATGAGGAAGCACTGAGCGCGGCGCAAGTGCGCGGGCTGGAGTTGTTCTTGAGTAGCCAGACGGGCTGCTTTCATTGCCACTCGGAGCTGACGCTCACCAATGACGGCTTCTTCAACAACGGCAGCTTCGAAGACGGGGGGGATCCGGGCCGGCAAGCTCTCACCGGTCGCACCGGCGACCTTGGCAAGTTCCGCGTGCCTAATTTGCGCAACGTGGCTGTCACCGGACCCTACATGCACGATGGTTCGCTCGAGACGTTGGAGGCGGTCGTGGAGCAATATGTAGCTGGCGGCCGTGGACACGCGAGTACTGACGCGCAAATCGAGCCGTTGTCACTCAGCGACAAGCAACAGGCAGATCTGGTCGCGTTTCTCGAGTCCCTGACGGACGAGACATTTCTAGGCGATCCGCGCTATCGTCCGTAGCCATGAGTCGCACATGGACGTTGGCGTTGATCTGCATCCCCGCCGCGTCGCTGATCGGCGCCATCGCTGCCGGCGGGGTCAGCAGTGAACTCGGGTTTTCGCTGCTGCTGTGGCACGTTCCGATCGGCGCTGTGGCGGCGCTGGCGCTGAGTTGGCGCCTAGTACGAGAGGTATCTGGCGATGCTGAGATGCGTGTGCCTTGGCGGCGAATCTCCAAGTGGCTGCTGGCCGAGCTTGTGGCTTGGCCGCTCTTGTCCGCGGCGCTGGTGCCTCCTTTGATGGTCGTGTTCATGGGGGGAGTCAGTAGTGCTGAAGGCGGACTGCAGGCTGCCGGCGCCTTGGCTATTGTGCTCACAGTCGCTGCGTCGGCCGGAGCTTGGGGGTCAGCAGGGGCGCTGCTTCTGCTAGCTGAGCGTAGAAACCACCAGCCTTGACGGAGCCCAAGACGCGATGTGGGCGTTCACATTCGCAACGGGAGGTGGCGCGAGCCGGCTCACTTTTCAGGGGTGCGGCGACTTTCTGCCGGCGCGCGCTAGGAGGCTGGAGGCGATTCGGTTCGAAGCTGCTACAGCGCGATGTTTTCGCGCATACTAGGCTCAACGAAATGCTGAGAACCGCTGTCGGGATTATTGGTGTCGCTTCCCTGACGCTTGCCGCTTGCTCCGAAGGGGAGACGGCTGATCCAGCCATGAATGCTCCGTCAATTCAGGAACCTTCCGGCAACGGGGGCGCGTCGCCGGCCTCGCCGGAGGGGGGCGGAATGACGGGAGGTGATGATGTGCCGTCCACCGGAGGTCAGCCTGGCGCGGCTGGTTCACCGGGCGCGGAGTTGATGCCCCCTGACATGCCCGACGTTCCAGACGAGCCCGAGCTCTTGGATGACGAAGGCGACGGAGGAGTCCCGCCCATGGACGACCCCGATCCCCAGGTGGTCCAGGCCTCTCGGGGGATCTCGATCGCAGAATGGGACGGCAGCCAAGCCCAGCATTGTTCCGATCTCGAGCTGCTGCAGGCCAAATGGTACTACAACTGGAGCACCGATTCCGGTTGCGACACTTCAGCCGAATACGTGCCGCAGGTCTGGGGGGACTGGAATGAGCTCAGTTGGGTGGCTAGTCCAGCGGAGTTGGCTGAGCGGGGTGAACGCCTGGTATTGGGTTTCAATGAGCCCGATCATTCAGATCAGGCGAACTTGACCGTTCAGCAGGTGATCCAACTTTGGCCAGAATTTGACCAAGCGGGCTTTGAGCTGGTGGGTAGCCCGGCGGCAGCATCGGATGGGCAAGCCTGGTTCGAGGACTTCATGTCCCAAGTCGAAGCTGAGCAGCTGCGCGTCGACTTCATCGCAATTCACTGGTACGGCTGGGAGTCGGGCTCGTGTGATGATGTCAACTTGCTGGAGCAATATATTGAATGGGCCGAGCAGTGGGACTTGCCCATCTGGCTCACGGAGTGGAGCTGCCGCGTGCAATCCGCGGAGGTCAATCAAGCCTTCTTCACGGACGCCGTCGCGATGTTTGCTCAGCATCCTTTGGTTGAGCGCTACGCCTGGTACCTTCCCCGGTCTTCCGGCGATTTCGCCGGCGGAGCCCTGGTGAGCGGCGCCGGTGAGCTGACGCCCTTCGGAGAGGTCTACGTCGGCGCTGACTAGAGCCCAGCGCGAACGTTGGAGTACAGGCACCGGGAGGCTGGAAAAATGCGCGTGCCAGTGCCAGCTCAGCCTATGCTGAGTCTGCGCGCGGCCCGGCTCGATACAGCTCTGCGATCCAGCGGTCTGCGGTGACGGATTTTACATCTCGCGCGGCCAGCTGGCGCGGCTAGCATGTGCCCAGCGATGGACACCAGACTTCTGATTGACGGCATCGTTCGGCAAACCACGATCCTGATCGCGCAGCTTTCGACGGCCGCAGGGATCCGGGCGCCGCTATCCAACGTGGCCGACCAGGTGTTCCTTTCGCTAGCACGAGAGATAGAAGCGCAGGGCGTCGGGCGCAAAGTCGTCGCCGACATGTTTGGCATGGCGCTGCGCACCTACCAGAAAAAGATGTTGCGTCTGCAGGAGAGTGCCACCGTGGTGGAGCGCACGCTGTGGCAGGCGGTGCTCGATACGTTGATCGAGCACGGCTCGATGTCGCGTAAAGAGCTGCTGGAGCGGTTCGCCAAGGACGGCGAGAAGGAGACCATTGGTGTGCTGACTGACTTGGTCAGTAGCGGACTCGCCTACACCTCGGGCCGCGGCCCGGCGATGTTGTACGGCGTGACTTCAGCGCTCGATCAACAGCGCATGGGGGACGCGCAGAGCGCCGAGGCCCAGGCCAACATGCTTTGGGTGGCGATTTATCGCGAGGCGGGGATCCATGCCACTCAGCTCGCCGACAGGCTACCGCTCACCTCGCAAGAGGTACACGCAGGGCTCGAGCAGTTGCTCGCCGACGGGCGCATCCAACGCGACGTGGATGACGCGGATTCACCGCTGCGGGCCGAAACATTTCGGGTACCCGTTGGGCAGCAGGTGGGTTGGGAGAGCGCCGTTTACGACCACTTCCAAGCTATGGCCAAGGCCATCGCCAACAAGTTGCGCCAAGGGGATACCCGCTCGCAGCGCAGTGACTTGATTGGCGGCACTACACTTTCGTTCGACTTGTATGCGGGGCACCCGGAAGAGCAGGCCGTTTACGGTCTGCTCGCTTCATTTCGAGACCGAGCCAATGCGGTTTGGGACCGCGTTCGTGCGGCCAACGAAGCGCGACCCGTTTCCGACGATGAACGCATCAAGGTGACGTTCTATTTCGGACAAGACGTTGATGATCTGGACGCGGCAGCTGCCGCGCTTGCAGAAATCCAATCCAGCCCCGTGACCCAGGATGAGCCTACCTCATGAGATCTTCAGTATCCGACCGATGCCAGCTCTGGCTGTTCTTGCTAGTGTGCCTGCTGTCAGCCGTGGGCTGCGCCGCGGACAAGACCGAAGTCGCCGATAGCGACAGTAACAGCAATTGGCTCAAGAGCTGCGACGAGACCGCGGACTGTGGTGGCGGTTATGCGTGCGTGCGCGGGTTGTGCTTCGCGGATTGCTCGTCCAACGACGCTTGCGATGCGCCAGCCTCAGCGTGTGAGCAGTTGGGCGCCTCCGACATTTGTGGGCAGTCCTCTGAGCACACGAGTCAATGTGTTGCCAGTTGCTCCAGCGACGCCGACTGCACGTCTGTGTCCTCGCTGCTTTCCTGCCAGTCTGGGGTCTGCTTGCCCAAACAGAGTTGCGACGAACCGGGCGATGACGACACGAACAGCTCCGCTGAAGATGGGGGGGCAGCGTCCGCCACAGGAGATGACGCGGGGGTGGACGCGCAGGGACAGGCGGAGGATGCGAGTACGGGCAACGTTGGGGACGATGCGGGGGCGGAGCCCGCTGAAGTGACGGACGCCGGTGCGATGTCCACAGATGCAGCGGTAGTGCCTCCGCTGGTTGATGCCGCCGTCGGGCAACGCTCCTACACGGGGCAAATGACCGGCGGCATTGGGTGTTGTGACATCTACAGCGTGATCATGGCGGACCCGGTTGCCGACTATTGCGTGCTGATGACCGTGTATTTCACGGTTGGAGATGTCGCAGAGGTGCGAGCGGCGATGGCGGCCGCTCCGGCTGACGTTTGCCAACTCAGTCCCGTTCCGCAGCCACAGGATGGGCTCGTCGCCGAGTCAATCCAGTCTCTTGGTACTGCCGGGTTCGACGCCCAAGCGCAGTTCGTCATGACTCTGGACGCGACGTTGACGTTTCCCGCTGGACAAGGCGTCCCCAGCTCCGTTGATGTGAGCTTCGCCGACTTGCCGATGGATGCTGAGTGGCATTGAAGCGCCGACAAGGGCCGCGCGTTTGACTGAGTATTGGGCCGCTGGCGCTGACAGCGCGAGCGGCGTGCAGCTACTGGCCTAGGCGCTGCACGACAGCACTCGCGATGTTGCATTGATCAGCGAAGCGCTTGGCCGAGGATTGCCCATTGCAGGCGCGTTTGTGAAAGGACGTGAGCAGTCTGCGGGCGTCGTCTTCTTTTGGCGGTTTCAGTGTGGCATAGGCAAGCCCCAGCTCATACGCGATCTCCGGGTGCTCGTCGCCAGCGATCTGATTGGCGCGATTGAGCACCTCAATCCTGCCCACGGCGTCTCCCTGTGCGAGTTTCACTTGGGCCTGCAAATCAGCAATGCGATAGAGAGCTGCCTTGTGAAGCACTTGCTTAGGCACGAATTGTTCAGCGGTCTCCGCTACTTGGTTGGCTTCCGTGTAGTTCTTGTGCGCCATGTAGAGCTCGATCAGCGGGGGATAGAACGATCCGTGGGCAGGCTTCACCTCGATGGCGTGGGTGAAGTGTTGGGCGGCCAAGTTGTCATCACCCGTCCAGAGCGCTACTTCGCCGAGTAGATGATGACATTCCGCCAAATTTGGATCGGCTTGGATGCACTTCTCCAGCGGCTTCCTCGCCCGTGCATACCAGCTTCTGTCACCCTCGACGGCTAGCTGCATCATGGCTTCGGCCTGACGGTAATGGTAGTCGGCGTAGCTGGGATTCAGTTCTGCGGCGGTCCCGGCTGCTTCCGCCATGGCCTGCCACTCCCGCGTCTTCGAACGAGCCATGGCGAGCTTGAAGTGGATTGCCGGATCCGTGGCGTCTTGCTCGAGCGCCTGTTCGTACTTGGAGATCGCCTCCGCCACGTTCACTTTGACGATTTGGTCGCCCTCGTTTGCCAGCTTCTTCGCCGCACTTCGATTGGGGGCCGCAATTGGCTGCGGTTGTTCAAGCGGCTTGGAGTTGATCACCGCGACCTCATATCCAGGGTCGACGGCCGCAGGCGCAGGCCCACACGCCCAATTGAGCCAGCTGCCCAAGAGCAAGCACTGCCAGCCTCTCATCGTGACTTCCCAAACGGGATCTTCACTCGCTCTGGTGGCAGTGAGTGGTACTCCAGCTTCTCGTAGGTCATGAGCCCCATGACCTGGTCTCTTACCGCACCCAGCGTGGCGCGGGTGAACGCTTGTCCGTAGTTGCCAGTGATGGTGACGCGGGCGCCAGCCGCGGGGATGGGATTAGGGTGGGGAGTTCCCCAGAAGGCGTCTAGATACTCGGCGTCGGGCGCTTTCTGGCGCTCTGTCAGCGCCCCATAGATCTGAGCAAAGTTGCTGGCCCAACCCATCACGCGAATGCAGTCTTCAGGTTTGTCATTCGCCTTGTCACACACCCAAAACGTTGGGAGCGGCGCGTGACAAAAGTCAGGATCGGCAACTCCGGGCCGATGCACGGCGCACTTCGGAGCGTCCGCCAGGTTGGTCTTGCCGATCACGCCCTGGATCTGGATCCGCTGATCATTCACGGCGTGCCTGAGCGCGCGGTGCCGCAGAGAGTAGCTAGCGCCCCAAACGGTGTACTTGCCATCCCGCAGGACTGGCGGCTCTACCCACTTCAGTACGGGCGGCAGCTGAGGCTTCGGTCCACTCCACGCCGAGCGGGGGCGATAGCGGTGGCTACTCTCGCTGGCGGCGGGCAGCGTCGCTGACAGCGCGAACGCCACCAACAGCATGACAACGATCGACTTCATCAGGTCCGCACGCTAGGGCAGAGGGCGCTATTCATCCAGCAGATATTCTGCGATCGCGTCGTAGAACGAGTCTCCCAAGACCGCATACCCAGGATCGTTAGGATGCAGCGTGTCGCCCATCCAGGCGCTGGCGTAGTCCTGGTTGGTGGTGAATGCCGCGTGGTTGTCCACGAAGATCACGTGTTTTCCATCGGCAGCACGCTCCTCCACCAGTTGTGGGATCGCCCCGTTGAAGGGGGCAACCTTGGGCCCGTTGCCGTTTTCAATCGGAATGATGCTCGCCACGACGAGCAATGCGTCTGGCGCCAGCTCTATGATGTCGTCCATCAAGTTGCCGAGCCTCATGGGAGCCTGGTCCACTTCGAAATTGCCGTTCAGATCATTGGTTCCGATCATCAAGAGCACGATGTTCGGCGGGAACTGTTGGATCGAACTATTGGTCACGTCTCCCGAGATACCGGTGCGACCGGGGCCAGGATCGATCATGTAACCGCCGCGCCCTTCGTGCCGCCTGGGAAACGTTCGATTCTCGACCATGTTGGGGCCGTTCATTTGCGTGCCCACGAACGTGATGCTCTTGCCGTCCATCACGGCACGCTTGAAGAGCTGAACGCGGTAGCCGCCACCAGATGAGCCAAAGCCTTCCGTGATCGAGTCGCCAAGCGGGAGTACGGCGCAGGGTTCGTTCGCTGGACAGGGCGAGAATCCATCGCCCGGTTCCTCGCCGCCCGAACCCCCGTCGCCGCCCAAAGCTCCGCCTTCGCCACCAGTCTCTCCACCTGAACCTGCGCCACCGCCAGGACTGTCAGTCCCTCCTTCTCCCGCGCTGCCGCCGCTGCCGCCGCTGCCTCCTTCCGCGCCCGCGCCTCCTGTCGGAGGATCGAGCGGCAGCATGTTGGTCGGCGCAGGAGGGATCGGCGTGTCGGCGGACGGACTCGTGTCGGTCGGTTGCGGCGGCGGCACGCCGTCCATCGCCGCGCCAGCGCTGCCACCGTTCAGCGCGGGGCCATCATTGGCCGCGTCATCAGAGCACCCGAACAAGAACATCGCGGATAAACACGCGATGCTGGGTAGTAGGGACAGGCGAACGAAGCGAGATAGGCCGACAGTCATGGACGGTATGCTAATCGGCAACTGGCCCTAGCTCGGAGTGATTTCCAAACGGTATTAGGAAATGGCCGGCTGTAACGCACCGAATTGAACGCGAGTGGCACCCAGGGAGGGATAGGTCGATCCGCACGGCGATTCCTCCGGATGTTATCCGCTTAGGGTAGGAGGCAACCAAGGCCGCGAGATCTGAATGCGGTCGGGACTAACTTTGCAAATTAGGCCGATCCCTCCTCCACCACGGCCGGGCGCTTCGGGGAGTCGGTGAATTGTGCTGCGCAGTCGTGCGGTTGCGCCCAACGGGTTTACGCCATGCGTGCCGCCGCCCGAGGGAAGGGGGACAAATCGGTCCCTATTGCGGGTTTGAAAAGTTGTCTTGCCAAGAGAAGCGTCCAGGAACGGGAGATCGCACCCTCGGTCCAGCTCGCCTTAGTGTCAGGCTACATGATATTGAAGCAATAGGTTGATGCGGCAACTCACGGCGTGGGCGCAGCGTCGTGGGTCTTCGTGCCCAAAGTACTGGAGGATTTCGATGCGAATCAGACATTACCAATGGGTCGTATTTCCGGCGGTAGTTATCACCCTTGGGTGTAGCTCCACGGATGGGCCTGCCGACGAGATGACGACCGGAGCTGGTGGGATAGGAGGAACTCCGGGCGTGCAAGCCGGCGGCGAGATGCCAGGCGGGGCGGGGGGCCCGGCTGATGCGCCACCAATGCCCATGACTGGTGGGGCCCCACCCATGGCGGGACCGGTCGACGTGAATGCGGACGACCCGAACGCCGGTGCCGGAGCCCCACCAGTTGGGGGCGGCGGTATGGACGTCAGCGCTGGCGGAGCGGACGCCGCAGGGGGACAGCCAATGGAAGACCCTCCGGTGGCTTGTGATCCGGCAGACCAAACTGCGGATCCAACGCCGGTCAATCACTCCGATAGAGGGAATGCGTACAGTGGCGGCTTAGAAGTCGTGTTGGAGGAAGATCCCGGCTTGGAGCTGTTCACCGTCTACCGTCCAGCGGATCTTTCCGCGGTCGAGGGACCGATGCCGATCCTCGCCTGGGGCGAAGGGGCCTGTTCAAGAAACGGTGTGGCGTACGCTGAGTTCCTGGCTGAGATCAGCTCCCACGGCTACCTGGTCTTGGCCGACGGCGAGCCAAATGGGAGCGGGGATAGTGAGGACAACGGCCGGGTGTTGGTGGAGGCTATCGATTGGGCGATAGCGGAAAATGACAGACCCTGTAGTCAGTACTATCGCAAGCTCGATACCTCGAAAATTGCGACCGCGGGACATTCCTGCGGCGGGTTGATGGCGTTCAATGCTGGACTGGATCCGCGCGTGACCACCATCATGATGATGAACAGTGGGTTGTTCGCGCGAAGCTCCGGCACCTACGACGATCTGAAGGTGCCGCTGGCCATCATCAACGGCGGACCGGAGGACATTGCCTACGACAATGGAAACGCCGACTTCGCGGCGATCGAAGACACTCCAGTTCTACTAGCAAACCTTGCTGTCGGACACGGTGGCACGTATTTCGATGATAACGGTGGTGAATACGGTGAAGCCGCCGTTGCTTGGCTCTCGTGGCACATCCACGGTGATGAGGGGCCCACTGGTAAAGGCATGTTTGTGGGCGCCGGCTGCGGCTTATGCGGCACGGACTGGATCTTGGAAAGCAAGAACCTCGAATAATCGTTAGCGAACGCGGCACTGGCGGGAGCAACATCTCGGTTCCTGCATTTTGTGGGTGCGACTGTGCTCGCAAGCTCGCCTCGGTGGGGACAAAATTGCCCCTGTTTTCAAGCGCGATGTGCCGGTTATCGTGAACCACAAAGCCATGGTTCGATCTGTCATGTTGCACCGGTTCTCAACGCGAATACTACGTAGTACTGTCCTCATGTCACTGCTTGGCTGTACGGCATGCGGACAAGACGCAGGACAATCTCCAGCAGACGCAGCCCCTGTCGTGTCAGGAGGGATGCCAGGACAGGGTGGTACTCCCGGAGTTGGAGGAAGTGCTGGGGGAGCTGCGAACGACGTTGGCGGTAGCGCGGGAGCCCCCGCAGTAGGCGGGACGGGCGGCGACGGGGCGGTCGATACTGGCGGGCAAGCGTCGCAGGGTGGCTCCGATACTGGTGGGACCGCGGGAGATGCAGCAGGTGGACAGAGTGCCGGTGGCAATGACGCTGGGGGAGCTCCAAATGTCACGAGCGACGACGCCACCATTGTGCCAGATGCATCTTGGGCCTGTGGTATGCCGGAGGGCATCGTCGCGCCGCAGCTGGGGGAGCTGGTATTCAGCGCTACCATCGCCGTCGGTGAAGTGCGAGATTTGGGTACGACTCAATACGGGCAAAGACGCGTTACGGACCTATCGGCAGGTTCAGCAGAGGGTGAGCTTCAAGCATCGTTCTTGGAGGGGGGGCTCGATTTCGAGCTCACTTTGAGCAACGGATCAATCGAGCTGGAGCAGGTGCACATGCTGCGGGCGGAGGACGGGAGTTTGATCTATCTCCGCACCTGCGGCGTGGCATCCGCAGGCGCTTCGAGCGTGCGTATCGTCCCGGACTTCGAGGTGGCGAACTCGAGTTCGCTGTCATGGCTGAACGATGGCGAGTTTGTCGGCACGCGTAGCTTCAACGCGGACGAAACCGAACTCACGCTCGAAGTGTACGACGTGGCGGGAGTCAGTCCCGGCGCAGATACCGTGACACTGATGGACCCCGAGGGCGACCGAGATCAACCCTGGGAATGCAGCACCCTGACCGGCAGTCGTGGCAGCGAGATATTCACCGAGGAGGTGGCCATCAGCGGATCGCTTTCGGTCGGGGAGAGCAAGCGCGGCACGCGCAACGTCATCCCCATCACGGGTGGAAGTGTGAGCGGCATGCTGACTGGATCGGTGGTTTCCGCAGGTGCTGACTACCAATTGTTGGGAGGGGCGGCTGTGCTGGATGCGCGATATCTGCTGGCGCTGGATGACGGGCAGACCGTGATCGTGCGCAACTGCGGTCCCTTTGGTGCACTAATCCCGCTGTTTGAAGCCAGCGCGGACGGTCCGTACTCGTTCTTGAACGAGGGCGAGTTTCTCAGCTCAGATCCCGGATCCTCAGCCGTTGGGGTCAGCATCACCTTCTATGAGCGCAATTGACGCACGAGCTGATGCTCACTTGGGGCCGCTAATGCCCTCACGCTTGCAGCCGGAGCTGCAGCCGTCGCCGCTCTTGGTGTTGCCGTCATCACACTGCTCGCCAGCGTCTTTTTGCACGACGTTGTCACCGCAGCGCTCTCCTAGCCGGCAGCCGGGGGCGCATTCTCCATATCCGCCGTCGTTTTCGCCGTCATCACATTGCTCGTGATCCTTCTGCACGACCGCATCGCCGCATTGGGGCCCAAAGGTGCACATGGGGCCGCACTCACCGTAGCCGCCGTCATTGACGCCATCATCACATTGCTCACCCAGGTTGGTTTGCACGACCGCGTCGCCGCACTGGGCGCCCAGGCGGCAGTTCTCTGAGCAGTTTTCGCCGCCATCACACTGCTCGCCCCATTCCTCCTGCAAAACGCCGTCGCCGCAGCGCGGACCCAGCTTGCAGTCTTCGGTGCAGCTACCGTACACGCCGTCATTGACGCCGTCGTCGCAGGTCTCACCAGCGGCGGTTTGGATCTCACCGTCACCGCAGAAACCGTCAATTTGGCAGTTTTCGTCGCATTCGTTGTAGCCGCCATCGTTGCCGTCGGCGCCCTCATCACACTGCTCCAGGCCGGCCTGTACAAGCCCATCTCCGCAGCGCGGTCCCCAGATACAATCTGGAGCGCAGGTGCCGTACGAGCCTGAGTTGAGACCATCGTCACACTCTTCGCCGGGACCAACGATGGAGTCGCCGCAGATGTTGAGCGGGCGACAATTGGGCGCGCAATTGGCATCGCCGTCACATAGTTCGCCCCATTCTTCTTGTACGATGCCGTCGCCGCACTTCGGCGCTTCCGCGCAGGCCGCCGGGCAGCCGCCGTAGCGTCCGTCATTGACGCCGTCGTCACAGGTTTCGAGCCCCGGTTCAACCGTGCCATCACCGCAGAATGGGCCAAGGGTGCAGGAGGTGGTGCAGCCGTCGTAGCCCGCAACAGTGTTCCCCGCGCCGTTGTCGCATTCCTCGAACGGCGTGTCCACTGCGCCGTCGCCACAGGCGGGAGGCAAGACGCAGCCCGCAGCGCACGCGCTCGGATCGGTATCGCCCCAAGTATCCCGGTTGACGCCGTTGTCACATTCTTCAAATCCGGGATCCGTGCCGCCGTCTCCGCAGTAGGGGCCAATCGAACGGCAATCCGCCGAGCATTTGCCGTATTCGACCTGGCTTCCGGTGAATTGACTGTTGTTTGCGCCATCGTCGCAGATCTCATCGCCCACCACGATGCCGTCACCGCAGATCTCCGAGCAATCCGTGCTCTGGGCGCTGAACCCGCTCAGGGTCAGCCTGTAGTTCGAGTTGTTGCGGTTGCGCTCGGCTTGAAACAGCACGATTTCGTACACATTGCCGTCGACCAGGTTGAGCGGATTGCCGTCAATGTCAGTCGTATTCGGATTGACGGTGACGCTGTCGGTGATCTCCCCGTGGGTGCCGCTGATGTCCACCACCAACTTGCCCGCGATGAACACCCACACGTCATCATCGCCATCGAAGGTCAAGGTCGCGTCGGTGCTGGCGTCGTATTCGAACCAGTAGCGCAGCTCACTGGTGAAGTGGAAGTTGTCGCCACCGCCGCCCATGTCGTTGCCGCCGTAGCCGCGTCCAGTCAGCGGGAAGAAGGCGTTGCTTTCGTATTGGTAGGCCCCGCCGCCGATACTCGTCAGCGGGAGCGTGTCGCTGATCGTCAGATTGACGTTGGCGACGTCCGTGTACCACTGACTGAAGGTGACCATGTCCCGAGCGCCGTACCCGCAAAACATGGCATCCCGACCGTCCTGGTTCAGATAGCGGGTACCTGTGGCGTTGTTCTTTTGCGCGTTGCAGGTCGACGCGGGAAGGGTGCCGAACGGTTGATTGATGGGCGGAAGGTCATCGCAGCTGTCATTGTCGCATTGAACCCACCACTTGAAGACCGGCTTGCCTTTGAGTGAGGTGCCGTCGGGTGCAAAGTCAGTGCTGGTTCCCAGATCGGTGCGCACCCAGATGTCCTGATAGGGCGTGCGGTCGATCGGATCCGAGTCTGTCCACTGGAACGCGACATGGCCGCCGTTTTCGAACGCCTTGAAGTCGCGATAGATGATGGGAATGTTCAGGACGTTGCCCGGGTCGTTGGCGGTCAGCTGACAGCTCCAGCCGGTTTCTATCTGACAAGTCGCTGAGCAACCGTCGCCGCTAGCGTTGTTGCCGTCGTCGCAGCCCTCATTGTCGCTGCCGAGCACCATACCATCGCCGCACGCGGAGCTGCAGCCGTTGACGCCGTCACAGATAGGTTCGAGCAAACAGCCCGGAGAGCAGCCATCGCCCGTAACGGAGTTGTTGCCATCATCACAGGGTTCGTTGCCCTCTTTGACGTTGTCGCCGCAGGTAGGTAAGTAGCAGGCCTGCCCCGCCGTGGCGCAAACGTAGTCCCCCTCGATCCGGCAGGTGTCGCTGCAGCCATCGCCAGAGGTTGGGGTGAGATCGTTGTCCTCGCACTGTTCGCGGCCGCGGATGATGCCATCTCCGCAGATACCTTCACAGCGGTAGCCTGGGCGCGGGCATGACCACCCGCTTTCTATCGCGCTGCAGTCGGCGGCGCAGCCATCTCCGGCGTTGGTGTTGCCGTCGTCGCAGGCTTCGTCCCCGCTCACGACGCCGTCACCACAAACCACAGTGTAGACGCAGTTCTTACCCGTTTGGTCGCACTGCCAGTCTGCCTCTACGGCGCAGTTGGCGGCGCAGCCGTCGCCGGCGTCATTGTTGCCGTCATCACATTGTTCGCCTGCTTGGAGCGAACCATCGCCGCAGAACGTGATGACAGAACAAGGCTGGTTCGGGATCGGGCAAGTGAACCCGGACTCAATCTGGCAGCTGTCATCGCAGCCATCAGCGGCCGTCGCGTTTCCATCATCACACTGCTCACCGGTACTCACCCGACCGTCGCCACACGCGACCAGCTTGATGCAAGGCTGCCCCTCCATCGGGCACACATAGGCGGGATCTGCCTCGCACTTCGAGTTGCAGCCATCACCATCAGCGGTGTTACCGTCGTCGCAGGATTCGCCGAGCTCGCGCTTGCCGTCCCCGCACTCGATGGTGAATTGGCAGGGCTCGCCCTGGGTGGGGCAGATCCAAAATGGATCTACGGTGCAGACTCCGGAGCAGCCGTCGCCGAAAACTTTGTTTCCGTCATCGCATTGCTCGCCACTATCCGCTTGGATGATACCGTCTCCGCACTCGATATCTAGCTCACACGGACGACCAGGCAGGCGGCACACATAGCCACTCTCGACGTTGCATTCAGAATCGCAGCCGTCGCCGTCGGTGGTGTTGCCGTCGTCGCACTCATCCCCACCGTTGACTCGCCCGTCGCCGCAGGCGTAGAGGCGCCTGCAAGCTTCACCTGGTGGACAGATGAAAGATGGATCCTGTTCAGTACAATCAGGTCCACAGCCATCGCCGTCGGTGTTATTGCCATCGTCGCAGAATTCGCCAGGGTCTAGCTGTCCGTCGCCGCAGACAATGGTTGATGTACACGGTTTCCCGGGCTCATCGCACACGGAGTAGGGCTCGAGCTGACAGACACCACTACAGCCATCGCCGGGTAGCGGGTTTCCGTCATCGCACTGCTCGCCGTCATTCAGCTGCCCGTCGCCGCAAGCGGGTCCAGCGTCGCCAAATACTGTGGAGTCGTCGCAAGGTCCTCCGTCGCACTCGTCGGGCGAGACGTCGTCATCGTTGCTGTCATCATCCCCACCTACGATTCCGGGGCCGTCGTCGTCATCAGCGTCGTCGTCGGTATCGTCCGCCGGAGCTCTCCCCGCGTCCGCATCGTCATCGGAGGTCGTGTCGTCATTTTCCTGTACCTCTGGCGTGCTGCTGCAGGCCAAACACAGTGAGACGGCGGCAAGTACGGCGCTAATGTGAACGGGTTTGAGCATAGATCAGTCCTTTGCTCAGCCGTTGGTTTGCTGAGAGCCCGAGCCGGGGCGCGCAAAGACCTTTGCATCACCTCGGTGGCGCTCAGCTGGAGGCTGAGGCGATTTGTCTCGCCGGTCCAGCCAGCGGTGACGATGTGCGTGAGCTTCTGTCGTCTGCGATCGGTGACGACTCAGA
Source organism: Polyangiaceae bacterium (assembly GCA_050304975.1). Classification (GTDB taxonomy): domain Bacteria; phylum Myxococcota_A; class Polyangia; order Polyangiales; family Polyangiaceae; genus SZUA-265. The sequence goes on from JBNLEN010000003.1 coordinate 52,647, forward strand.
GAGTGGAAATTATGATCGCCTAGGCTCAATTGAGCAGATTGATTGATGAACTCTAGCGCGAGCGGATGCAGGAGCCCGTCCCAAACCTGAGCGCGCGCATTTCGTTCGCTTGGCTGAACCGATCCCGAACAGTGGCCAATGTGGGGGACCCAGCACCGGTGTCGCGCTTGTCCCGAACCGACGGGTCGGCAGATCAGCCCGGCTTGAACTCGATCGGGTAGGTCACGGTCACGATACCTCCCTCCGGGCGAGGAAAGGACAGACCATAGAAACTGCGAATGACGCAGTTGACTACGCGAGAGTCGGGCAGGCTGCTACCGCCGTTAGCCACGTTCGACACGTTGCCATATCGATCGATCACCCAACGCACCGTGATCTTGCCTCGGAGATTCGGGTTCTGTTTGAGGCCTTGCTCATAACATAGGCGATAACGTCCAAAATTCTGTCGTACGATTCGCACGATGACCTCCTTCGGTAGGCTGCCACTGACGCTGCCCTCACCGAAGCGGACGATCGCGCGCGCTCGTGTTGGTAGCCCTAGCAGGCCGTCAGTACTCGGTGACTCCGGGCGCTCAAGCTCTTGAAACATCTCTTCGAAGTCGGTGGGTTCGTCCTGCAGATTGAGGTGACCGTGGGGCAGGTGTCCGGCGATGGCCAGTACCTCCAGCGCTGGGACGTCCGCATCTGCGGATACAGAGTAGCCACTCTGACCCCGTAGCTCGCGCAAGCGCTTCAATCTCGACTCCAGTTCACCGCTCAGGGCTTCCTTCTCGCCCAATCGGTAGACCACCCACTGAGCGCGGGATAGGTGCACGTGCATTTTTTCGCGGACGTCTTGCCAGTCTCGCTCGCTGTCGAAGCGAACGACGGTGGGACGAGATAACAGGGCTGCGTATGGCTCTGAAAGTGCGGGATCATAGCCATTGATCCTCCAGAGAATCGGCTTGCCGCGCTTGGTCTCGGCGTAGTGGATGCCGAAACGAAGCTTGGGGTGCTCAAGCTCCCGTCCCCACGGCCCCCCCTCCACCGCAGTGGTGTACATCGACAGCGCGACGCAATGCATGCGCCGATAGCTGGCGTCTCGATCGAGCAGAACGTTCAGTTCGCGAACGTATTCACCGGCCTGCTCCGCTAGCATCGTGGCTTGGTCGAGCAACTTCAAGCAGTCTGGGCCGTCCAAGTCCGAGGCCGGGCCGACAGCTTGCCAATCGGTTTTGGTACGCACCCAGACTTGCTGCTTGCCCACGGCGATGTCTGCGTGGCCATCGCGTAGGAGGCGTTCGGCTTTGTCGGCTTCAGGTAGCACGGCTGCTATCACGTCGTCGGGGGCCAGAGCCAGCGCGTAGCGGTTCATCTGCTGCACGGAGTCTCTCCGTCCTCCCACCATCAGCGTGGCCAGGCCGGCCACGACGACCACGGGGAGGGCGCTCAATGCCGCGCTCGGCAGGACGCGTGCCCAGAGCCCAATGCGGTGAGCGCCACCAGCCAGCGTGACGACCAGCACAAGAGCGACCATGGTTGCGCTTAGCAAGACGATGCTGTCACTGCGCGCCAGGCGCTCGGCAACGATCACCGGAGCCACTGTTGGGTCGACGGATTCACCGCCCAAGGCTCCGAAAGTCCTCGCCCAAGTCGAGCTCCAAAACGCGATCCCCGTCAGAACGACGGCACTCAGTACGCAGGCTGAAGCGGCAAACAAGTCAGCGACCGCCAAATGCCCTTCAGTCGCAGAGTCGGTGGCGACGCTTCGAGTCAGCGCCGCACCGACGCACAAGCAGATCACGGGTAACGTCAGCGCCGCGGCGCTGCTGGTGTCGACTGCGACCAGGGCCCAGCCGAGGACTGCCACGCTCAGCAGCAGAGAGCCGAAACCGACCACGAGAGCCGGACCGGAGCGGTGGGCCTCCGAGCGAGTCCAGGAGCGAACGGCAAATCCGACTGCCAAGGCTGTTAGCTGCGCCGCCGCAATCGAGCATGAGTAGACCAGAGGCCAAATGGCTTCACTCGCACCTTCGGCGTAGATACGCAGTCGCGTGAAATCGTCGATAGATCCTCCCTGGATCGCACTCACCACGAGGGACATGCCCCGGTGGAAGAAGAATGCTCCCGCGCACAGCGCGATGACGGGTACGGTGAACGCTAATGCTCCAGGGAAGCGTGGCTTCAGCGGAAGTAGGGCACCGAATATCGGGACGCTGGCAAAGCCAACACTGGCGATGAACAGCAGCACCCACATACCCATGCCACCCTCTTGGAATTGGTGCCAAAAGGCGATGCTGCCATTCTCTGCGACCAAAGCTGTCTGCAGCAGCAGTCCCACGCCGTAGACGACCAAAGAGGCCACGACCGCCAGCAGCACGGGTAGTACTGGAGGCTTCTTCTCAGCGGTTCCACCCATGGGGGCAGCCTAACATGGCAGTTTCCAATTGTTGGACTGCTCAGCAGTTCACGCGCCGCGCCACAGTACGTCCGGTCAAAAGATGAGAAAGCACGGGCCGTGGGGAAGTATCTTGCCCCGCCGGGCGTAGGTCAGCCGCTACGCAGCGCGGTGTTTGAGTTGCTGAGTTCGGCAGGAGTGCAAGAAGGTGCTGAGCAGGACGTCCAAGTCCTCGGAGCGTGTGCGGTGGTTTACGAACGCAGCGCGAATAGCGAACTTGCCGTGGAGCTGAGTGTGTGAGGGAACAGCGACGCCGCTCTGTTGAAGTTCGAGCAGCGCCTGTTGGTTGATCTGGCGCAGTTCTGATTCACTAGTAGACGTGTCGCCACGATAGCGAAAACAAACCAGGTTGAGACTCACTGGCGCCAACAGCTCGAGCTCCTGGTGCTTCGCAATCTTGCTGGCAAGGAGCTGCGCCTGGTTGATGTTTTGACGGATCAGTCTACCGAACTTCTGCGTGCCGTGTTCGCGCAGTGTCATCCAGACTTTGAGTGCACGAAAGCCCCGCGAAAGCTCTGGCCCCAAGTCGCAGAACCAGGTTGAGCCAGCGCCTGGCCCACCTTGTGTGGACGACAGATACGGAGTCTTGCTGGCAAAGGTGCGTGCGTGGTCTTCGGGGTTCTTGACCAAGATGCAAGCCGCTTCATATGGCACGGACAGCCACTTGTGAAAGTCGAACGCGAGGGAGTCAGCAAGCTCTAGCCCTTCGAGCAGCGGTTTGCATTGTGGATCCAAGGTGGCGAGGGCACCATACGCTCCGTCGATGTGCAACCAAACGCCGCGCGCTCGGCATACCGCAGCGATTTCGCGCAATGGATCGATCGCTCCGGTGGCCACCGTGCCCACTGTGGCGACAGCGGCCATAGGCAAAAATCCGTCCGCTAGGTCACGCTCGATCTGATCCAAGAGTGCGCAGGGATCCATTCGAAACGCTTCGTCAACTGGGATTCGGCGTAGGTTGTCTCGTCCGATGCCCAGCAGATCGACCGCTTTTTCGACGGAGTTGTGGGTTTCCGTCGAGACATAGACCACGGGGGTACTCTGCAATCCGCGCAGGCCATGCACGCCGACTCGACCAGACTGCAAGCGTCCTCTCGCGGCGGCGAGGCCGATCAGATTCGCCAGCGAGCACCCGCTCGTCAGCAGTCCGGATGCGGTCTCGGGAAATCCCATGAGCTGCCGACACCAAGAAATCACCAGCGACTCGATCTCGATCGCGGCGTGACTGCCGCCCCATAAGTTTGCGTTCAATCCGGCGGACAGCATTTCCGCCAGAACTCCGCCGGGCGTGCCGTTGCCCATGACCCAACCCCAGAAGCGAGGATGCAAGTTGCCGCCACCGTAGGGCAGAATGTTGCGCTTGAACTCTTGATAGACAGCCTCTAGCGGCTGTCCGCGCTCCGGCAGCGGTTGCTCTTGAATTTGTCGCTGAACCTCCGTCGGCATGGGTCTCCAAGCGGGTTGCTCACGCAGAGTGCGCAGGTGTTCGAATACATCCGTCAGCATCGAAGCGCCGAGTTGGCGGAGTTCTTGCCAGCCGCGGCTGTCCCGAGGATCGAGGGTTTCATGGCGTGACATGCTCAGGCGACCTTTCTCTCAGACAGCCAGCCAGGCAGCAGCGTGTAGGGATCGAAGTCCGTTTCGTCGTCATTTAGCGAAACCCCAGCGGATTGGATCTTGGCTTGTAGCGAGCCGTCTTTGAACGCTTCGAAGACATCCGTGCAGCCGCCGATGAATTCCCCGCCAACGAAGATCTGGGGGATCGTGCGGCATTCTGTCCTGGCACGCAGTGCTTGTCGAAGCTTGCCGCCCAGGTCACCCGCCTGCAGCTCAACGGAGTCCAGGTCCACACTGCGGTAGGGGATGCCCGCTTGTTTGAACAGCTTGCGCACCGACCAGCAGAATTCGCACCATTCCAGCGCGAACATCACCACCGGTTGGGCCGCGTCGCTCAATGCAGCAGACACGTACTCCGCAGCTTGCGGGTCCACGTCGCCAATCTCCTCATTCTGATTCTTGGCTTCGGGGGACGTGGTCGGGCAGATGTCGAAGCGGTAGCCCAGCGTGGAGCGAGAGATTTCGAGCTCCTCAGCGTTCATCTCGACGTCAATCTCTCCGAACAACGGAGTAGAAAGATAGCGCTCGCCGGTATCGGGAAGCATCACCAAGATGTTGCTGCCTGAGGGAGCTGTCTTGGCGAGCTCCAGCGCGCCAGCAAGGGTTGCCCCGCTGGATATGCCCACGAAGATCCCTTCCTGCCGCGCCAACTCACGCGAAAGCTCCAGGGCTTTTGCGCCCGGGATCTTCACGACTTGGTCGATCAGCTTGGAATTGACGGCATCCTCAGTCAGCTGAGGAATGAAGTCGGGCGCCCAACCTTGCATTAGGTGGGGCCGAAACCCAGGGTGGCTGCCTGCGGGAGAGCCGTCGGCGTGGCGGGCTTGTGTGATACCGCTGCTCAGCATCGGCGAATTGTCGGGCTCGCAAACGACCACTTGGGTTTTCGGTGTTTCTTGCTTCAGCACGCGGGCGATGCCCTTCACGGTGCCGCCAGTGCCAAAACCGCTGACGAAATAATCCAGGCCATCGTCCGCGAAGTCATCGACGATCTCACGCGCCGTGGTTTTGGAATGCACGTCCGCGTTGGCCTCGTTTTCGAACTGACGACACAAGAACCAGCCGTGCTTTTCCGCCAGCTCTTTGGCCTTGTTCAGCATGCCCGTGCCCTTCTCCGACGCGGGGGTCAGGATCACCTTGGCGCCCAGAAAGCGCATCAGCTTGCGGCGCTCGACGCTGAAGTTCTCCGCCATCGTGACCACCAGAGGGTAGCCGCGTTGTGCGCAAACCATCGCCAGGCCGATACCAGTATTTCCGCTGGTTGCTTCGATCACCGTTTGACCGGGTTTCAACTCTCCACGGCGCTCCGCATCTTCGATGATCCCGAGTGCGAGCCGGTCTTTGACCGAGCCCATGGGGTTGTGCGCTTCGACTTTGACGTAGATGTTGACGCCCGGGGGCGACAGCTTGTTCAGGCGGACGATTGGAGTATTGCCAACGGTCTGAAGGATGTTGTCGAAGCGGGGCATGGGATCTCCTTGGGGCAAGTGTCGGGGGCAGGGTACGGCGCAGCGAGGGCAGGGGCTGAATCAGTGGTTCAGCGCTGGTGGGCTGTTTCCACTCGATGCTTGCAGCCTTCGTGCCACTGCGTCGCAGCGCAAAATCCCTCGGATCCATCGAGCGCCGCGCCGCCAACTGCCGGGTCATGTCCGTCCGGACATGCCCATCATGTCTGTCTGAACAATCCCGGAGCTCAGCGCGAAGTCTTGGTGTCTTGGATGAAATCGTCTAGCCCGGGGGCCGCGCGCCCGACATCCGGCGAGGATTTTTGACTGAGCTCACGCTTGGCCAAGATCAGTTGCTGACGCAGGTACTTCACTTCTTTGCGCAGGCCGTCCAACTCCGACGCCGTGTCTGGTGGCGGCGGACGGCTGTACTTGGGCTGGTCCGCGGACTGCTGCTGCAAGCGTTCACGTAGCCGGCGCACTTCGGCATTGCGTTCGTGCAGCTCTCGCTTGAGGTCGTCGAGCTCTTCGGTCATGCGCAGGGCGTCGTCGCGGCGTGCGTCGTGGGCGTCCTCCAGCTGGCGCAAGGTTGCGTCCAGGCGCGCTTGGATGTCGAATGCCTCGTCTCTAGCGGCATCAATCTCCGAGCGCAGCTCGAACTGCACGTCGTCAGTTGTGCGAATCGCTTCGTCGTGCTCGTCTTGAAGTCGGATGGCTTCGGCTCGGGTTTCGTCGATTTCTTGGTAGGCGGCGGCCAGCTCGCGACGCAGTTGCTCGATTTTTGCTTGAGCGCCCTCCAGCGTGGTTTCGACCGCGTCGGTCGAAGCGGGGGCTTCCGTGTCTGCGGAGGGATCAGGCGTGGGCAGGGCCGCGAGTGCCTTGGTACGCTGGAGTTCTTCGTTGGCGGCGTCCAGCTGTTCGCGCACGTGGCGGAGGTTGGCTAGCTGTTCTTCCATCAGGTAGCCGACGAAGCGCTCGTGATTGTTCATCAGGCGCTGGCGTTCTTCGGCGGCCACCTCAGCCAATTGGGAAAGCTGACTGAGGGCCACGTCGCGCTGTTCAATCAAGATCTGAATCGGTAGATTGAGATGATCCTGAGCCAGGCGTAGGAAGTCTTGATTGGCGTTGCGGACGCGATCTTCAAACGTCAACGCTGACGGCTGTTCATCGGCGGCGCGCTCTCCGGACGCGGGGGGAATGGACGCGCCGATGCCCGTGCCCTCCTGCGCGCTTGCCGCGAGATCTGGCACTGCGTCACCCTCAGGGACCCCCGCCTCATTGCCCATGAGCGCAACCTACCTCAGGCGGCACCGACGATAAAAGCGGGACGTCTCAGACCTCGCTGTATCCGTGGCGGATTTACAGCGCAGCCGCGAGTCGGGCAGTGTTACCGAAACGGGCTGTTTCGACTTGGTGCGGGCTAAGTCAGCGTGAATGCTCAGATCGCTGACCTGGCGCATTCGCGCGGGCTGAAAACTTCCCGAGCAGCTGTTTTAGGAGCGAGTATGCTTAGGATTGTCGGCTACTCAGGAGTGAGATGCTGCGATGTAGTTCGCTGTACACAATCGGCGATAAGTCGCTCGCTGACAACTTCGTACCGTCCAGATCGCTGAACTCGAGACCGAGTAGTCGAACGTCATCGTCGAACTCACTCGCTCCGATTCCGTAGCCCGAATGTTGGAGCGTCACCACCAGGTCATGGGCCAGGAGATGCTGGCTGTCGGTGTACACGATGCCTCCGTCCATCGGCTCCCCGTGAAACCAATGATGCTCGCGCCGCCAACGCGAGAACTGTTCGTTTGGCACGACGATCCCGCTGAGTTCCGCCAACTGCGAAGGAGCAAACGTCTCGCGATCGATTTGCTTGAACCTGGGGGGCTTGCTGACTTGCGTCTGCAGCTGCTCTAGCTGTTGCGTTGAGCAATCCAGGGGGTGAAGCAGGCGCAGGCTCTCGACGTTGGGCGTTGTCTGATTCGCCAAGCCCTGCAACTGCCAGCGCCCCTCGTCGTCTGGGCAAAGTCTGTAGACGTCGCCATCAACGCTCCGCCACCACAGGCGTTCGCCCTGGACAAACCCTTGGGTCGACAGCAAGCGGACAAGGGCGTCCGGGGGCCATTGCCGTCCGGTCAGCCAAGAACGTTCGAGTTTGGAGAGCAAACGCTGTTGGGGAAATCCCCGTTCGCATTCGCGAGAGAGTAGTCGCTCCTCGCGTTCGTCGTACAGGAATGGGTTGAGTTGACGGCGGAGCTCGGAAGCGCTGCACCCTTGCTTGAAGGCGACCCGGTCAAACAATTGTCGTGCGCTTGAGCGCCCCCCGAGGGACGCCAGGTTTTCAGTCCAGTATCCGAGCCATTGCACGGAGACCTCGGAGCCGTGCCACTGAGCGGCCCGCAAGTGACAGCTGACCAGCGCATGCTCGTGGCCTTTCCAGTCGCCCAATTGCGACATGGCTTCATCCATCAGCTGATCATCAGCCAGTAGGCTCAGTTGAAGCACGGCCCACTTGTACTTGGAATTGCGGCGCTGGACCCAGCGTTCGTAGAGCCAACGACTCCAGGCGTGTACATCCCCCGTGTCGAAAGCGGACAGTAGATAGCGGATAGCGCGGCCTTTGAGCGTGAGATCCAGCTGCATCAAGCGTGCGAGAAAGCCGTGCCGCACTTCGACGGGAGTATCCGCACCGCTGCGAAATCGCAGGCGGGGTAACTCAGTGAGGTGAACGAAGTTGGGGAGCTTTTCCGGTAGGGTCTGGCTCAGCAAGTAGCGTTCAGCGGCACCTTCGGTGATCGGCGCCGAGTCTGGTGTTGCAGTAGCATCCTGCTCGAACAGGAGCTGCGCGAGCCCACAGGCGACCAGCGTGTCCTCGAGATATGGTCTCACTTGCTTGCTGCGCTCTGTCTGCCACGCACGCGCGACTTCGGCGGAGACCTCCGGGCGACCCCAGACCGCCAGCAGTTCAGCCGCGGCGACGCGGGTGCCGACTTCGGTGGCTTGCAGGAGCTTGGCTACTTCCACCCACGGACCATCACTGACGCGGCTCAAACCGTCGACCGAGTGAGTGCGCACCGTCTTGCTGGGATCGCTCAGGCCAGTCAAGAACACGCCGTGCTCGACGGTTGACGCCTGTGCTGCCAACAGCCCGAATAGCGCTTCGCGATACTCTGAGTGCACCGTATGCAGCGCGTGGACAATTGGTTCGCACAGCAGTTCACCGCAATGGCCCAGCGCCCGTCGGGGCCTGGCCCAGAGGGAGGCGCCCAGCTTGGGCATGCGTGCAAAAGTATCAACTGCCACCCAGACGGCCTCGGGATCGGACCGCAATTCCTCCACGGCGTAGCACCACAGACGAGTTTCGCCGTCTTCCAGGCGCTGCAAGAACCAATTTCTGAGCAGCTCGAGCGCGGTAGCTCCAAGCCGCGTCAGTTCTGGTTTTAGCTGCGTTTGCCAGTCTTCTTCGCTGTCACCGGCCGACAACCACAGAGTCATGAATGCCTCTCGCTGCGCAGCGGGCATCGCTTGGGCGCGTTCACGGACGACGGTTAGCGGGGTGACTTCGTCAGTGTGTTGGTCACTCAGCTTGGAGAGCAGCCTGTCCGACTGAACCCGCACAGCCTTCTTCTTGGCTTTGGCGCCTTCCTCCAACGCGCCGCGGGCGCGCTCACCGATGAGCTCCAACGAGCGTGCTGCGGTCGTGACCACCCGCTTCGACGAGTGGCCCAGCAACGACACTAACGTCGCCAGGTCAGGGGCTTCAAGTCGGCCGAAAACGCTTGCGGTCAGCACCGCCACCTCCGTCGGGGGATGCTTTTTCGCGCAGGCCTCGCTCAGCGCCCGAGTCGCCCGTTCGCCGCACGCGGCCAGCGCATCAACCACGACGGGGCTGAACTCCGCTTCAGCTTCCACTCGGTCAATCAGCTCTGAGATCACCCGCTCATCATCCAGCGCCGGCACGAGCGCGATAGCCCGCTCCTCTCCCAGGCACTCGCGCAGCAACTCGGCGGCAACTCCAGAGGCCAAGCTGGAGTAGGCTCTCAGGGAGACGCCGGCTTCTTCATCATTGCCGCAGCGCAAGTCCCACAGCAGACCGGTGCGAACGCAAGCTGGGATTTGAGTTCCCCAGGTGGAGCCCAGCTGTTGAGTGACGACCAATGACGCGGCGATCGCTCCAGTAAACGACAGCCGTGAGTCGTCGAGTGCTTCGAGTAGTGTTGGGGCGAAGTCTGCAGTAGCGCCCGCGCAGAGTTCGAATGCCCGCGAACGGAAGTCCTGTCCGCAGTAGTTCAGCAGAGCGAGTTTCCGAAACTCATCTGTTGCCTGGGGAAGCAATGATTCGATTCGACTCCATTGCAATAGTGGAACTGGCTCCCGCGAAAGCAGCTCGAGCGATGCTTCCAGCAAGACCTCCGGGGGAAGCTTTTGCTCATACGCGAAGGTTCCCGGAGGACTATTGAGGAAGTCGCGCGCTACGGCCGCCATGACGCCGCTTGGCCAGGAGCCTCGTCCCACGAGCGCGAGCGCAAAATCGATCTGATGTTGGGCAGCTTCCGCAAAGTCGCTCCGGCGCCGCTCCAGCAGCTCCGGCGCGGCCTCCGCCAGAGCGTCGAACAGTCGCCGCAGATCCGGATCCCAGCCAGGCACCATATCCGAACGCTCGACGTGTGGCTTGACGCATTGTTGCGCCCAGCCGAGGGCTTCGTTGGCTGACCGAGGGTCGCGGCTCTTCTCGGGCAGCTTGGCCAGATACCGAACTAGTTTTTCCCGCGCACGCTCTCGACGCTCTCTGTCATCTTGCTGGGCTCTCATGCAGCTTGGATGGTGAAGCGGGCCCCTCACCGAGTGGAAGCACCCGGCGTAGGAAGAATCTTGTATAATTACTAGCGCAATCTTGCACCGCGAGCGTTACCAAGCGTGCAAAGACCTGCTCAACGACGGGGTCGAACGGCTTAGGGTACTGGCGGTCCGGTAGGCAACGGCTGCGGTAAACCCTGGCACTTTTGATTCAATGGCTGTTTCCCCGCTCCAAGCAGGAAGAGTCCGGCCGACTACGGAGTAAGTCTATGGAGACCGATGAAGGCACGTGATACCAACTTGGGGGTGACGGTAGAGCGATTCGTCTCGGAAGACACCACGCTGCACGACGCAGTGCATCAGAGTGCGCTGGAGCAGACGGTCCCGGTTCTGGAACTGCTGTACCCGCGGCGGTTGCGTTTCGCCTTGGACAAGCCCGAAATCGAGGTGGGCCGTTCCGCATCGCGGGACCTGCCGCTATCGGGCAAACGCGTCTCGCGACTGCACACGCGTTTTGAAATCCGAAACGGAAGAGTCCTGATCTCGGACGGGGGCAGTCGCAACGGCACGTTCTTGAATGGATCTCCCGCGTCCCAGGCGGAACTGTGCGTCGGCGACGTGATCCGCATGGGGGACTGGGTTGGCTTGTTTCGCCGCGGCGTCTCGCTGGACGAGCCCATATTGCAGCACGAGGCTTGCGGTATTCTGGCCGGGTTGAAGCTGCAGCAATTGCTGCGGCAAGCGGACTCGGTCGCCGCGACGCGGCTGCCAGTGATCATCGCTGGCGAGAGCGGCAGCGGCAAAGAATTGGTGGCCCGCTATCTGCATGAGCGCAGCGGTCGCTCGGGCGAATTTGTCGCCATCAACTGCGCGGCCCTGCCCGAGGCCCTCGCTGAGTCTCAGCTGTTTGGACACGAGCGGGGCGCATTCACCGGGGCCGAGCGGCAACATGTGGGTGCTTTTCGTCAAGCGCATCGCGGCACGCTGTTGCTGGATGAGGTCGGGGATCTGCCGCTGTCCATTCAAGCGAAATTGTTGCGAGCGTTGGAAGAGAGCACGGTTTGTCCGCTGGGCAGCAACCAACCCGTCTCGATCGACCAACGCGTTTTGGTTGCCGGTCAGCGCCCGCTGCAAGAGTTGGTCGAGCGCCGAGAATTCCGGGGTGATCTGTTCGCACGCCTAAACGGCATTGCATTGCAGGTGCCGCCGCTGCGGGAGCGCCGTGAGGAGGTGATTGAATTGTTTTTGACGAACTTCGAACGGTTTGGTGAACGCCCACCACCTGAGCTGCAGCCGGAGTTTGCGGAAGCTCTGTTGCTGTTTGACTGGCCCTACAATGCGCGGCAGGTGGTACAGCTGGCGCATCGAATGGCGGCTCTCCATGCGGACCAACAAACCCTCGGCGTGAGCGACATCCCTGCGGAACTCACCGAGCATAGTTCGCGGCAAGACTCTGGGGTCGACCTCCAGCCGGAGTCTGTCGTCGCGGCACCACAGCACATCCGTGAGCAACAGAGGCAAAAGAATCTGGACCAATTGCGTGAGGCGCTTGCAAGACATGGCGGCAACATCAGCCGGGCGGCGCGGCTCTGGGAATATCTCGCGGGCGCGCCTATCGGCTACTCAAGGCGAACGGTTCAGACGAGCACTCCATCAACTAAGGTCCATGGCTGAATTCCCTGTGGCTGTTGCTGGGTATACCGCGAGCCGCCGGATCGATTCCGGGGGAATGGCCGAGGTATACCTGGCACGTCACCCGGCTACGGATCGGCAGGTGGCGCTCAAGCTGATGAAAGCGTCCGTGGCAGACCGCGCGAACGCTCGTCAGCGTTTCATGTTAGAGGTCAAGACGCTCGGCGCGCTGAGTCACGAGAACATCGTCAGCATCATTGACGCGGGAGTCGCGGACGACGGTCGGCCGTTTTTGGTGATGGACTTCATCGATGGGCAGAGTTTGCGCGCGGTGCTCCGACTCGAACGGGCGCTATCGCCGTCCAGAGCTTGCCTGATCGCGTCGCAGATCGCGCGGGCGCTCGATTACGTGCATGCCCAAGGCGTGGCACATCGCGACCTCAAGCCGGAGAATGTATTGCTCGTTCCCAACTCCGACGGCTCGGAGAGGGTGGTCCTGATCGACTTCGGAATCGCTTGCTGCTTCGATCTCGAGCATGAACAAACCAAGCTGACCGAGACCGGGAACATGCTGGGCACGCCGCAATACATGTCTCCGGAGCAGGCGCGCGGAGAGCCAGATGTCGGTCCAGAGACGGATATTCACGCGCTCGGGACGCTGCTATACGAGATGTTGGTCGGCAAGCCTCCCCATTCTGGTGAGACACGTCAAGCGGCGCTCCATCACGTTCTGTTTCATCGTCCGGAACCTTTGCCCAGTCAGCTCAAGGCCGCGCTGCCTGAAGCGGCTCCGCTGATTGAGCGCTCTTTGGATAAGGCTCGCGAGCGGCGACCAACGGCGGGTGAGTTTGCCGCAGCTCTGCAGCCACGCGTCACCCGCTTCAACGACCTCGATTCCTCCCTCGACACACTTGAGTCCGCTCCTGCTCTTGAGTACGCGCCGGCTACGCCTCGCCGAACCTGGACGCCCTACGCGGTCGGGGCTTTGGCTTTGGGGGTGGGGCTTGGTGCAGGCTGGCAGGGGCATGCCGTCAAATTCAAGCGTCAGCAAGAGCGATTGTCGAAGTCGCAGCTGGCGCAGACGACAGCCATGCAGCAGGGGCAGACCCCGTCAGTATCGGCTGAGCCCGTGCTGGCTTCGGATGGACTAGAGCTACCGGAGGTGGTCAGCATGAGCGGACCTGAACTTCAGCGCCCAAGAGCCGAAGCGGCCGAATCGCTGGAGCGGCCGGCATCTCTGGAACCAGCGCAAGCAGAGTCGCCGCCTTCGGCACGGAACCAACAGCCACTGGCTCACCAGCTGCCGCTGACTCACAAGCCTCTTGCCCGCAAGCCAGCGACTCAGCGCTCCACGTCCAGCGTGGCCACGCCGCCGCCGACGCTGCCAAGCACACCCGCGGTCGCGCCAACAAATGACGTTCGCACACTGGATACCGCCAGAAGGACAAAGAGCCTAGCCGAGCGGATGATGGGTAATCCCTATTCCGAAAAGAACAAATAGACATGTTGAATCGGAACATCGTGGCTCTACTGTCTGGAGTGGTCATCTTGGGAACCGGCGTTTCCTCGCGCGCCGAGGGATGCAATGCTGCTACCGCTAGCGACTACTTCGACGAAGGCTTGCGGTCGTCGGAGCAAGGCCAGTTCGAGGCGGCGATATCTTCATTTGATGCCGCTTACCGTTGTCAGCCGTCCCCGGATGCTCTCTACAATATCTCCCAAGCGCAAATCCAGTTGGGCCGGTATCAAGCAGCCATAGACAACTTGCAGCGCTACCTGGAGTCGGCAGGACAAGGGGAACTCACAGTCGAGCGTCGCCTTGCGGTACAGCGCCAGATAGAGCTGCTGCGAAAGGAGATTGATGCTCCTCAGAGTGAACTCTCCTCGGGCGGGCCTCAACTCATCACGTTGGAAGTTCATTGTGACGTCCCGGGGGCACTTCTTTTCGTGGACGGCTCGCGGCTCGCGTCCTTCCCGTTTGAGCAGGTACTTGAGCTGCAGTCCGGCAAGCATGTGTTGCGGTTCAAGAAGGACGGCTTCGAATCAGAGCCCGTGCATGTCGATTGGGTGGCAGGGCGCTCGGAAGCGCTGGAATGTGAATTTGCGGAACAAGCACGCGTCAGCAGCAGCGTTGAACCGGCAGTCGGTAGTGCTCAAGGCGCATCCGAGCCGTCCGCCGCTGGCGCTCCGATAGCTGAGCAGCACGCTGCTGACTTTGCCCTACCGTTTGAGAGCGTGCTGCTTGGTAGTTTGTCGTTGTTGGCAGCCGGAGGAGCGACGGTGCTGTACATTGGAAATGAGGAGCGTTACGACACCTGGGAGCGGACTGATGCCGAGCTTTCCGCTGCGCGCCGGCAGCAATTGACGGCCTCGGAAGCAGAACGCTTCAATGCAACGCAGCTCGACAACAATGAGCGCCTTGATTCAATTCGAGCGACCAATATCGGGACTATCGGGCTGAGCGTTGGCGCGGCGGCGGCGCTATTGGGCGCCTGCTACTACGCTCTGGTCGATTCGCCAGGGTCGCGTCCAAACGTTGCCCTGACACAGCGCGAAGTGTTGTTTAGGGCCGCGTTCTGAGCTGCCAAGCATATGGAAACACGGTGATGTTAATGACGAGAGATGCTCTACTCTTGGGGCTTAGCGCTTTGTTGGCCTGGAGTTGTTATCCAGGTGAACGCCGGGGCGTGGATTTTGAGCCAGATGAAGTTGAGCAGATCTCAAACCAAGACGACGCTCAGCCAGACGACAGCGCAAGCGGGTCCGATGACGCAGGAGCGCCCGCGGAATCCCCGAACGCGTCGAGCTCAGTGCCGGGCGAGTCCATGCCGGATGCGAGCGTCAAGCCCGAGAGTCCACCTCCGACGACTGAACTCAAGCCCGATTCGGGGCATTCAGCGATGGGCGACATGCCGAACACTGATGGGTCCTCGGGCGTGGTGCCTCCACCGGTTTTGGTCGAAGCTGGTCCAGACCAGCCAGATCCTCCCGGCACCGGCGGCGTGTTGAGTGACGCCAGCGTCAGTGATGCTGGCCATGACGAAACGGACCCCAGCGACGCTGACTTGCCAGACGCGGATCCTCCGGATGACGATGGACCGGCGGATCCGGACGGGGCTTGCGTTGTTGACTGCGGATGCCCGCCAGGCCTCATGGGGGCAGAATGTGACCAGTGGGAGTTTGTGGATGTTACCGCGGGCAAGATGCACACCTGCGGCCTGCTTTCGGATGGGCGCGTGCTTTGCTGGGGCAACGATGACTTCAAGCAGGTGAGCCAAGCGCCCATGGGTAACGACTTCGTTTCGTTGCAGTCTGGCGGCGTCTATAGCTGCGGAGTGCGGCGAGATGACACCATCTACTGTTGGGGGAGTCCGGCATTCGGCATCCTGAGTGTGCCGCCCGAACCGGTGATTTCGCTGGAGACGGGCTGGGACGCTGCGTGTGCGGAGCTTTCGCCGGGGTTGTATGATTGCTGGGGCAATGACGGTGTAGGAGCCAGTCCGGACGGCGGCACATGGGGAAAGTACTCGGGGCGTCCTTCTGGGCCCGTTCAAGATTTGCGCATTGGCTGGCAGCAGGGGTGTGCCCTACTCTTGGACGGCAGCATCGATTGTTGGGGGGCTAACGAATACAAACAGGCGTCCCCTCCCGCTGAGAAGGGCTTCGTCGAGCTGTCCCTAGCTAGCTGGCATGGTTGCGCCCGCAAGGAAGACGGGAGTGTCCACTGCTGGGGCAGCAACATCAACGCTCCGCCTGCTCCCATCAAGTCGATGGACTCCCGCGGGCTATCTACTTGTGCCATCATGCTGGACGACAGCATCCGCTGCTGGGGAGCAGGCGGAGCGCTCCAGCCGCCAAGCGGCGTCAGCGCGAAGAAGCTCGCAGTGGGTGACGGGCACTCATGTGCTTTGTTGATGGACAACAGCATTGTTTGTTGGGGCGATGTTTCGGAAGGTGCCCACTTGGTGCCTGAGGTGCCGGCGCTGCCCTCACTTCAGTGACCATCCCCCGGCCGCCCGGAAAGCGGTGTAGATCGCGCCCATGATGTGGTTACCCCGTACGGCCGTTGGCTAGTCTGTACTGAAGCGGGGCGGGGCGACTAGCCAGAACTGGCAAGGCTGCGGCTGGCGCCATTTTCCCTAGCAAGGTTTGGCGCTTCGCTCCAAATCTCGAGAAGGTGCGTCTTGATAAACCGGGGCATTCCTGAGCTGGAAAACCACAGAGCGGCCAAATGAGATCTCACGACACCATGCGCCTGCTTGGCGTGTTCGGTTCTGTTTTGGCGGTCGGTTGTACCAACGATCTGCCAGCGGCCTTTCTCCACCAATCGCAGGCTACAGGGCAAGATGCCGCCGCGCCTGAGCCTGTTCACGGCGATGCTGGTACTCAGCCTGGTGTTCGTCCCAAGCTGGCTCCGCCAGGCGTCAATATGGCTCCAGAGAAGGACAATGATGGCGCCCAACGCGCGCCTGACGCCGGGACTACTGCTGAGCCTCCGGGCGACGCGGGGCGAAAGCCCGTTACCGTGGACGCTGGCAAGGAAGTGCCCGCTGAAATGGATGCCGGAGAGGCGCTCGCCTGTGAGCTCGACAGCTGCTGCGCAGACGGGATGCTCAATGGCGATGAGAGCGATGTAGATTGCGGCGGCGAGTACTGCGAAGCCTGTGGAGCCGGGGCCGTCTGCAACCTCCCCGCTGACTGTTTCAACGAGTCATGCATTGAGGGACGCTGCGAGCTTGCAGCGGTTGGAGCGGAGTGCCGCACGTCCGAGGATTGCATCAGTGGCAGCTGCATCGCCCAGCAGTGCACCGTAGGCGGGTTGGGCGCCGCCTGCGCCGTAGAAACAGACTGCGCCAGCAGCCGCTGCGTGAACCAGAGTTGCGCGGAACTCGATCTGAGTATCACTTCGGAAGGAGCGGAGGAGCAGACGCTACTGTTCGTGCATTTCGTGGTGGCTGCCGGCAGCGTGCGCGTGAATTGGGACGAACTCGCCATCCTCTATTTTTTCGTTCCAGAAGCCGTGAACGACTTCCACACCGTCTGGGAGTCGGATCCTGAAGCCGATCAAATGTGCGTGGCCCTAGGTGACGATCAGTGGGCCTATGTTTGGCGAAACTCCGCGAGAGGGCCAGTCTCGGCGTCACCCACTGGGTATTACTCGCAAGTGCACGATGAGTCATGGCAGCCGATGATCAATGCCAATGACTACTCGTTCGTTGAAGCTGCCGGTCCCAATACCAAAGTCGCTGTCTGTCGTCGTGTTGACGGACGTTGGTACCATGTCCAGGGGGGCTATCCTCCGGGCGTGACACAGCCGTGCGCCCAAGTTGAGCCAGATTGTTCCGAAGTGGTTTGCGATGATCCTTCGGATTAATCGGGGCGCGCTTGGTTAGCCCTGGCCGATCGGAAACGGCGCGCCGTCAGTTGTCGGACGGCGGTTGATACAGCATCAGCCCGGCAAACAAGCAGGCCGTCTGCTGACGCTCCGCCTCGTTGAGCCCCTTCTTGAGCCAAACGCTTCCCGGGTGCGCCACTTCGACTGCGGCAAAGGGCTCATCCGCGTCCAAGCGAAATCCCAAGGGAGCGCTCTGGGTGCTCCCCCCTTGCTCTTCATGGATGGCAGCGACCTCATAGGCTGAGCCGGCAACCTTGGCGGAGTTCTCATCGTCCGTCAGCAGGATCTGTCCCCCCTCCTTGCTGGTGCCGCAGGTGCACACGATGCGCACGTCTCCCCAAGAGAATTCGCCACCCAGAGCGAGCACGCCTTGTGACTTGTGTTCACTCTCACACTTACCGGGCAACTTGTCCTTGCCCGAGTGGAGCTCGAATTGATACCCGGTGGTTTTGGTCTCCTTTGACCACGGGCCAACACCCACGCTGGAACTGGAGTTCCAGTCGCGGTCCACCTCGGCGATCTGATAGGGGCCGATGCTGAAGCTTTCGTCAACCAACATTCCAGTGGCTCGGCTTCGCCCTTCCACAGGCAGCGACTCCTGTTTCACCAGGTCTGCTGGGGGGGCCATCCTCGGTCCGGCACATCCAACCAGGGGGAACAGCAGCCCCGCGCACATAACGAAGTTTCTCATCAATCTTCCTCCCGTCGTTGGAGCTTGGACGGCGCGTCTGGAGCATCAATTCACCCAGATCGCTCTCAGTTGAGAGCGGTGCATTCGACAGCGATCCAAAGCCTCGCGCCTTGCGGGCACAGGGCTCAGACGCTGGTTCAAGGTTCGCGACTAATCGGTCACCTTCAGCCCCGGGCGGGAGAGCGCGAGAGGATCTTCCACTGGCGCGCCGCTGATGGACACACTCTTGAGTTCCTTCAGTGGTTTCAGCACGGAAATATCTTTGACCTGAGTGCGGGATAGAGTCAGCACCTGCAGCTTCTCCAGCGAAGCCAGAGGCGATACGTCTTTCACCTGGGTGTCATCGAGCATCAACTCGGTCAGGTTCTTCAAGCCGCTGAGCGCGGAGACGTCAGAGATGCGCGTGCGCCCAAGGTCCAGTCGGTCGAGCTTTTCGAGGTCCTTCAGGGGAGTGACGTCCTCGATCAGGTTCATCGAAGCGCGCAGCGACGTCAGCTCGGTGAGGTTCGCTAATAGAGAAATATCCTTCAGCTTGCCTGGACCCAGAAACAAGTCTCTAACGCCCGTAAGGTGGGGGAAGATGCACGGGTCGAGGTAGTCGACCTTGCCCTCTTTCGCGAGATTGATCGACCGTACCTGCTTCAGCTCTGACTGCTTGATGTCGCCTTCGGGTTTCTTCAACTTGCGACGGACCTCTGCTTCGAGCTCCGCGTGATGAAAATCCGCCAAGTCGCCTTCTGCGCAAACGATATCCGCTCCTGGCTCCTTCTCGGGCTGCTTGGGTTTGGGGGCGATTGGGGCGGTGGTCGCGACGGTGGTCGCGGGCGTGGCCTCTTTGGGCGGCGGCGTGTCTTGCTTGGGTTCGTCGCACGCGCCGGCCAACAGCGAAAACAATCCAACGAGCACCAGGGAGGTTCGGCAGTTCATCATGGCCGGAAAGTATACACACCTAGCCTCAAAACGGGGACAGCGCGATTGCTCCACCTCTGGCGGCATTTTCCTGTATGGGCGAGGTGTGCTTCGCGACCCAGGTCGGGAGGGGCGCCCGTTATTCAGTCGCGTCCGGTTGCTGGTCTGCAGCTGCTGCGCGGAATGCGGAGAGATCGTTGCAGTTTTTCTCGATGTGCAGCAACGTGGGATAGCCAGACAGATCACATTCGAAGCGCCGGGCCTGGAACAACTGCGGGACCAGACAACAATCCGCCATGGTCGGAGTGTCGCCGTGACAGAAGCTACCGGTCTCGGAACTAGCCGCCAATTGCGCTTCCAGCGCGTGAAGCCCCAGGGCGACCCAGTGCCGGTACCATTCGTTCTTAGCTGCGTCACTGCACCCGAGGGTTTCAGTCAGGTACTTCAACACGCGCAGGTTGTTGAGCGGATGAAGATCGCAAGCGATGCTGAGCGATAGCGCCCGGACGCGAGCCCGGTCTGCCGCGGAGTTAGGCAGTAGCGGCGGATCGGGGTGCGTTTCGTCGAGGTATTCGATGATGGCCAAAGACTGCGTCAGCAGTAGTCCGTCATCATCCAGGACCGGCACGAGTGAACCCGGGTTCATCGCGCGGAAGTCCGATGTGAATTGTTCCCCCCCGTTTCGGCGCAAGTGCACAGAGCGATACTCGTAGCCCAACCCTTTCAGATTGAGGGCGATGCGAACGCGCCAGGACGCGGAGCTGCGAAAGAAGTTGTGAAGCCTCATGGTTGCTCCGGGCTAGGGCGCGATCGTCAGCGAGATTTGGTCGACGCCTTCCACCGCGCCGAGCAAACGATCCCCAGGTTTCACTGGGCCGACGCCCGCCGGAGTGCCCGTGTAGATCAAATCTCCGGGTCTCAGCTGGAATAGACGGGATAGATACGCGACAACGTCTGGCACTGGCCAAATCAGGTCCCGCAAGTCCGCCCGCTGGCGCGGCTGGCCGTTTACCTCGATCCAAATTGCGCCGCTCGATGGATGTCCGATATCCGAGGCGCGGTGGATAGCGCTCACCGGAGCGGATTGATCGTAGGCCTTGCCGACGTCCCAAGGACGTCCCTTTTCGCGCGCTGCCAGTTGCAGGTCCCGACGCGTCATGTCGATCCCCGTCGCGTAGCCGTAGACGTGGTCGAGGGCGTCATCACGCTCGATATTGACGCCCGCTTTTCCAATTGCGACCACCAGTTCGATCTCGTGGTGCAGGTTTTCAGTCGCGAGGGCGTAGGGGATGGTCGCGCCATTTTCGACGATGGCATCTGCCGGCTTCGTGAAGAAGAACGGCGGCTCTTTGTTGGGGTCCGACCCCATCTCACGGGCATGCTCAGAGTAGTTTCGCCCAACGCAGTAAATGCGCCGGACCGGATATCGAACGTCACTCCCGGCGATAGGAACGCTAGGAATGGTGGGGATGGGAAACGCGTATTCCATTTGATACTCCTTGGGTGGCGTTCTGCAGCGTGCTGGATAGCAGGGGCGCCGCTAAAAGATCCAATAGCGCCCGTTCACGATGCCGAGTGGCCAATGACCACCAGCGAACAACGCCTGTTTGATTAGAAAGGGATGATCGGGTTTTGCCTCGGCTAGGCGGGCCAGGGCCGCCAGATGAAGCGCCTGGCTCGCGGCGCCTGCCGCCACACGGATCAGCGCGCTGTCGGCGCAGCCGTGACGAGCAGCCTCCACCGCTGCTGCCCCGTGAATGGCTTCAGCAGACTCGAGCGATAGTGACCATTGGCGCATCAGCTCCGTTTCACCCAGCTTGCTCCGGGTCTGAGCTTGCAGTCGATTCTTTTCGGTTTGTTCTGCATCCCACCAGCGCTGGTCCCACTCGGGATTGGCCAGCGTGTGAGCTGCGGACTGCCAGTCGGTCACGCTTTCTATCGGGAGTTCCTCCAACCGCAGGCCGCTCAGATATTCGTGGACTTGCCGTCGTTCACTTTCGGAGATCGGCTCACCGAGCATGAAGAACCAGTCGCTCATGATTCCAGCTGCTGCCTCCATAAGCCGAGCGCTTTTTGCACTGGGCGGTCCGAGAAGCTGAACAGGACTGCCTCTTGATCGGCTTCGTGCTCGACTCGGACCCAGGATGGTACGACGAAGACGTCTTTGGAGCCCCATTCAAACACTTGCTCACCGATGCGGCTGCGACCTGAGCCCTCTACCACGCTGAACACCGTGCCGTCAGTGCCGCGATATCCGTGACCGCGAAACCCCTTGGGCAAGAGTTGGAGAAAGGCAGCGATGGTCGGCATGGGGTAGCCGCCGTTCGCCGGGTTGATGTACTGCAGCTTGACTCCGTGATGCGCGCTCATCTCGCCGCCGTCTAGTAGCTGAGTCAGCGCTTGCCGGCTGCGCTCGTACGGGTACGAAAATACAGGCGTTGTGTGCGTCGGCGGCGCGTAATCCACGGGCATCATGTTGGCTCCGTAGCGAGCCAACGCATCTCCCTCGAGGCGCGACAGGGGTTGGGACTCCTGCTCGTGGCGCTCCGCGAACCCCGCGTCGAGAAAGCGCACGATGGGTATGTCTAACCCATCCAGCCAAACGACGGGGGTATCTCCAGGGTTTCCGTGGTCGTGAAATGTCCACGAAGGAGTGATGATGAAATCCCCCGGGTGCATCGTGGTGCGCTCGCCATCAACCGCGGTGTACGCGCCGGTCCCTTCGACTACGAAGCGCAGCGCAGACTGAGTATGCC
The DNA here is from genome assembly GCA_050304975.1 of Polyangiaceae bacterium. Lineage (GTDB taxonomy): Bacteria > Myxococcota_A > Polyangia > Polyangiales > Polyangiaceae > SZUA-265. The sequence goes on from JBNLEN010000003.1 coordinate 74,317, forward strand.
GATGACTCGGGGCCACTTCGCCAGGCAAGATCAGCTGGAGGCCGGCGTACAACGTGTGGGTGATGGATGAGGCTCCGCGCAGGCCCGGATTTTCCAACACCAACACGCGGCGTTCACTCTCGCGCGCTGTGATCAAGCGCCCGGCTTCCATTAGCAGCGGGCGCAGCTTCTCGTAGTGCCAAATCGCTGCCGCGCACGGCGTGGCGGGCAGCGGTGGAACGAGCGTCGCCAGGACTTCCCAAAGCGGAGTCAGATTGTCCTGGTCGATGCGACGATAGAACGCTGAGCGCTCGCTGGCGATGTCTGCTTGAGTGGCCACGACATGGTCCCGGGTGGAACGAAGAACTAGTTCACTTCCAGTGCAGGAAGGGTTAGACCCAGAGACTCGACGACGCTGCGGGCTCGGGCGAGAAAGTCGTCCCGCATCTCTTCGTTCTTACGCTCTTTCAAGCCGTACTTGCGGAATAGCTCGTTGTTCTTTGAGCCCGACGCCCCAAAGAACTGGGGGAGGTAGGGGGCGTAGTCATTGATGGCTTGCTGGACTTCTTTTCGGCCTTCCTCCGTTTCGCACAGTTCGGTGCAGAACTTCTTGCCGAATTGCGCGTGGAACTTCTCTTCGGGCATCGTCAAGCGGCCGATGTCACGCAGCGGAACGAAGGTGCAATTGACGAGATCTTCCACCTGCAGGATCTCAGCTAGATCTGCCAACATCTTGATCACGCAGAACTCCGCCCAGGTCTTCAGTGGAAAACCGAAAATGCTGAGTGGGCGCTTATGCTTCGGATCAGTCCGTTCCGGAGGAATGCCCAGCTGGTCTGCGAGTCCTTTGAAGCGCACGTGGTGATGGTACTCTTCCATGGCCACTCGGCACGTCAGCCACTTGGCGTACGGCGTTGGTGCCAGGCTAATCGCCGGTTCATCAAACACCTGCGCGCCGTAGAGCTCGTTCATGGCGTGACTGGCGACTATCTTTGAAATGGCTTCTCGATACTCTTGCGGCTCGTGTTCGAGATCAGCGACTGTCTTCACTTCGTGATACGCGTTTGCCATCGTTTCATTCCTTGTTGCTCCGAGTCGTTCAGATGACGGGCTCGGTGTTGAAGGCTTCCAGATCTGTGGTCAAATCCATGAGCTGATCGCGAAAGCGGTCGTTGAACAGCTCGGCGAATGCCCGATTGCTCCAGTCGCTCTCGGGCGCAACCAATTGCTCCACGGGACGCGCTTGGGAGAACAAGAGTACTTCTCGTCCGCGCACCCCCAGCACTTGTCCGGTGACGTCTTGCGCGTGCGAGCTGCACAAGAAGGCGACCAGCTCGGCGACGAAACGGGGTTCGAGCGTCAGCGCGCGCTGTTTGTACTCGGCTTGTTGCTCATTGGCAGGTTGGATCAGCTCGGTGACTCGCGTGCGGGCAAACGGAGCCACCGCGTTGCAGGTCACACCCGAGCGCGCCATATCCATGGCAGTGACTCGAGTGAGGCCCACGAGACCGGCTTTGGCGCTCGCGTACGCCGCTTGCCCGAAGTTCCCATACAGCCCGGCAGATGAGGTGATGTTCACGATGCGACCGGGAGGGCGCTTGGCCTTTACCTGAGCACGCATGTGGGGAGTGGCGGCGGCTAGCAGGTAGAATGGACCGCTGAGGTTGTTCTGCAGCACTCGGTCCCAGTTGTCTGGATTGGCTTTGAAGATGAAACTATCGCGCAAGATGGCAGCGTTGTTGACGACCAGGTCAATCGCGCCAAATTGCGAGGTCGCCAGCTCTACCGCCGCGCGAGCCGCGTCCGGATCGGCGATGTCATCGGTGAAGCTTGCGGCTCGCTCCCCCAACCCTTTGACGACATCCTGTGCGACCGTCGGATTGGGCTCATCACCGGAGACGGAAACGCCGCTGTCGGCGACCACGACGCTCGCTCCGAGCTGGTGCAGTTGACGTGTGACGGCGAGACCGATGCCGCGCGCTCCGCCAGTCACCAGCGCAACGCGTCCGTTCAGGGGCTTGTCATTGGAGCTTTCGGCCATGTTCGTTAGTTCCTCATCGAGATCGAGTCATTCGGTAGGCTTTCGCTTGGCGAGCCTTCGTTCATTGGGCCATCGCTACTTGGACGAGCCATATTTGGACGAGCCATATTTGGACGAGCCAGGGGCTGCTCTGCGGCGCGCGTCTGCACGCGTCCAGCAAGCCTGTTGTAGACTTTCGCCAGCAGAGATGACAGTCCACCGGGGAGAAACAAGACTGCCGATATCAGCAGCAGGGCGTACACCGCGTAGGACAAGATCACAGGAGCGCTACTGGGCATACCGCTTGAGGTGGCGGCGCGGCTCAGCACGTCCACGAGCAGCAAAACCGCCGCGCTTCCGATCAAGGCACCAGAGATCCGCCCGAGCCCACCGACGGCGGCCATCACGACGTATTCGATCGATAGCAGTACAGGAAAGGAGCCTGGCGCGATGTAGCCCATGTGGAAGGAGTAGATGCCCCCGGCCAGCCCGGCGAACGCCGCGGATAGGGAGAACACAGCGAGCTTGTAGCGACCGACAGGCACTCCGGACGCCGCCGCAGCGACTTCACTGGATGATAGCGCGCGAAGAGCGCGGCCGGGACGCGAGGCGAGCACGTTGCGAGCTACCATCACCACCAAAAACAGAGCGATGCAGCTCAGCACGGCATAGCTACGCAGCGATTCCAACTCGACGGGGCCCACACTCAAACGCGGGATCCCCATCAAGCCGACGTCGCCGCCAGTGATCGTCATCTCTCCCACTAGAGACAAGACAATGATGTGCATCGCCAGCGTGCCGAAGGCCAAGTGGTGACCTCGTAGCAACAGCAGCGGCACGCCGACCACCGCCGCCAGCGCGGCAGCGGCAAGCGGTGCGAGCAGCAGGCCGAGCACGCTGGGATATCCGGAAGTGGCGATGACGCCCGCCACATAGGCGCCAGATGCGTAGAACGCGCCCTGTCCGAGCGACACTTGGCCAGCGTGCCCCATCAGGAGCGAGACACCGACCGTTACGATGGCGCTCAACAAGAGCAACACGTATACGGACAGTCCGGCCTCGCCCAGCAGCGCCGCGATCGCGAGGCTGGAGGCGAGCAATGCCACGAGCGCATAGTGGTCTCTGTGCAGCTGCATCACTCTTCCACCGCATGCAAGGTTGGACGCCGAGCGGCCTGCAGCACCAAGATGCCAAGAGCCAAAAGAAGTGCGAGTGAACTCTGGTATGAGGCTTTGGCGTAGCCGGCGACCATCGCTTCCGCAACACCCAGGCCGAGACCGCCCGCCAGCGCCCATACTGGTCGCTTCAGACCTGCCAAGATCGCTGCGGCAAAGCCGTTGACGAATAGCAGCATGTCACTGTCATACGACATGGGACGCAGCGGGGTGGTCAGCACTCCGGCGACGCCACCAAGAGCTCCCCCGAGCACGAACCCGTAGAGTCCCATCTTCCGGACGCCAATACCGACCAAGGTTGCCGCCCGAGGGTTGGAAGCGCAGGCAGTCATCGCTTTGCCGAGGTAGCTGCGCTCGAAGAACGCCTCCAAACCCAAAAACACGGCTAGCGTCACGCCCATGATCAACGAGTATTGTTTCGGCAGGTGCAAACCCAACAGCTCGTAGCTGCCCTCCAAGCCAGCGAAGGAACGGGGCTGATCGCCCCAGATGAGCACTTCGAGGGCGTACGCGAAGATGCCGACGCCTAGCGTAGCGATCAGAGAAGCTTCCGGGTGCGTGCCACGTTTACCAATAGCGACCAACCCCGTGATCAGCCCGGCGCCAGCCGCGACGCCAATCGCACTCAGCTCAGCGATTCCATGGGGCAGTCCCGCGCCCAGCAATGACGCCGCTGTGAAGCCGCCGACCACAGCGAACATTCCCTGAGCGAGATTCACGACCCGGGTGATGCGGTAGATGATGATCAGCCCACTAGCGACGAGAGCAAACCCGCAACCAACCGCGACTCCATGAATCAAATAGGAGAGAAACTCGCTCACGCCGTTTCCTCCAACGGACTGCCTAGGTAAGCGTTGACCACAAACGGCGAGTCCTTGAGTTCTTCACAGGGACCCTCAGTCACGACGCGGCCGGTCTCTAGCACATACGCTCGCTGACACAGTGAGAGAGCCAGCATCGCTCCCTGCTCCACCAGCAACACCCCGAGTCCGCGCTCGCGGTTCAGCAGCGTCAGCTGTTGAGCGATGGTGTGCACGATCTTGGGGGCCAAACCCAAGGACATTTCATCAATCGCGATCACATCTGGGCGCGACATGAGTCCGCGACCAATGGCGACCATCTGTTGCTGGCCACCGGACAGACTATCGCCGCGCTGATGTCGCACCCGCTCCAGCTCGGGCATCAGTTCGAACACCCACTTGGTATCGCGGTCACCGCCGCGAAAGGCGCCCAAGCGGAGGTTGTCTTCAACACTCAGATCGGGAAATAGCTGCCGTCCTTCGGGCACGTGGGCGAGGCGGCCGCTGATGCGGATGGAGCCTTCGACGCTCGGAATGACGCCAGATAGGGCGTTGAGCAGGGTCGACTTGCCAGCCCCGTTAGCCCCCACCAGCGCCACCATTTCGCCAGCGCCAACAGTCATCGACACTCGCTCTAGGGCGGTGGCCGTGTCGTAGCGCACGGTCAGAGCCTGAACGTCGATCATGACGGTATGTCCTCGGAAGAGCCCAAGTAGGCTGAGATGACGCTCGGGTTCTCACGAATCTCCGAAGGGGGGCCTTCCGCGATCACTTTGCCGAGATCCAGCACAGTGATCGTGTCGGAAAGACTGGTCACGAGAGCGACGTCATGCTCGACGAGCAGCACAGTTAGACCGCGCTGACACAGCTGGCGCACCAGTTGGGCGAACTGGCGACGTTCGGCGGCGCGCAAGCCAGAAGCCGGTTCATCCAACAATAGAACGCTCGGGTCGGCCGCCAGTGCCCTGGCCAGTTGCATCGACCGCTGCTGACCCAGGGGTAGAGACTCCGCTGGCTGCTCTGCTTGGTCCGACAAGCCCACGTCCGCCAGCAGTTCATCCGCGCGGGCCGCAATCTCTCGCTCTTCACGCCGACACGCGCGCGAGCGAAAGGCAGCCTGCAAAAAACCGTGACGGGACCTGCAATGCGCGCCGACCATCACATTTTCACGCACGCTCATGCCCCGAAAAATGCGCGCCCCCTGATGCACAATCGAGATCCCGAGCTTCGCGCGTTGGTCTGTCCGCAGCGTATCAATCGCTCGACCTCGTAGCGAGACGCTGCCGGAGTTGGCTTTCAAGTGACCGGCAATGACATGGAATAGCGTTGACTTGCCGGCCCCGTTTGGGCCGATGACCCCGCGCAGTTCGCCTTCTTCAACTTCAAAGCTCACGTCCTGAACTGCGTAAACACCTCCAAAACGACGACTGAGTGACTCTACGCGCAGCATGGGCGAAACCGGGGGTCACTGGGCAGCGACAGTACGGGTCAGCTGCTCCTTCGCCCAATCGGTGGGGATGAACTTGCCGTCTTTGACGACGTTTACGGAGATATAGTCCCGCGTCAGACCGGCGTGGTCCGTCGGTGAGTAGGTGTACTTGCCGTTGGGGGTCAGAACCGTGAGGTTTTCGAGGGCTTGTTGGATTTGCTTCCGATCGGTGCTGCCGGCTTTCTTGATCGCCTCGAATAGGATCAAGCAGGCGCTGTAGCCGTCTTGCGCAAACTGGGGTGGCGCGTAGCCGTACTTCTTCTCGAACGGCACCGACATCTTGCGGATGATCTCCTTTTGAGGCCCGTCCGGGAGGTACTCTCCAACAACTCCAATCGAGCTCAATACAGTGACGCCTTCACCTGCAGAGCCCACCGGATCCAGCCATAGTTTGCTGGCTTGGGATGGGGTCATGAACAGCGGGATCTCGAGGTTAGCGGCCGCGTACTGTTTGGTTGCCGTGACTCCAGCGGGCCCTGTGCCCCAAAACACGAGTGCCTTCGCCCCTGAGTCTCTGACGTGCGTGAAGAGCGGATTGAAGTCACTAGTAGTCATCTCGAACTCTTCATCTTTGAGCACCTTGACGCCATACTTTTCAGCTAGCCCGGTCGTCGCCTTGTAGCCTGACGTGGCGTAAGCGCCTTTGGTGTCGTGAGCGACAGCGATCTGGTCGATCTTCTGCGCCTGCATGTATTCCAGGTAGCGCTCGGCATATCTGGTGGAAAGGGCAGGGACCACGAACACGAAGGACTTGACCGGCTCCACCTGTTCTTCGGTTGGCGTCGGAGACAAGTACGGGATCCCGTCTCGCTGGGCCAAGGGCAGTGTGGCCAGAGCAGAGTTCGAGAATGCTGAGCCGATCACCGCGACGATCTCCTCAGACTTAATGTCATTGTAGGCGAGCACAGACTTGTCAGGCGAAGTCTGGTCGTCGCGTGTGATCACGGCGACCTTTCTGCCTAGTAGTCCGCCTTCTGCGTTGATTTGCTCGACGGCCAGTTCGACCGACTTCTTGTTTTCACTGCCGAGAGCCGAAAATTTTCCGGTCAACGAAGTGATCAAGCCGAGTTGTATTGGCTTGGTGTCCTTCTTGACGTCTTTCTTGACGGTAGCCTCTGTGTCCTCGGCTTTCGCGCCTTTGGACTCCGTAGATTCCGGAGTGCTCTTGCACGCGATCGTCGCGAACAAGAGTGCCGTGCCTGCGAGTAACCAGCTGAGATTCTTCATCGGTCTTTGACTCCAAACGTTCCTGATCCAAGCGCTCACTGGGCGGCGGGGCTCACTGCTTGTTCCAGTTTGGCTTTCCCCCAATGCGTCTCGCCGTCGGCATAGCCCATGTGGTGTCGCTTCGCAGCCCCACTCGCAGGCCCCAGCCATCTCATGGAGAATGCAGCGGAAAATCTTTTATAGTATCTGTTCGTGCGTTCTTCAGTAACCATGAGCCGCCTCTCCAGGCCGGAGGATACACGACCAAGAGCTTGATATCGAACAAAATTCGCCCGTGTTCAGCTTGCGTCTAGTGATCTTTGGAAACAACTACTATAGTAGATGTTGCTCGTCGCGTTTCGAATCACCGCGGGCAATTTCAGGAAAGTTCCAGGGCCCCAGAAGGACTTCGCTCAAGCAATGAACGATACGGACCAGGATCCTCTGCTTGCCATCTGGGCCGCCACCGCGGCAGCTACAGCCGACTTGCGTGGTGCCCGAGTGCCAATGCTGGTGCTAGCGGACTCCACTCGGAGGAACTTGTTGTGGGGCTGACGACTCGCGTCGATTCGTGCAACAGTTCCCGGTCGGCTTCGACATTGTCGAGCTCGACTGCTCCGTCGGATATCACTGCCATGTTCGCTCCTCCTTCGGTTGAACAGAGTCGCCAGACTGACGGAAGCCTGGTCCTTCGTTCGCGTCAGGCGTTGCAAGAACCAGCTCGGATAGTGGGCGAACACCTCGTGCGGTGGGCCGCTGAAAGCCCACAGCTGCCGTTCTTGATGGAGCGCTCCACGCCCGGTGGGGATTGGCGTGGTGTTACCTACGCTCAGGCATTGCAGGAAGTCGTGCGCGTGGCGGGCTGGTTGCTTGAACAGGATCTATCTGCGGATCGCCCCGTGATGATTCTGTCCGAAAACAGCGTGGAGCACGGGCTACTGATGTTGGCGTGCATGCATGTCGGCATTCCGGTCTCGTCGGTCTCGCCAGCGTATTCGCTGATTTCGAAGGACTTTCGCAAACTCGACACAATCGTCCAGACCCTGGATCCGGGGGTCATCTACGCTGCATCCTCAGCTCGATTCGGACCAGCACTCGAGGCGATTGAAGGCAAGCACAACGCGACTTTGGTGGTTGGCTCTCAGCCAGGTAATGCTGGGTTGGCATTTGATGCGTTGCTGGGTTCTGCTGATGCCGTCGCTGTTCAGCGAGCATCCGCCGCCCTCACGCCGGACTCGATCGCCAAGTTCTTGTTTACCTCGGGCTCTACGGCTGAGCCGAAGGGCGTCATCACGACGCAGCGCATGTTGTGCTCGAACCAGCAGGCGATCTCTCAAATTTGGCCATTTGTCGAGGACAAGCCAGTGCTGGTGGATTGGCTGCCTTGGCACCACACGTTCGGCGGCAGTCACAACTTCAACCTGGTGCTGCGCAACGGCGGTACACTGTACATTGACGGCGGGCGCCCGGTAGCTGGAAAGTTCGAGGAGACATTGGCCAACCTGAGGGACGTGGCGCCAACGATCTTTCTCAATGTACCCCGAGCGTATGATCTACTGGTGCGGGCGCTGCGAGAAGATGCCGGGCTGCGGAAAAACTTCTTCAGTCGGCTGAAGTTGATCTTCTACGCCGCGGCGGCTCTGCCGCAGCATCTGTGGCAAGCCCTCGAAGAGTTGTCGCAGCAAACCTTGGGTCACAAACTACCGATGGTGTCTTCGTGGGGCCTCACTGAAACAGCACCGATGGCGACCAGCTGTCATTTCCCGGTGGAACGCTCGGGGGTCATTGGCGTCCCGATCCCCGGCTCGGAGCTGAAGTTGGTTCCTTGCGCTGACAAGCTCGAAGCTCGGGTACGGGGGCCCAATGTCACACCGGGATATTGGAAGCGTCCTGAGCTGACGGCGAAGTTCTTCGACGAGCAAGGATTTTTCAAGACCGGCGATGCCGTCCGCTTCGTGGATCCGGAAGAGCCCTCCCGTGGGCTGCTGTTCGATGGTCGGATAGGGGAAGACTTCAAGTTGAGCACCGGGACTTGGGTCAGCGTGGGCGCGCTTCGAGTGCGGGCGATCGAGGAGTTGGCCCCCGTGGCACAGGACGTGGTGATCACCGGACACGACCGCGACGAGATCGGACTATTGATCTTTCCGAACTTCGAGGCCTGCCGGGAGCTTTGTTCCGCAGAATGTACTCCTCAGCAGAGTTTGGAGTCTCCCGTAGTGCGCGAGCATGTTCAGCGTGCGCTGCAGCGACTACGCGTCAAAGGGCGCGGTTCGTCTACGTTTGCCACTAGGGCGATGTTGCTGCAGGACCCACCCTCCATCGACGACAGCGAGATCACGGACAAGGGCTACATCAACCAGCGCGCGGTCCTCACTTGCAGAGCCGCACTCGTCGACGCCCTGTACGAGATGCCCGCGGACGTCTGCGTGATTAAGCTTGCCACCTCCGACCCGTCACCTGAGCGCTGACCGTTTGGCGCCTTGCTACACTGGATACTCGAAGCCATGTATGAGCCACTAGAAACCCACGCCCTCAGTTCAAAGTACGATGACATTTGGTTGCTGGCTGGGATGCGCTCGCCGTTTGCGGACTATCGCAGCGTGCTGAGTGAAATCTCTCCTACAGACCTCGGAATACATGCGGCCCGAGCTACTCTTGCCCAGGCAGGCATTACCCCGACGGAGGTCGGCACCATCGTCGCTGGCAACGTGGCTCAAGCGAGCTTCGACGCGTACTATTTGCCTCGTCACATCGGATTGTACTCGGGGGTTCCTGTGGGCGTCCCCGCGCTGGCCGTGCACCGGCTGTGCGGCACGGGCTTTGAGGCGATCCTGACCGCTGCTGATCAGATCGCCCTCGGTAAAACCAAGCTCGCGTTGTGCGTCGGGACTGAATCCATGTCGCGCAACCCAATCGCGGCTTACACCCACCGGCGCGGGTTCCGAATGGGGCAGGTGGAGTTCAAAGACTTCCTTTGGGAGGCAACGCTGGATACAGCATCAGCCACGCGCATGGGGGATACGGCGGAAAATCTTGCCAAGCGTTACGCCATCGGTCGTGAGGAAGTGGACAGGTTTGCGGCCCAAAGCTTCGCGCGTGCCGTGAAGGCGTGGGATTCAGGCATCTATGATAACGAGGTCTCCGCGGTCACTTCCCAAAGCTTTGACCTCGAAGGCTATCAGCCGCGTGGCATCAAGTTGCCGCGTCAAGTGCAGCGTTTCGAACGCGATGAACACGTGCGCGAAAGTTCGTTTGAGGTGCTTCAGAACTTGCGCGCCGCGTTCGGTCAAGACGGGGTGCAGACGGGCGGTAACAGTTCCGCGATTGTTGATGGGGCCGCGGCGGCCCTGGTCGCTTCGGGAGAGTATGTGCGCGCTCACGGGTTGAAGCCTTTGGCTCGTATCGTGGCGGGGGCCAGTGTCGGCGTCCCACCGGAGGTGATGGGCATTGGACCAGTTCCGGCGATCCGGGCGCTGCTGACAGAGACAGGGCTCCGACAGGACCAGATTGACCGATTCGAGATCAATGAAGCATTCGGAGCGCAGTATCTAGCGGTCGAAAAAGAGCTGGCACTCGATCGAGAGCGGGTCAATGTCAACGGGGGGGCGATCGCCATCGGACATCCGCTGGCTGCAACTGGCGTGCGTTTGACGACCACGGTGGCTCGAGAGCTGCATCGCAGCCAGGGCGAATTTGCGATCTCTTCCGCTTGCGCGGGGGGGGGGCAAGGCATTGCCATTCTGCTGCAGCACGCCGCCTGACAGGATGCTGGACATCAACCGATGACGACTCGCACCAACCTCGAGCGCCTGTTCGCTCCCAGTTCCGTGGCGGTCGTGGGGGCCTCAGCTTCCCAGGGCAAGGTCGGTTACCAAACGCTGGTGGCGTTACAAGGCTTTGCGGGTGACGTCTTTCCGATCAATCCAAAGGCAGACGAGATCCTGGGCCGCCGCGCTTACGCGTCCCTGAGTGAACTCGGGCGCCCGGTTGACCTGGTGCTGTTCGCCATTCCAGCGGCGGGTTGTGCAGCTGCGGTGAAGGAGGCGATCGACTGTGGTTGCGCCGGCGGGTTGATCCTGAGTGGTGGTTTTGCCGAATCGGGTGAGCCTGGACTGCGCGTCCAGGAGGAGATCGCAAACCACCTGTCGGGCAAGGAGTTTCGACTCCTCGGACCCAACACAGCAGGTTTCATCAATCGTGATCGGGGGCTTACCGCGAGTTTTGTGCCCGCCGCTGGTCGTATCCCTGGCGGGCAGATCGCGGTCGTCGCCCAAAGCGCAGGGGTGAATCTGACCGTTGGCTTTTTGATCGCGAAGCTCGGCTATGGGGTTTCGTGTGCGGTTGGACTTGGCAATGCCATGGACGTAGATGCCGCAGACGTGCTCGAGTTTCTGGCCGCCCAGCCAGCAACCAAAGCGATCGCGCTGCACCTCGAGGGCGTGCAGGACGGACGCCGGTTGTATGAGACGCTACGTCGGGTCACGCCTACCAAGCCAGTCGTGGCGCTGACCGTGGGACGACAAGATGTGGGGGAGTTCGCGCAATCACACACTGGCAATTTGATCGGCTCGTTTGCGTTGCGAACTCAGGCGCTTAGCCAAGCCGGCGCGGTAGTCGTGGAAACAACCGAACAGCTAGCCGCGGCAGCCGCAGTGCTTTCCCTCGGGCGCTTGCCTCCCAAGTTGCAGCCAGGGGTTGGCATCTTGACCGCTCAGGCTGGGCCGGGTCTGCTGATGCTCGATCAGCTCAAGTCGCGGGGCGTATCGGTGCCAAGTGTTCAAGCAGAGACACACCAGCGTATTCGCGAACTGCTGCCTCCGATGACGTACACCAAGAATCCAGTCGACACTGGGCGGCCAGGTGCTTCCTTCGCGGAGGTGCTCATTGCACTTGGGGGGGATCCGCAAATCGACGCGCTCATTGCGTATGCCCTCGACGAACCCGCGGCGCTGCAGCCGGGGCAGGTGTTGCCGCCGGCCGCCGAGCAGCTCGGCAAGCCGGTGCTGTTTGGCACTATGGGGCCCGTTGAGCAGCTGGCGCCTGTGATCGCGTCGCTGCGGGCGCGGGGCCTATACGTCGCGCAATCCCCGGAGCAGTTGGCGGCGGCCGCATCCGTGCTGGTTCAGGATGCGGCGGGTCAGGCGCGCCTTGTTCGCCAACAGCAACCACTCATCCCCTCGCAGGTTGAGCTGCCTGCCAGTTGCGACGAGTACTCCGCGAAGCAATTGCTGAGGAAGCTTGGCATTCAAACCGCGGAGCACGTGGCGTGTCAGACACACGCCGAGGCACTTTCGGCGCTGAAGCGTCTGAAGAAGCCAGTCGTGGTAAAAATTTTGGCGGCGCAGATTGCCCACAAAACTGAGCTCGGTGGAGTGTTGTTGGACATCGAGGATGAACGGTCCTTAAGCGCCGCTTTGCACCAGCTGGATGAGATCCCGGTGGAGGGGCAGCGCCGCTATCTGGTTGAAGAAATGGCGCCTCCAGGTTTGGAGCTGATAGTCGGGGCCGTCCGGGATGCGAGCTTTGGACCCACAGTGATGCTTGGATTGGGTGGGACTTTGGCTGAAGCTATCGCCGACACGGTCACGCGCTTGGCTCCCTTGTCGCTGGATGACGCCGCAGAAATGGTCGGACAATTGCGTTGCGCGCGCGTCTTCGATGGCTTTCGTGGGAGCGCGAAGCTTGATCGGGCAGAGCTGGCTCGCGTTCTTGTTCGGCTTGGCGACTTGATCCAGCAGCAGCCCGGGATCCAAGAGCTCGAGATCAATCCGTTGCGCCTCTACGAGCGCGGCGCCTTGGCGCTCGACGCCCTGCTGCTGAAAGCCTAGGCCTCGTTGGCATTCGCGCTGGCCCGGGAAGCGGTCAGGACCATCGCGATCAGTGCGGTGAGCGTCTCAGTGACACTCTTGCCGGTCGTGTCGAAGGCGGCCGGCGCGAGCTCATACAAATGGCGTCGTGCCTTCAATGTGCGCTCGATGTTTTCCAAGGCTTCGTCGTGTAGCTCTGGGCTGGCGATGCGAGCGTCGTGTTGCCCGAGTACCCGTTCGAACATGGTCTGCGGCTGGGCCTCAAGCCAAATGGTGTAGAAGGAAGTCAGCAGCAGCTCGTAACTAGCGGCTTCTGCGACGATGCCGCCACCGGTCGCCAAAACGACGCGAGGATAGTCGGCGATGATGCGCTCCAAGCAGCGACGCTCAAGCACGCGATACCCGTGCTGACCGTATAGAGTGAAAATTTCACTGACAGCCAGTCCTCCCTCCTTCTCGATCTCATGGTTGAGCTCGATGAACGGCATGCCCAACCGCTCCGCCAACAGGGGCCCGATTGTGGACTTGCCGACTCCACGGATGCCGATCAGAGCGATACGGTGTGCTGGCACGTGCCCGTCGAACAACTGGCGACGAATGCTTGCGAGTCTCTCGGGCGTTTGGTGTCGGAGGAATTCGACGATGATCGCAAAATCTGCGTTGGGAGGCTGCTCCTCAGTGAGGAAGCTTTCAATAGGAAGATTCAGTGCGACGGCGAGTTGCTGCAAAAGAGCCAGCGAAATGTTGCCGGTGCCACTTTCGACCCGGGCCAGGTAGGCGACTGATATCCCCGATTGCTCCGCCAGTGCCGTACGTGACATGAAGCGCCGAGCCCGCGCATCCCGCACTCGTTGCGCCAGCAGCGCCCGCAGTTCACTCTGGCTTTCGCGAAGCTTGCGTTGCAGGGTTTGTTTGGGGAGCCGTGGTGTTGCGGAACCATTTGGCCCGTCGCTGCCGTCTCTGGGCAAGCGGCTGCGCGCGCCTGGCGCCTTCTTCTTGGACTGCTTCTTAGGCCTGGCGGGCACCGTCCAAGTATCGTACTCCAATCGCTGAACATCCAGCCCGCCAAAGGTCAAAACCCTTTCGGGGCTGGGCCGGAAACCCTCTCGGCGGCCAGTTCCGAAAATTTCTTGGCTTTGCAGGCGCGGGCGCCGTGGCACGATGCCTGGATGAACGATGTCGACAGTCAGGCGCCCCCGGAGCCCGGGATCTCCTACGCCATTGCCCGGCTACAGCAGTTGGTGTTCGGCTCCGTTGCCGAAATAGCCGCTCAACACGAGCTAACCGCCCTGCAGTTCACCACGCTGAGCGTCCTGAACCGCCATGGTGCGCCGCTGTCCAACTCCCAATTGGCGCGGCGTTCGTTCATGACCGCTCAATCCATGCACGAGGTGATTCGTGGGCTGGAGCAGGCGGGCCTGATCAAACGCATTCCAGACCCCAATCACCGTCGAAAACGCCCCGCTAGTTTGACAGCCAAGGGGCGGCGCGTCCTAGCTGCCTGCGAGTCCGCGGTTGACGAATTCGAAGAGCGCATGCTGGAAGGCTTCAGTCCAGCGGAGCGGGCCAGGTTCCTATCGATGATCAAGGCCGCCGTTCGCAATCTCGGAGGTGGCTTCCACGGCGCCACGTGAGCCCCCGGCGTCAGTTCCCGCGGGCTTCCCCAATTTTCTTGAAGCGGGGGCTTCTCGTTTGCATTTGGATGGGTTATTATCAGGCCACCTGATACAAGGGCCTGAGCTTCAATGCAAACCGATTTCATTCGCTCCGAAACTTCCCCCAGCACCTTCACTACGACGATTGCCGACCTGCCGCTCCACACGGGACGGAAGCTTGGGCCGACGGCGTGGCAGCCTGTGACCCAGGAGCAAGTGAACCAGTTCGCGGACTTGACGGGAGATCACAACTTCATCCACGTCGATCCTGACAAGGCCCGCCAGACACGCTTTGGTGGAACTATCGCCCACGGATTCTTGACGTTGTCGATGGTTGGACCCATTTCGCAGCAGCTGCTGGTCGTCAAAGATGCCGGTACATCGCTCAACTATGGTCTGAACAAAGTCCGGTTCCCTGCGCCGCTGCCTGTCGGGGCCAAGTTTCGAGGCCACGGTGAGATTGTCGAAGTGACTCCAATCAACGGAGGGGTGCAGGTCACGGCGACGTTCACGCTCGAGATCCAAGACTCAGCAAAACCGGTGCTCGTGGCTGAGTGCTTGCTCAGGTACTACCAATGAGCGCGACGGATCTTTCGGGCAAAGTTGTTGTCGTGACGGGGGCCGGCCAAGGTCTTGGTCGCGCCTACGCGGTCGCCCTGGCAGAGGCGGGGGCGTCAGTCGTCGTCAACGATCTCAACCAAGAAGCAGCAGAAGAAACTGCGGACTTGGCTGGCGACCGGGCTATCGCTGTCGCCGGCGACGTTGGAGATGCTGCCACGGCCGATGGCCTAATCGCGCGAGCCGTAGAGTCGTTTGAACGACTGGACGCCGTGGTCACGAACGCCGGAGTGCTGCGCGATGCGGTGTTGTGGAAGATGAAGGAGGAGGACTTCGACCTGGTGCTACGCACGCACCTGCGAGGCACCTTCTTGTGTGCGCGGGCGGCGGCGATCCGCTTGCGCGAGCAGGGGCAGGGCGGTCGCATCATCGTTGTCGGTTCTCCCGCCGGACAGTACGGAAACTTCGGTCAAACGAGCTACGCCGCTGCCAAGGCTGGTGTCGTCGCTTTTGCTCGCACCTGGGCGTTGGAGCTCGCGCGCGCGAGGATTACAGTCAACGCGATCGTGCCTACCGCGTGGACTGCGATGACATCGACAATCCCCATCTACGAGCCGCTGGTGTCCCGAGTTGCCGCCGGTGAGCCATTGCCGGACGCGGTGCGCCGCGAGCATGCGATTGGCATGCCGGAGGACTGTGCCGGACTGGTTGTTTTCTTGGCGTCAAACGCGTCTGAAGGGATCACTGGACAGGCAATCGGAGTTGGGGGGGATCGCCTATGTCTCTATTCGCATTCCGCGGAGATCGTGACGGAAATGCGTTCTGGCGGTTGGGACGCAGACGCGATTTCCCAAGTTTGGCAGGAACGCTTTGCACCTCAGACCCAGCCGTTCGGCATTCGACTGCCGCCCCTGGATCTGGAGTAAAATTCAGCGTCTAGAATGCCTTCGCCTGAGTCCGGTGGAAGGCTTCTCTGCAACTGTCTCACCAAGGTTTAGACGCAATTGGAGAGCCTTCTGGCGCGGTGCGCAGCGCTCGTTCGGTAGCCTGGCACGAGCGGCGTACCGTTGTTCATGCGACGCGGCGACAGGCACTATTTGGGGATTTCGTCCCCAGTCAGAATCTTTTGGCGTCGACGGCGGGGTGGCTTCCGGAAAGGAGCGGGTACGTTTCCCGTCCCCAAATACCCCTTGTCAGGGTGTTCCGCTTCAGGCAAGTATATCAGGTACCCTGAAACAACGGGGTGGCGCACTATCATTGGTTGCTCGCGCGAACCAGGAACCCAGTGTCAAGAATAGGAGGCATTATGCGATCGCCAACAATCCCATCAATCGTTTGCGCCGGAGTGGCGGTCGTGAGTGCCCTTGGCAGCAGCGTCAGCTGCACTCTCGAAACCTCGGATATGGAGACGATGGGCGGCGCTGGAGGCATGGACTTTGGGGTGCCTAGCGGTGGCACCGGAGGCACGCTCGATGGCATGGGAGCCGGTGGGGCAGCAGGCGGCGCAGCACCCCCGCCAAGTGGTGGCTCTGCTGGAGTAATGATGGACTCCAATGGGGGAATGGACGTCAGTAGTGGGGGCGCCGGGGGAAGCACAGCTGACCCCATGAACCCAATGGGCGGGGCCGGCGGTGACCCGATTGTAGATGGTGGCGCTGGCGGAATGGATGAGCCGGCGGGTGGCGCTGGTGGTAGCGCCGAGGGAGGAAGCGGCGATTCCGGTGAATGCGTTACCGGGCAAACCCGCGGCGAACAGGTCGCCATGATCGGTGAATCATTCATCGCGTTCACCCATCAGATCACGAGAGAGATTGAAACTCGGGCCAAAGCGGCGGGAGCGCTGGCGCAAGACGAGACCTATATCGACAACTCCGTCAGCGGGACGACTTTGGCCAATAATCAAATCGGCAGTCAGTACACGGATGCCGTTCAGGAGTCTGGAGATATCAAGTACGTGTTGATGGACGGCGGCGGAAATGACTGCCTGATCAACAACAACGGGACAGCAGCGCTTGGCGCTGCCGAGGCACTGTTTGACACGATGGCAGAGAACGGCACCGAGAAGGTTGTCTACTTTTTTTACCCGGATCCAGTGGGTGCCAACTTCGCGTCACTCAAGTCGTGCTTGGATGAGATGCGCCCCAAAATGAAGGCTATCTGTGACGAGCTGACCATGCCCAAGTGCTATTGGCTAGATCTGCGCGACGTATGGAATGGCCATGACGAATACACCTCGGACGGCATTCACCCGACGACCGAGGGCTCCGTCGCTACCGGACAAGCGATTTGGGAGGTCATGCAGGAAAACTGCGTTGCCCAGTAGCCGTCAGGCATGAGATTAGGACATTATCGGACTGCCCAAAGCACCAAGCCCTTCACGATTCGGGTGAGGGGAGGGTACGACCCCGGTCCACCTCACGACCGGGTTGATAGGGGACCACCACGCCCCGACTGAGGAGAGAACCATGAAATCCCGTGCGCTACTTGTACTGTTCGGTGCGCTTCTTTTCTGTGGCACCGCGGCCGCTGAAGAGCAGGGCAAGCTGAGCGTCTACGGCAGTGTCTTGCCGTTCGTTGACAACTTCCGTACCGGCGGGGGCACCCCCGAAGGGCTATCTGCAGCCACCGGTGGGGCGACTCAGGTCCCCGCGGAAAACTACGCGGCCGAGGCGCTGCCCCAGCGTTTCCGTATGACTTCTGGCACGTCCAACATCGGCTTTCGAGGCGAGTGGTATCTGGGCGAAGACTTCAGCGCTTTCTTCCAGGTTGAGAATGCGATCACCCCGGACGGTAATCCTCACATCCTCGCGTCGGCGTGGGCATCGCGTAACAGTGCTGTTGGGATCAAGAGCACCTACGGGACGCTATTCTTTGGTAATTGGGACACGCCGTACAAACATCCGACGTTATTCGTTGGTGCGCTACGTGGACTGAACCCGTTCGACAATACCCTCACGGGCAACCCGGGCTTCAATATTCCAGGCACCACCACGCAAAACGGTCGTGCCACGGCTCGCCCCGATGCGGCGTTCAATCGTCGCCAAGGTAACAGCATTCAGTACTGGTCACCCAAGTGGATGGGGCTGTCCGCACGTTTGGCGATTTCGCTCAACGAAGGGCGCACTCGCGAAGAGTTCGACCCCTCCATCAATCCCATCTTGTGGTCCGCACTGCTCAGCTATGAATGGGAGTCGCTGGTCGTGAACTACGCTTTCGAACAGCATTTGGACTATTTCGGGGCCAACTGGGTCGGCGGCTCTCCCGGTGGGACGTTCACGAACCCAACCTCCAATGACGATGGGCATGAAATCGTCGCGTGGTACACGTTTCCCACGAACACGAGGCTGGCTCTGATACTCGAGCGCCTGACGTATCGTACCGACGACACCGTTCCTGGGGCCGTCAATGGCTACCAGCGCGAGGCCGTGTACGGAGCTGTCCAGCAGCGTTTCGACGAGCACACTGTATGGGGTTCGCTTGGTGTTGCGAACGAAGGCCGCTGTACAACCGTAGGCGGGTTCCCCTGTACTACCAACGGGCTCAGCGGGATGCAGTGGTCAGTTGGATACACCTACAGTCCGATCAAGACTTTCGACATCTACGGCTCGTTCTACCAGATGTCCAATGGCCGTTCCGCAACCTACGGTCTGTTTCCTCCGGTCGCCCCCGTCTCGCCCGGGGTGACAACCACCGGCTTCGGCATTGGCTTTCTTTACATGTTTGACTTCACCACCCCGATCGGCGGAAGTGACGATGAAGAGCCAGCCGCTGCTGAAGCCGGGTGAGGCTCTAGAGCAACCGCAGGACCACTCCCGCACGCGTGAATCCGGCGCCTTGAGCATACAGGGCAGCGAATTGGCTCTCCCGTGTGCGACCCGTTCGATAGGCATGATCCAGGTTGGCAATGCAGCCACTGGCGCCTAGATGAGCCCGGGTGGCATAGATGCTGGTGGCGCGCTCCTCCGGCAAGCCAAGCACCTGTAGGATAGCCTGGGGAACCCAGCCTCGGGGTTGGGCGCAAGCGAGCAGTCCGATCTGATCCAGCTGCAAACCAGCGCGCTCGACTACCTGGCGAATCGTTTGCGCACCGAACGCCACGGTGTCCCTCTGGAGCACTTTTGCGCCGTTCAAGTCCAACGACCCCACGCGAAACGCGCCGCCCGCGTTCCACCAAGGCGTATCGCCGGGGTCCATCTCTCCTGGGTCCTTTTCTCGTACCCAGGTTACCGAACGGTAGTGCTCGCCGTGCGTCTGTATGTAGCTCGCCAAGATAGGCCACTTGCCCTGTTTGCTCACCACCAAAGCAGTGCTGGCATCACCTAGGCACGGTGACGCAGGGTGCATTAACGGAAATGCACGCAGCATGAGGTGCGACTGCGTTAGGAGCACATGTTTCGCTTGTCCTGAGTCGACCAAGGCGCTCGCAGTTGCGAGCTGCACGAGAGAGCTTGCGCAGGCAACGTCGATGCCCCAGCACTGCGCGCCCGTAATACCCAGACTGTCAGCGACGGCGCTCGCCGATGGAGGTGTCGGGCGGTCGGGCACGGCCGCGTAGGAGATCACGCAATCGATGTCG